>JAJRPE010000031.1 GCA_024280935.1 Candidatus Hydrogenedentota bacterium
TGGGGGACGAAGCCCGGTGGCGCAGTGTGTTGGAGAAGGGTATAGACCCGGAATTCCAGGCGAAGTTCCGCCAGAATACGCAGACGGGCCGCCCACTGGGAACGGACAGTTTCCTCAGCAAGCTGGAGCACGCCCTTGGTCGCCGCGTACGCGCACTGCCGGTGGGTCGTCCACGAAAACGCCGGGAGGGAGTATGAAGTAGTGGCTGTCCCTATTATTCACTATTATTCAGTCTCTATTATTCACGAGAGAAATCTATTCAAAATGGGTCATAATTGCGGTCTGCGGTAAAATCGGGTAAACTATTGTTAAGGTTGGCGTGGCGCTGTTGACGCGATTTGTGTGCCCGCCAACTGGGGATCGTGTACCGGTGCCTTTGCCTTGGAAGGGTTCGTCATGCGAACGACAAAGCAAATGTCGGCATCCCTGCTTCTACTGGTCCTGATACTGGCCCTTGCCGGATGTCCAGAAACAGGTCCAACGGTTGTGGTTCCTGACGTTCTGGGCATGGCTCGTACAGCCGCAGAAGCGTCCATCACCGCGGCGGGTCTCACCGTCGGCACGGTAACCGAGCAGAACCATGACACCGTCGCCGTGGGCGGCGTGGTCAGCCAATCTCCCCAAGCAGGAGCCAGGGTGGCCACTGATTTTGCGGTGGACCTTGTCGTATCCCTCGGACCCGACGGTGCCGACGGCGAAGGTGAGGGTGAAAGCCAATCGCCTCAGTTATCCCTGAGTACTATGGAGGTCATGATTGTGCTCCCGCAGACTACGGGGAGCTTTTCGGTGGGCAATAGCGGCGGAGGCACGCTGCACTGGCAGATAACATCCATGATGCCCTGGGCCGTGTGCATGCCGGCCTCGGGAGAAAACGATGCCAACATCACGGTAACCATCGACACAACCCAACTGGTCGCCACGGACGTGGAAAACCAGGCTGTGTTGACTATTACTGGCGAGAATGGGTCCACGCTGCTACTCGTCCGCGTGATGCCCGTGGGGACGGCGGTGGAAGGCGAAGGAGAAGGCGAGGGGGAAGGCGATCCCTGGCTCTGGACCAACCTCAACGAGGTGATCGTGCCTCAGGGCAACGAAGGCTCACTTCTGCTGTACAACAACGGCGGAGGCACGTTGACATGGTCCATTGCGGACCTCCCCCCCTGGCTGCAGGCCGATCCCATGTCCGCTTCGGCGGAGACTACGACCGTGCGCCTGACCGCAAATCCGGCACTGCTGGCAAGGGGCATGAATACCGCCGACTTTCAGGTGACCTCCAATGGCGGTGCTCTGACGATTTCGGTCAAGTCCATTGGCTACGACACCACGGCCGACTACAGCATCGGCGAATACTGGCCCCTGGCCGAGGGGAATGCTTGGACCTGGGTCCGGGGTGGCGATTTCTTCACCGTGGAAGTGACAGGCTTCCAGACCCATAGCTCCGGGCTGCCAGCCTGGACCGTGAATATCTCCGACACAGTGGGGTACTGGAGCACCGTCTATTTCACCATTTACGACGAAACCTTGTGCGTCGCGAAGTCCCTCGATGATCTGAACGACCCCGACGGCCTCTTATACGGCGATAGTTGCTGGGATGGGACGTGCAGCTTTCCCATGTATACCGCCGCGTTGACGCCCGGTTGGGGCCAGTCATACCTGAATAACCATAGCGACGTGCCCATCGTGCCGGGGACCCTGAGCGGACTCCTGGCCCAATGGAACATCTACGAGAGTTCCTATACCCTCAGTGATTTCAGCGACTTTGGCGATCCCGCAGACTGCCTGGCCTTCGTTCAGAATCACCAGACCCCTGAAGAAGTCTATACCCTCTTCGCCCGTGGCGTGGGGCCACTGGTGTGGGATGCCTGGCGCCTAACCCACGCCAAGGTTGGGACCCAGGAATGGGGCGACGCGCCGGGCGAAGGCATCGCGGCCTCGGGCGAAAGCGATGGCCTCCTGTATTTTTCACGCCAGAGCGACGGGAGCGCACTCTACTATTCCGGCACGGGCGGCCAAGTGCGCATGGTGGTGCATTCCCTCCCCGCCAGCGGTGAGAAATATGCGGTCCTCTTCGGCGAGGACTACCTGGTCTCCAGTTGGATGCTTGATCGCCTCGTTACCGCCATGTACCGGATTCCCGCCGTCGGCGAGACGGAATTCGACGCCAACAATGCGTATCACTTCATCCAGCAGGAAGGCATTGAATCGGAGGCGACCTTTGACATTCAACCCGGCGCGCTGGTGGAAACAGCAACCGCGATTGCGGCGACCTCCGGTGATAATGCCCAACCCCTCTTCGACTTCATCACGACCTCGGGTGTCACCCAGTGGGAAGACCTTGTGGTGCTGGCCAATACACCGGGACCCGATCAATCCCGCTATGTCTTGACCGCCCTGGCCTTTTCCGCCGCCCACTCCCTGGCCAATATGCCCCTGACCCAGCCCAAGGCCATCACGACCCTCTATTTTGACTTGGGCGTTGGCGTGGCCAAGGCGCTCTGGAACGACGCTATTCTCAACAAGATATGCCCCCACTGCCCCACGCCGGGAGAGCCCTATTACGAAGTGGTTATCTGCCAAGGCTCCTCGGGCCTTTTCATCGGCTCCATAGAAATCTGCTACTACTTCTTCATGCCGATCCATCCACTCACCGACTGCACCGACGTCTGTAAGGCCAGTCTGAACTGCTTCACAAGCATCTGCGCCTCCACACAACTGGATGCGCAAAACGCCGCCCTCTGGCCCCGCGTCGGCGGCCCCATTATCAAGACCCTCCCCGAGAGTATGCGGAAGCCACCTGGACGTGGCACGGCACCACCCGTATTTCGCGCGGGTCACTGAATGGGAATAGCAAACGGCTGGATTGGAACCCGCCTCCGCCATCCCCGCGCTGTCGCATCTTCTACTGCGTGGACCATCGACCCCACCATGTCGAACGCGTTCAGCTATGCGCTCGATATAAATCCGTGCATCGGGCAAATACAGATAGATTAAGATCAATTCCCCAGCCCCAACGAAGGAAGTTGCCATGCCCCGATTTGGCGTTACGCCCAACAAAGAAGCCGAACTCCTGCGCCGGATGGAAGCGTGCGAGATTCGTGAGGAGGATCTGGCGGAGTCCTTTATTCGGGGCAGTGGATCGGGAGGACAAAAGGTGAACAAGACGGCATCGTGCGTCCAGTTGACCCATCGTCCTTCGGGGTTGGAGGTGAAGGTGCAGGAGGCGCGGTCTCAGGCGCTGAACCGTTTTTTTGCCCGACGGAGGCTTTGTGAGTTGATGGAGGAGAAAGTACTGGGGAAGAAGAGTCCCGAGGCGCTGCGGCAAGAGAAGATTCGTAAGCAGAAGAAGCGTAGAAAACGAAGGGTGAAGGGTGAGGGGTGAAGGGGGAACTCCAATAACAGGTGCGCAAATTCAGGGCCTGTCGCGTCATTAACCCTGTCATCTTATACGCGGTGCAGTTGATTGGGTATATCCAGTCGGCTTTCAGGCTGTGCGGCTATGCTTCACAGGTTTTCATTGACACGGAGCTGTTGTAGTGCCCGATTCCCGAAATATCTCCTTCCAAGCTGGGCGAGGGCCACAAGTGTGGCGAAAAAAGGGAAAAAGATGGTATAGTGATAAAAAGCCGGAGGGGCTTGTCGTATCTGCGTATGTTTTTGATGACATACGTAACAGGTGAGTTGTGCGTACTGGACTGGGACAGTGTCCAGACAACCGGTTAGGGGCGTTGGTTTGGCGACAGAGAAGCTAATACTCAAGCGCTACAGTGTCACATGCAAGTGCGGCAATAAGATGCGTGTGCGGAGTCGGCACTTTGGCCGTATGTGCCGATGTACAGAATGTAAATTCCCTGTCTATGTGACGTTTAACAACGTGACACCCCCAGTGCATCCTTCTGACCGGGAGGTGCTTCCCCACTACGACGTGGATTCGATTCCCTTCGATTGGAGCAAAGGCGATCTCCTCATGGAGATGTACGATGTTCGCGGGGAATTGGGGCGCGGCGGTATGGGGGTGGTCCATAGGGTACACCATCGCGGCTGGGGTATCGATGTCGCGGTGAAGAGTCCGAAAAAACGGCTTGCAAAGAAACGTGGCTGGGTGGATACCTTCGAGCACGAGTGTGAGACTTGGACCAATCTGCCGCCCCACCCAAACACCGTAATGTGCTATTGCGTCCGGCGTCTGGGTAATGTCCCCCGAGTTTTTGTGGAGTTTGTCGATGGGAAGGATCTTGGCCGCCTCATTAAGGACAAAGGGCTTTACGAAGGCGATACGGATACCGTTGTCGAGCGAATACTGGATATCGCAATTCAGGTGGCGCGGGGACTTCATCATGCCCACGAAAACGGTGTTGTCCACCAGGACGTGAAGCCGAAAAACGTGCTCGTGGCGAATTCAGGCGATGTAAAGGTCACGGATTTTGGATTGGCTCGTGTGGGTGAGATTGAGAGTGGGGACGGCGATTCCCCAGGAAAACTGGTTCGCTGGGGGCCTTTGGGCGGCACGCCGGTGTACGTTTCGCCGGACTATAAGCGACTGGATGAAGTAACCGCTCAGAGCGACATCTGGAGCCTGGGCCTTTCCATTATCGAGATGTTCAGCGGGGAGATTTTCTGGCAGGACGGGTTGGAGGCCCGAACGGTCATGGAGACGTTGTTGCGCCATGGTGCCCGGTATGACGAGATACCGGTCATGCCGCCCTCCCTGTTGCCGGTCTTGTCGCAGTGCTTCGAGGAGGCACCCGAAGATCGGCCAGCAGGCATGCTCGAATTGGCGAAACTATTGGAATCGGTTCACGAGCGCGAACTGGGTCGGCCTTATCTTCGACACCTTCCTGAAATTGAAGTGCAGCAATATGACTTGATGAACAATCGTGCGGTATCCCTGTCGGAACTCGGTCAAAAGCACGAAGCGGAAGCGCTCTGGGTCGAGATTCGCGGCGCAGATCCGGAGCACGTCGAGGCACGCTACAACCTCGCGCTGCATCAATGGCGCCATGGTCGGATTTCAGACAATGAGGTGGCTGCAAAATTGTATCGAATATGTGTTATTCACGAGGACAGTTGGTTGCCCAAGTGCCTTCTGGCCAGAGTTCTTGTGGAACGTGGTGACGCGACGACCGCGTGCATGATATTTGATGAGCTTCCCAAGTCGGCTCACCGGAACCGGGAGGTGGCTTTTGGCATGGCTATTTCGCATGAGTGGGCGGCAAAGGACAAGATGCCAATCTGGGAAGCCCGCGCCCACTCATCCGCATTGACCGCAGTTCATGCCTCCTGTGATGGGCAATGGGTGCTTACTGGATGCGACGGCGGCAAGATTCGCCTCTGGGACCGAAGTTCCAGCACGGTTTGGCAGACCATGTCGGGCCATGATGGCACGGTCCATGCACTGGTAATCCGAGCGAGTGAAAAGTCTTGCCTATCGGCGGGAGAGGATGGTTTTATTCGGATATGGAATTCGGAAAGTGGTACGTGTACCGGGGAATTGACCGGCCATGACGGGCCGGTTCGATCAATTGATCTGGGTGAATCCAGCAATATCCTGATCTCGGGGGGGACGGACGGCACCTTGCGTGTTTGGGATCTCGCACGTGGTTCAAGCATCCGCGTAATCGACACCGAAGATAGCGCCGTGCTCAGTGTGTCGCTGAGCGAGAACGGGCTTTATGCGCTCACAGGCCATGAATCCGGCATGTTGCGCGTCTGGAATCTGAAGACGGGGAAGAATCTGAAAAGTTTGTCCCAAAACAAAGGCCCTGTTCGGGCCATGAGCGTTAGCCAGACCCGGCCCTATGCGGTGACAAGCAGCGGGAAGAACGTGAAGGTGTGGAACGTGGGACGGGGGGAGATCATGCGGACGTTGCGGGGGCATCGAACTGCGGTTGTTGATGTCTGTATTGATGCTTCCAATCGATTCGTCGTATCTGCATCCTCTCAGGGGACGATGAAAGTCTGGAACCTTGAGACGGGCCAGTGCATTCGGAGTCTGAGGGGCGCGGCACCGTTATCCCTGAGCCAGAATGGCCGCTACTGTATGACCGGTGATAAGAGCGGGACCTTGCGTTGCTGGCAGTTGTATCTCGATGATACCCCGCCGGTCGCGCCGTTTATGGTTTGCCGTGACTTCATTGAGCGTAAAGACTCTACACCCTCCAGCGCCTATGAAGAGTAACCGCGAAGCTCAGGAATCACGAAGTTCCAGATACTCCACGGTGTCAAGTTTCCGACGGACGCGTTCCGACAATTCGTCCTCTGGACCCCGTGAATCCGTGTAGATATCCAACGCCATCTGGAGATAGCGCTTGGCTTCGTCAATGTTTCCCGACGCGATGTACAGATTGCCGAGACTATAGGCATCGGCACCCACGCGCTCCTCGGTACTTCCAAAGAGCCGTTGTTTCAATTCCAATAGGCGCTTCTGATAGTCGGCGCCACGGACGAATTCCTGTTGGGTGCGGCAGACGCGAACCAGCCGGGTGTATAGTACAATAAGATCTTTGTCGTTAAGCCAGGAATTCGCTTCGTGGAGATGGAGTGCTCTCAGAAAACTTGCTTCCGCCTCGGCGTGTCGTTCAAGTCGACCGAGTGTCCGTCCCAGATAAATGTAGTCCGGCCCCAGCGCGGAACTCGTTGGGCCGGCGGCGGCTTCCGTTGTCTTCAGGGCTTTCTGAAGGCAGGCGACGGCCTCTTCATAGTCGCGGGAATCCCGGTAGCACCGCCCCTTCTGACGCCATATATTGGCCTTGGCGGATGTAGGGCCTTCGGCCAGGGCGTTCCAAATTGCCAGGGCATCATCAAGGCATTGATGGGCCTGGTCAAATCGAGAACGGGCACGGTGGCACCGTGCTAAACCCAGCAAGCCCGACGCGACCCGTTCATGTACGTCACCAAAATCTTCCCGATCACAGACCAGCGTGTGCTCGTAGAATTTCTGTGCCTCCTCTATTTTTCCCGTTTCCGTCAGACAGTGGGCCAGATTGCGTGTGTAGCGTGAAAGGGTGCCGGGGGCCGAGCCTTCGGCATGCTCTTCTGCCTGAACGGCTTTGAGAAAGCACTGTTGTGCCAAGCGCAAATCACCGGTCTTACGATGGAGTTGACCCAGCCCATTCATACTTGCTGCCACCAGCGGGTGATTCCAGGCGTAAATCTCCATGAAGGTCTCGATAGCCTTTTCGTAGGCCGCCTTCGCGGCGGGAATATCGCCCATCAACTCGAAGACTTGGCAGAGATTTCGACTTGGCATGGTGAGCATGCTTCGGTGTGCGGGTCCCAGAACAGCATCGCAAGCGGGGCCATATATCTCTTCACAGAGTTCGAAAGCACGCTGATAGCAGTCGCGGGCCTCTTCGTAGTGCCCCTGATCCTGAAGGATAACGCCGAGACTGTTCGTCCTCGAAGCAACGGTGGGGTGGACGGAGGTTCCGTAGAGAGACTCGGCCAGGGCAATGGACCGCTCGATGCACCTGCGGGCGATATCGACCTCGTCACAGGCATGGAGATAGAGTCCAACCTGGTTGAGCAGGGCGGCGGTGCCTTCACGCAGGTTTTCGGTCTTTTCGCTTAGTTTTGTGATCGCAAGGGCGTGGGGCACCAGCATGGAGCATTGGGGGATGGGGTGTTTATAGTGTGCTTCAACTGGGAAGGCCTCCAGCACAACTCGCAACGCCGTCATGATCCAGGCATCCCCTTGCTCTTTTCCAAGCAGGTATCGTGTAGCATATTGTATGTGGGGGTGTATGGTGACGCTGTTCTGCTCGAACTGGATCAGTCCCAAGCGGTAAAGAATTGAAAGGGTTCGGTGCAGGGCTCTTGGATTGGTCACACAGGCGCTTAGTCGTTTTGGGAGGAAGGGGGCACCGTCATAAAGCGTGACCAGTGGGATGGTCTCCGTGTCAAGATGAGCGCAGAGGGCCATCAGTTCAAGTGCGGTGGGATTTTGTTTGGACACATAGTGAAGGCTTTGTTCCACCGTCGCTCGAAGGATTGCCCGTGGCCGAGCATTCTCTGAAACATCATTCATGGCACCAAGGCTTTGCGCAATACGCTCGTCATAGTCTCCGAGCGCAACACCGGCGGTATGGCAGAAGGCACCCGCGAGGTAGAGGGAAAGGGTGCTGCCTTCAAACCGCTTCACAAGTAATTCCAAGCCTTTGGCACCGGGTTGCTGACTGCGATGCTCCAGGAATTGGCAGGCGGCAGCGTCTTCCAGGGGGCCATGGTGGATGACATGAATGGTGGGCTGGCCGAGATCTGCAGGGCCAGTTAGCAGTATCTTGCCCTTGGGGTGGGGTGGGAGCAGGGTTTGAAGGGCGGCGTAGTCGGTGATGCCATCGGCGATGAGGAACCACCGCTCGTGGGTGTCGAGCCAGCCCAGAATCACGCTGAGGCGTTCTTGATGTCCCAGATCCTCGTGCGTGTTCAGGCCTAGCTCATCGATGGTTTGGGACAGGCCAAATCGAAGACTCAGACCGTTTTTTGCATCCAGCCAGAATACAGCGTCAAAGCGGCTGCGAGCGCGAAAGGCATAGGCCAGGGCGGATTGCGTGGTACCCGATCCCAGCGGGCCATGGAGGTGGCATAGGCAATGGCGCTGAAACTGCTCGTGAAGCTCTTGGAGAACACGCTCCCGACCCATGAAATAGGGATTGGCCCGCTGACGCAATTGCCAGAATTGGGGTTCGGGCGAGGGTGATGCGGGGGGCGGCGTTTCGTGTGCCGGATCGGGCGTGTCGATACGGGGACGAGGCTTCCGTTGCGTGATTTGCCCCTCTGGGAACGGCGTATCGATATGGCCACCGCGTGTCGTCATGATGCTCCCCCACCCCCAATGGGGCGATTTGAGGCAGATGCGTCATCAGTCGCAGCCAGAGTTATGGGGAGTCTCTCCATCGGTGGCGTAAACCTCTCATGCGAACGGACCATGGGTTTCAAGGATTTGGTGCGGCTATACCTGTCTGTCCGTATGATACCTACTTTTTTCGGGCGTGTAAACTTTCGATGGATGGTACAACTATACAGCAGAGAAATTGGATGGCTGTTCACGGTCGGCAGGAGTGCGGACTTTCCAGTCCGCAGCAAGGGTAGCGTGATGTCAGCAAAGGCGGCTCGGACTCTTCCATGAACCCCGTGCATCGGCTGAACCCGCCCTCCTGATTTCGGGCGCGGGGCATGCAAGGCCGCCGCAGGGACTGACGCGCCCCCAGCAGCGTGGTATATTCTTGTTTTCACAGGATCTCAAGAATCCTTTTGGCTCAACGGCAGGCGCTTTTTCCGGGCGTGGCTGTCCTGTCGTTGGCGGAAATTCCGACGCGCTTTTCGCAAACGACGGGACAGACACGGACTTTCGGGCAAACATGGTTTTCAATAAATTCAGCGTGTGAAACCGATCTTTTCCCGCATACCTGAAGTATTCGGTCCGCGTCAGTCCCTGCGGTTTCATCTCTTCTGCGTCAATGCTTGCCAATATCTTCGGGTGAAGGCTTAGCACCGAAAACACCCATAGGCCAGATTCATGGATGCTGGGCTTTTACTTCTTCCCAGGTCTTGGGCTTGAACTCGGAGGCCCGGTGTTTGCCTTCGGCTACCTCGTCCTTGCTCATTTCTTTCTCGAGTGCGTCACGCTCTGATGCCGCGTCTGGCTTCTCGATGGCTGCCAGACTAAGCCACATGTAGGCCTCGACAACATTTTTTTCGACACACGCGGCGCATGCATACATCCGGCCAAGGAAAAACTGGGCATCTGCATCGCCCTGCTCAGCGGATGCCCTGCACCATCGCATAACCTCAGCGATATCATCCTCATCACCGTCCCCTTTTACATACATACCGACGAGATTAATTTGCGCCTTCGCGTGACCCTGTTCGGCGGCGGCCCTATACCATCTGATGGCCTCCGCCGGGTTCTTTTCAACGCCCCCCCCATTGTCATACATGAGGCCGAGGTTAAACTGCGCCTTCTCGTGATTTTGCTCAGCCGCTTTGGTGTACCACGTGACAGCTTCCGCATTGTCTTCGTCGATGCCCTCTCCATTGTCATACCCCACGGCGAGGTTATATTGCGCACTCGCGACACCCTGCTCGGCTGCTTTGGTGTACCACTTGGAGGCTTCAAGGGCGTTCTTCTCTACACCTCTCCCATCCAGATACATGGTGCCGAGGAGGTATTGCGCCTTTGCGTGCCCCTGCCCGGCGGATTTGACCCACCACGCGGCGGCCTGAATGTCGCTCTTCTCCACGCCCTTTCCATCCAGATACATGGCGCCAAGGTGATACTGTGCTTCCGCGTGACCCAACGCCGCAGCTTTGGCAAACAATGCGGCGGCCTCTGTTTCGTCCTTTTTTACCTCCGTTCCATACGCATACATGAGGGCAAGGTGATACTGTGCCTTCCCATGACCCTGCTCGGCGGATTTTGTAAGCCACGTGGCGGCTTCTGCGGCGCTTTTCTCTACCCCCGCCCCAGCCCTATACAGGATGCCGAGGTTAAACTGGGCACCCGCATCACCTTGCTCGGCCGCTTCCCTGAACCATCTCGCGGTCTCCACATCGCTCTTCTCAACACCTTCCCCATGCCTGTACATGAGGCCGAGGTTGAGTTGCGCATCTGCGTGTCCATGCTCGGCGGCAGCCCTATACCACCTCACGGCCTCCGTGTCGTTCTCCGCGACCCCATCTCCGTCGTCATAGCTGACGGCGAGGTTAAATTGTGCGCTCGCGTCTCCCCGTTTGGCGGCGTTCAGGTTTCGGGCAAACTCGTCTTGGTTGCACCCCGAAGCACACAGTCCAAGGACAATCACCGGAATAGCCCACAATGACAATCGAAATACCATGTAGCCCTCCTTTGAGCGTATCTGCCCGTCTATTCTGCTATTTCACCGTGCACGGCGGGTCATCCATTGAGGTATACCCCCAGGCGGCCCATTTTATTCTGAATCATGGCGATCATACAGCGGATTCAGTGTAGCAGATTACGTCCACTTTATTTTTGGATGGGGTGACTTCTTTCGTAACCTATCTCGTCCAATAGTTCGCCGCCGGGTGCCCCGCTTGACTTGAGAATACTGATGATGTCTTGTTGCAAACCCCGGGCCGTAGGATCGTTGAAACAGTTCATAGTGGCCGATTTGGGATGCAGCTTGGGGTAGACCGCTGGGTCTTCGAGTTTCAGGTAGTAGGCCTTGAGTACGCCTAAGTCGGCAAGTGTCCTTGGATTAGACAGGTTTAGTTTTGATTTTATGAAGTCTACCACCGGTTGGATTTGTTCTTGACGTATCCGGTTGCTTTCGCGAAAAACGTAGTAACTCCGTTCGGTCGAAAGAAATTCTTTTGCGAGGACGAGGAATTCGATCCTGTAGAAGTATTCTGCGCGCAGGGGGACCGCAATATCCACAATAAGTTCGGCCAGCTCGGCCAGTTGATCGTCATCGTAGTCTTGGGTCCTCTCCTTGAGCATGTTGACAGGCCATCCCGAATTTCCCGCCGCGATACGATTAAGAAGGTCGTGATCGGACATCGGCGCTATATCGACTTTGGATGAGTTGGTAGCCACGGGCTGGGTTCGATAGCGTGCCGTGAATACGAGTATGGGCAGGAGTACCCCCAACAGGGCTACAATCCACATTTTCTTGGGTGTCATGGACATGCCGTCAGTCTCCACGTTAGGTTGTACGCCTACGCTATTCATCCTCCGTCAGCTTCCTAACCATATAGGTGGCGGCGATTCGAACGGGATATTCCTGCGACGTGAAGTTGTTTGATTGCTTGGGTTCCGCAGGGACTGTGTGAGGGTCTTCTGCCGCGATTTTCTCAAGAATGGGAAGAAAAGTGACATCGCCAAGATCACCCGCGCAATATACCGCGCGCTGCCGAAGTTCTGGGTCGGCATCCTTCAGGTGGCGACCAATCAAACGTCGCAAAAGGCTGGTTGCGGCATCAGTGTGTAAGGTGGTGTCGGACCTCGCGAGGAAATGAAGATACCCCAATTTCTCGGATGGTGTGGGGGCCGCCTCGACGAGCGCAACCAATGCGTCAATATCTTGCGGACGGCCCGCTTCGGACAAGGCTTTTCCGAGTTGAAGGCCGCTATAGCCAAGGCTATACAGGTACTCGACACCGAGGACGCCAGATTTGCCGAGGATCTCGACGATGTCTTGTTGAAGATTCCATACGTCCGGGTCACCCATTCCGCAGTGGGAGCCCCGGGGGCGCAACTGGGGGTACTGAGTGGGGTCATCCAGCGCGATGTAGCAGGCCCGGAGCTTCTCCAGGTCGACGGGCATATTTCTCGTGGCTAGTCGCTGCTGGACCCGCACGAAATCGACCACGGGTTGGGTGTGATCGCGGCGTCTTTTCATGCCTTCATCTTCTGTGTAGTAGGCCCATTCCGCAGGCAAATAGCGGTCCGTAATGGATAGAAATCCCAGGCCGATCTCATCTTCCGGGCGCAATGGGAAAGCGATTTCCACGATAAGAGCGGACAACTCGCCCAGTTGTTCGTCCGTATAGTGGCTTGCCCGTTCCTTCAATGGTGCAATGGGCCAACGGAAGTAGTCTCCTGCAAGGTATTCGAGTAACTCCCGGTCGGTCAGTGCGTCGACATCTATTCCCGGCGGAGGCAATGGCTTGGATCGATTGGTTTCCTGCATCGTTGTCCAGAACAACGATGCCCCAAACACACTCAGAACCGCTGCTATAAGCGGGACATAGGTTCTTGCGTTGCGCGACCAAGGCTTTAGCTTCATGATCATGCTATTTCCTTTCCACGAGTCGAAATACTCTCCACTTCTATTGTCACTACGCCGAAAAGTACCCAAGGTTCATTTTGCGGGGCAAGTGGGTCACTTGAAATTATTGATGGCTTTAGGTACCCTAAGAAACACAAGCAAACATAAAAGAACATTCTGTAGTCGAAAGGAATCGGTGCGCATGGTGTCGATAGAGACCGAGTTTAAGACCGTGGCCTTGTCCCTTGCGGATCTCTGTGGCGCGGATTTTATGGAAGCCGTGTGCTGCGGACGAAGCTTTTTGACGGGTGAATCGAAGGGGGATGTTCTGGCCGTGGCGATGGCCCCGGTTGATTTTTTTCCGGCGGCCTTTCAGGTGCGGCTCAATGGGATGATGGGCGATGTGGGTGAGGTTGTCGTGGCGACGAGACCGTCTCCGACCTCGCCGGGCGCGTCCATCGACAGTTTTAATGGGGCTACGCGGTGTGCCATGGCCCCGATAAATGGACTGGGTCCCTTCCGTATAGGCGAAAATGGCACGCTCTACCTCACGACGAAGAGCGAGCACTACCACGCATCGCTGGGCCACGGATTTCCCGGTTATCAGCTTATTGAGCATGCACGCCGCTTGGGCATTCCCAATGCGACCCACAACAACACCCGGGGCCACATTACACGGGTGCTGGAGCGTGTGCTGGTTGCAACGGTGAATGGACTCGCGGACGATGATGCCGCAGGCCTGGAGGCGGTGCTCGAAACCCGCCGACTTGATGTGATGAACCGGGTGTTGAATCTGGAGACCGGCAGCCTCGCGCTGGAAGCGGCGCTCAAGATGATTCTGGCACGCTTCTACCGCGTGCAACCGGGAATGGATAGGCCGCAACATGCCGGGAAGACACCGGTGATTCTCGTGATTGGCGACGAAGAAGGCGGGCTGGGCGCGAACTATCACGGCACTACCATCTTGACCCAGATCATGCGCGGCATGTGGCCCGAGATGGCCCAAGCGCTGGATGAGGCCGGTGTGTTTAAGGTCAAAGCCATTCGTCCCAATAGCCACGCCGATCTCGAAGCGGCTTTTCAGACGTACAACACCGACACAACGCAGATTGCCGGTTTCTTTCACGAAATCGTGATGATGAATTATGGCGGACTCGTACTGACACAAGACTTCTTGGAACAGGCCTATGCCCGTTGCGCCGAGCACGACGTGCCGACGGTGTGCGATGAAATTCAGTCTTGCATCTGGAACGCCAACATCTTTATGTTTCGCGAATATGGGTTGAAGCCGACCTTCGTGTCCGTGGGCAAGGGATTTCCCGGCGGGGAGTATCCCGCGTCCCGAATTATATTCAGCGCGGTCATGGACAACGACTTGCCCCAGTTCGGCGCCCTCGTCACCAACGGGCAAGAAGAGCTCGCCTCCCTTTCTTATCTGATTACGCTGGCTTGGGCGAAGGCGAATGCCGATGTGACCCGTGCTGTAGGCGAAAACTACGCCACCCGTCTGCGTGACTTGGCCACCCGTTTTGACGGGCTGATTACCGCTGTTGGCGGAGACGCCCATATGTCCACCTTGTTTATTCGCGATTTGACGACCGCCAAGGCGATTGCAGCGAAGTTGGTAGAGGCAGGCCTCGATATCAGCGCCCAGACCTACAAGGCCGATTGTCCGCCCGCGCTCTTGACGAAGTTGCCCCTGATTGCGGGCTATGAAATGGTGGATTGTGTTCTGGAGAAGATGGAACAGGTCTTGGCAACCTTCGTAAACAACACTTGAGCCACGAATGGACGTAGAGTAGCTGTTGGCCGCGATCCAAAGGACTTTCGATACGAAGTGCGCAGAATGTAGGACATCCGTCCCGGTTGTCAGAGGCCGTTCGCGGCCTTCGCACGCCTTGGGTCTTGGACAGACGTGCCGTCTGTCGTGACAGCCGAGACGGCCGTCCTACATAATTTGGTTCTTTTACGGTTAGAAAGATATTGGTTATCTCCCAGTCACCGTAGGATATTCGGTTGAAAAACGGTACGCAAAAAAAGCAGACGGCTACCACCCGTCGAAGCGCTATTCTGGAGCGCCTTTCGGCGGTGGGGGAGGTCTTTGTCCTTGAGTTAGCCTCGGATTTTGAGGTTACGCCTATGACCATTCGTCGGGACTTGGAGGCACTGGAAGGGGAGCGTGCCCTTACCCGTACCCATGGTGGTGCCATCTTTTCGAAAAAATCGGTGGCGGAGTTCGCCTTTCTGGAGCGGAATCGGACCAGCATCGAAGAAAAGCAGGCCATTGCCCGTGCGACCGCGGCCCTGGTGGAGCCGGGTATGCGCATTGTCATTGATACGGGCACGACGACGCTGGAGGTGGCCCGTGCTTTGGGTGGCATTGAGCGCTTGCAGGTGCTCACTTCTTCCTTGGCGGTGGCATCGGCTTTGCACACCCACAGCAACGTGAGCGTGGTACTGCTTGGAGGCGACGTGGGCAAGGATAGTCCCGACCTCAGTGGCAGCCTTACGGAGGATAATCTCCGAAAATTCCGTGTGCAGTTGGCCATACTGGGTGCCGATGCGCTGGACGAACGGGGACTCTATACCACGGACCTGGGTATTGCCCGGGTATCGGAGGCTATGATCGACGTGGCGGAGGATACGGTGTTGGTGGCCGACAGCCGAAAGTTCAGCCGCACCTCCTTTGTGAAGTTTGCGGACTGGTCCCAGATTGGGCATCTCGTAACGGACCGTGGCGTTACCAGAAATCATCGGGTTTGGCTGAAAGACTGCGTGAAGGACGTGCGTTACGCGAAAGGGGGACGCGATGCTCATCGGCATTGATCTGGGCACGACGGCCCTCAAGGTCGCGGCCTTTGACCCCAAGACCGGCAAAATGCTTCATGGCGTGGAAAAGCGCCTACCGC
The DNA here is from genome assembly GCA_024280935.1 of Candidatus Hydrogenedentota bacterium. Classification (GTDB taxonomy): domain Bacteria; phylum Hydrogenedentota; class Hydrogenedentia; order Hydrogenedentales; family JAEUWI01; genus JAEUWI01. The sequence goes on from JAJRPE010000031.1 coordinate 15,635, forward strand.
TCGAACTCGATAGTGATGGGTGGCGGGAACAGTCCCCCGCAGCCGTCGTCCGCGCACTGCGCAGCGCCATCGGGCAATTGGGCAAGACCCTGGGTGGCCTGAAAAAGGTCACGGGCATGGCCCTCGCGGCCCAGGGGGGCAGTACCATTATTGCGGATCGTGAAACCGGCGATGCCCATGCCCCCATGATTTTGTGGAATGATGCACGTGCCTTTTCGCAGTTCCAGGAGCTGGCCGCGAGCAAGCCCGCCCGCTATTGGCGTACCCGCACGCTGCGTGATGAACCCGGCATGGGCTTGGCCCGCATTGCCTGGCTGCGTGAGCACGCGCCCGAGCTCTTGGACGATTGCAATCTTTATGTGGGCGCGGGGGAATATGTCTATCATCATCTGACCGGCCTCTGGCGGCAAGATGCCTGCAATGCCATGCAAATCGGCTGTTACGATGCACGAACCCAGTCTCTCTCGAAAGAGCTTGCGGCCCTTGCCGATATTTCTACGGGTTTTGTTGCGCCGCTCCGACAGGGGCATGAATTTCATCCCCTCTCCAGCGCGGTTGCGAAATTGTTTGGGTTGCCCGAGGGGATTCCTGTTGCGGGTCCCTATATGGATCACGAAGCCGGCTTTCTTGCGGCCTCCCACGTGTCGGAGCGGCCGCTTCAATGCTCGCTGGGTACGGCGTGGGTCGGGAACTTTTGCTTGCCAGAAGGTATCCAGGGAGCCGCTCCGTTTCAATTTGCGATTCCGTCGCCCAAGGGGTCGGAGCCGTTGATTATCATGCCCCTTCTGACCGGTAACGTGACGTGGGACTGGGCCTTGTCCACCCTGGTGGATGGAAACACGGAGGAAGCCTTGAAGAAACAACAGGTGGTATTCAAGAGCGCGGTGCTTCCTCCCGAGGGACTCGTGGCCTTGCCGTGGCTCAACCGTCCCAATGCATTACACCCGGAACTGTTGGGCGGTGCGTGTTTTCTGGGCATGGGGCCATCCACGACCCGAGATGACCTTGTCCGTGCGACGGTGGCGGGAATGTGCTACGAATTGGCACGGGTTTTCGCCGAGGTGATGGCGACGGGTACCATCGACAGCGTGGTGCTCAGTGGGGGGGCGAGCAAGGGGATTCAGTTTCAACAAATCATAGGCCGACTCTTCGGCGACTCGCCGGTATTTCAAATCGAAGACGAATCGTGGATGGGGACCCGAGGCGCGCTCCATGCCTTCGGCGCGCACGTGGCCAAAGCGAAGGTGCGGCGTGTTCGTCCGGGCCGGGCGGTCCACGGCGACGCGCTTTCTCAGGGCTACATCGGCTATCTTGAGGCCTTTGAGCGCCTCTACAGCGATGTGACGGCAGGGCAGGCCTATGCCGTGAAAAGGAAAGCAATAGGATGACAAACACCGACGGCCCAAAAATTGGATTGCTTCCCCTGTATCTGAAGCTTTATGACGAGGCCCTGCCAAAGTTGTGCGGTGAACTCACACCCTTTTTGACGGATGTGGTTGGCGCCTTTCGTGGGCGCGAAGTGGAGGTCGTTGAGGCACCCATATGCCGGGTCGCTGCTGAGGTGACGGCTGCGGTTGCCCTTTTTGAGGAGGAAGCGGTCGATTGTATTGTCACGCTGCATTTGACCTATTCGCCTTCCCTGGAGGCGGTCGATGCCCTCGCGGAAACGTCCCTGCCCATCCTCATGCTGGACACCACACCCCATGCCGATTTCGGCCCGGACGTGGACCCGCTCCGTTTGCTCCATAATCACGGCATCCATGGGTTGCAAGACCTGGCATCTATGTTACGTCGGCGTGAGAAAGACTATGTGATTGTAGCGGGGCATCTGTCCAATGTCCGTACCATGGACCGGGCGTACGCGGTGATTCGTGGCGCTCATGCGGCCTTCATGTTGGCGACGACGCGGGTATTGCGGATTGGTCCGACCTTTGTCGGTATGGGCGATTTTCATGTGGAGGAAAGCCTCCTTGCGAAGGAACTGGGCATTCTTGTGGACGAGATTGAACCCGCCGCGCTCTTGGAATCCGTTAATGCCATTACGGAGGAGCAGATTGCCGCCGAAATGACGGAAGAGGACGAACATTTCGATGTCGATGCGCACGTTTTGGTGCGGAAGCCTTCCGTCCGGCTCGGTTTGGGCTTGCGCGATTATCTGGATACGAATGGCTACGACGCGTTCTCCATGAATTTTCTCGCCTTCGACACATCCACCGGCCCCTTGTGTACCGTGCCCTTTCTGGAGTGCTCCAAGGCCATGGCCCGGGGACTCGGTTATGCGGGGGAGGGCGACGTATTGACGGCATCGCTGGTCGGTGCTTTGAGCAAGGCCATTGGCCCCACCACCTTCACCGAAATGTTTTGTCCCGATTGGGAGGGCGGCACCGTGTTCCTGTCCCACATGGGCGAATTCAACCCGGCGGTGGCGGCGGGTAAGGCGCGGCTCTATGAAAAGGAGTTTCCCTTTACCGCAGCACAGAACCCCGTGGCTATCGCCTGTGTACCCCAACCGGGTCCAGCTACCCTGGTGAACATCGCGCCGGGTCCGAAAGATACCTTCGGGTTGATCGTGGCACCCGTCACGGTCATGGGAGATGGCACCCACCCGGATTACAAGGACTGGATTCGGGGTTGGATCAAGCCAGAAATTCCCCTGGGTGATTTTCTGGAGGTCTATTCGGAGCATGGCGGCACCCACCACTGTGCCTTGGTTTACGGCGACTGTCAGGATGTCCTGGCGGCTTTTGCACGCTTCGCGGGAGTTGGCTATGTTGTGATTGAGGAGGATGGGTAGATGATGGGAAACTATAGTTGGCAAAAAGACCGGCGGGTGCCACGGGTAGGCCCGGTAGGGTTTACCCGTGCAGCAACGCTGCCTCTGAATCTGGATTCTTTCCCTCAACCGGTAGAAACTACACGGGTAAGCCCTGAGAGGCCTATCCGTGGCACCCGTAGGTTATTTGTTGAAGCCCAGGATGCCACGGAGTGTAATCGCATATCCTGGTTGAGCGATGTGTTGGGCGCGGGTCCGTCTCAGAGGGACGTACCGCCGCCAGCGACCGAAAATTTAACAGGGTGTTCCCAGTGGCAAGCAAATGACGCTTGGGAAAGAGGGGTCACGAAAATGCGGCGGCATGTCCCGGTGGACTCAGCAGGAGCCGTCGATTTCTTCACTTGGCCCACCGGGACAGGCCCGCGCACCTGCGATTCTCTTGCTAACCTCGGTTTCCGGTTCGCCAGCCAGTTCACTTGGTTCAACGAAGCGATTGGTGCGGGTCCGTCCCTGAAATACTCGCGAAGGATTCATAAATGCAGGACATGAGCACGTTTTCTCTGAGTCTTTTTGACTATGTTGCCTTCGCCTCGTTTTTCGTGGCCCTATCGCTGGTGGGCTGGTGGGCGGGCAGGAAAGAACGCGGGAGTGCAGACGACTATTTCCTTGCGGGACGCAACTTGCCGTGGTACGTGGTGGGCGGTTCCTTCATTGCCTCCAATATCAGCACGGAACATTTTATTGGCATGATTGGCGCGACCTTTGTCTATGGCATTTGCGTCGCCGATTCGGAGTGGTTGAATGTATTCAGCCTTTCGCTGATCATCTGGCTCTTTATTCCCTTCCTCATGGCCTCCAAAGTTTTTACCATGCCGGAATACCTGGAGCGCCGCTTTAACGGAACCCTGCGTCAGTCCTTTGCCTTTGTAACGGTGCTCAGCAATGTGGTGGCTTTTCTGGCGGCGGTGCTCTATGGCGGTGCCCTGGCGCTGGAGACTCTCTTCGGTTGGCCTCTGTGGACCGCGATTATCGTGCTGGGACTTTTCGCGGGCGCTTGGGCCATTTATGGCGGCCTGTCTTCCGTGGCCTGGACCGATTTCTTTACGGTGATCGTCATGATCCTTGGGGGACTGAGTGTGACGGTGCTGGGACTCAAGATGCTGGGCGGCGAATCGGGTTCTATCATCGCGGGCTTCAACTACATGCTGACGGCGAACCAGGCAAACACGGGGCTATGGAAGGAGGCGGTCGATGCGACGGCCCAGACCATTGCTGGTACCCCGGACTATAACCGCCTCTCTATCATACAGCCCGCGACCCACGCGCTCTGGCCTTGGCCCAATCTCATCTTCGCTACCTTCACGATCAGTATCTGGTACAACGTGCTCAATCAGTTCATGATTCAACGGGTGCTGGGCGCAAAAAACACCTACCATGCGCGTATGGGCATTGTTTTCGCTGGCCTGATAAAAATTATGATGCCAGTCATCATTGTGCTGCCGGGTCTCATCCTTTTTGCGAAATACCCGGAGGTGCTCCTGAAGCCATGGACGGAAGTGCAGCCTGAAGCGGACAAGGGGTATGTGCATATGCTCCAGACCATCGTTCCAACGGGGCTGCGCGGGCTTTTTCTGGCGGCGCTTTTTGGTGCCATTCAGTCCACGGTGAATTCGGTGCTGAACTCTTCGGCCACGATTATCACCCTCGACTTTTACAAACGACTCTTCGCGCCCGAGGCCGATCAGAAGCAATTGGTGCGTGTTGGGATTGCGGCCTCGACCGTGGTGCTGCTTGTTGCCATGGTGCTCGCCGGGTTTATCGGACAACTGGGCGGCAGTCTCTTTGTCTACATCCAATCGCTTTATGCCTTTTTCGCCCCGCCTTCTTCGGCAATATTTGTCCTGGGTATCCTTTTCAAGCGCATTAATGCCAAAGGCGCTACGGCGGCGGTTTTCCTGGGTTTTGCCCTGGGTATTGGACTCAAACTTTATGTGGAGTATGTGCCCAGCCATCCTGCCTGGATAGCCCCCTTCGCCAATCAGGCCATTGTCAATTGGCTCTTTTGTGTGGTGGTCTGCGTTGTGGTAAGCCTGATGACCGCACCACCACGCGTAGAGCAGGTAGACCAGAGCCTGATGATTAACTGGCGAGCCTTGTAGGTGGGCGGTGCGGATATGGGCGACCGCTGGTACAAGAACGTGTTCACCTGGTGGCTGGTCTTTGTCTGTGGGATTCTGGGGCTGGCCTTTATCTTTTCGGGGTTGTTTTTATGAGGCGGCGAACGACTGAAAAACCATTGCTCATTCACGATACGGGAAACTTCCCTCAACAGAAAAACGTCGGGTGCCACGGACAAGCCCCGTGGGGCTTGCCCGTGCGGATACATGAGATCGACGGAA
>JAJRPE010000640.1 GCA_024280935.1 Candidatus Hydrogenedentota bacterium
AAGGCCCTCACCAACCACCGCGCCTCCGGCAAGGATCACAGCACGGGACTCGATGTGCCCCGCGAACTCACCCTTGACACCGCCCTTGAGTGGGTCGCCCCCGATGAATTGGTGGAGATTACCCCCAAGAGCATCCGCGTAAGGAAGGCCGTCCTCAATTCCGAAGAGCGCAAGCGCTTCGAGAAACGCCAGGCAGCGGCTACCGCGTAAGGACAACGCGCAATAAAATCATTTTGGCCGGTACCCCTCGCGGGTATCGGCTTTTTTGCTGATCAGTGGACAGGGTAGACGAAGTGGACTCGGTGGACGTTTCGGGCTGTCCACTTGGTCCACCTCGTCCACAAGCCCCTTCAGCCCCCGTATATCCCCTTGAGGTGCCCCGCAATCGTCTTCAGGCGATGTTGATAGCAATGCTCGCCGTAGATGCGTTTTTGTGCCCTTTCGATGATCTCCCGCCGCGCCTTGGGATGGTCGAGAAACCACCGCATTTTCTCTTTGGCTTCCTCCAGCGTGTCGTAGCATACGACTTCTTGCTCGACATCAAATAACGTCTGCAAATCGGATTGATTATCCGTCAGCAGGAAGCCGCCCGCCGCCGGACAATCAAAGACGCGCTGGTTTACCGTTGTGACCATTTGCACGCTGGTGGTGTTCAGATTGATCGGGCAGTTTCGATAATAGGCTGCCAGCTCCGTGTGATAATCCAAGGGCGGTCCATAGCGCGCTGTAATCGCCTGCCAGTCTCCGTCCCCACGTACATGGAGGTCGAGAGCCTCCACCAGCGCCTGGCGCAAACGCCGGGTTCCTTCGATAAAGAATATGCGCTCCGCGTGATGCAGCGCATTCTCGTCCAACGGAATTGGCGTGTGTCCCAGCACGGCATGAACTCCTTGAGCAAAATGCGTGCGATCAACGCGGCCCGCCTGAAACGCCCTGTCCACAGCAGTTTTCAGTTCAACATTCTTGTTTACGAAACCCCATTCCCGCACCGCGTCATAGGTCATGGAACAGCCGACAAAGGTCGGCGGGTGAATGTGATCATCCAGGGGAGGATGCTTAAAGAGTGTATCGTCAAGACCCAAGGGCACAACGAAGACATCCGCAAAACCGCAGTCCCGCAGGAAATCCACATAGGCGGGTTCCCAGCTAAAGGCCACTGTGTAGGGCGTGGCCGATGTTTGATTGCCCGCCATAATGGCCCGGGGTCCGTCCACAAACCACGTGGCGTGGGGAAGCTTCAGATCGGCCAGGAAGCGGGCGATCATGCCGTCCACATCCATACCGCTCAGGTTGATGGAGAGCACAAAGTCGGGGCGGTGTCTGACGACAGCTTCGAAAAGGTCCTTCAACATATCACGCGACATCGTGCCAACCATTTTCACCGGGGCACGGACGACCTCCCAGCCGATGGCTTCGGCTGCACGGGCACAGGCCTGATCCACCCAGTAATTTCCCTCCAGGACCAGAAGACGTGTGGGGCGATCGCAAAATTTTTCATAGGCCATATGGCGGGCGAGGGTGGGGGTAATTTCAAGCCGGAATTGTTCCATCGGCCCATTCTAGCAAGGTCAGATCCGGGGTGCAACGGCAGCTCGCATCGTAAGCGTTGGGTCGTGTTATCTTGACCCTGAAAAACAACTGGCGGGTGCCACACGGGTAGGTCTATCAGGGCTTAGCCGTGTAGCTCCTATAGGCGAAGGAGAGGGGTCAGAATAAGAGACAGCGATTCTTGCACGGCTAAATCCCGCCGGTATTTTTGTCGACTTCCGTTGCCGGTGCCGTGAAGGCTTACCTTGCATCGTAGCGGGACGATAGGCATACAATAGTGGTTGCAGCCGTGATAGAAAAAAACCGAGGAAGATATCCCATGAAGACATTTGACCAGGCTTTCAGCGAGACAATAAAGGAGCGGATGGCCACTCTGGCCGAAGACGTTAAACCCGAGTGGGGCACGATGACCCGGGGGCAGGTATTTGGTCATCTGAACCACGCCATCTTGTACACCATGGGCGAAGGCCCCGAGATGCCCTTCCGGGGCACCTTCAAGACACGGCACTTTTTCAGGCATATCATCTTGTTCGGAATAAAAGAGATTCCCCACAACGTAAAACTTCCCCGCCCCGACGGGGTGTCGGAAGAACAGCTCTTTCCTCTCGCAACACTTGACGTGCTGACGGAGTCTATAGACCGCTATCTGGAGGGCATTGCCCAAGGTAATTTGCCCACCCGTATGCACCCCTTCTTCGGACCCTTTTCACCATTGAATTGGCAACGCTTCCACTATCTCCATGTCACCCATCATATGAAGCAGTTTGGCATTGGTGAAGGGCCTTGAGCGAAATTTTCCTCATTAGCGTCAATGGCGAAGACCGCCCTGGTGTAACCCACTCGTTGAGCAGTGTCCTTGCCGCCTACGACGTGACCATTCTTGATATCGGTCAAGCGGTTATCCACAAGATGCTTTCTCTGGGTATGCTGGTTCGCGTGCCCGAATCGGCACAGTCCGCACCGATTCTCAAGGATTTGCTCTTCAAGGCCCATGAACTGGGGGTGCAGATTCAGTTCGAGCCGGTGGAAGTCAACGACTACAACGCGTGGGTCAACAAGCAGGGCAAGGCCCGCCACATAATCACGTTGCTGGGCGAGCGTCTGGAAGCGGAACACATTGCTGCGGTAACCGAACTCTTGGCCGCGCATGGTCTAAACATTGATATCATTCACCGCCTTTCGGGCCGCATCCCCATGGTCGAAGCCGCCGAAAGACCCTACGCCTGTGTGGAAATGTCGGTGCGCGGTATTGCCGAAGACGCAGATGAACTTCGGGCGCGTTTCCTGGAATTGTCCCACGATACCGGTATCGATATTGCCTTTCAGGCGGACGATCTCTATCGGCGGCATCGGCGATTGGTGGCCTTCGACATGGACTCCACCCTGATCCAGACGGAGGTCATCGATGAATTGGCCAAGGCGGCGGGTGTGGGGGAGGAGGTCGCGGCGATTACGGAGGCCGCGATGCTGGGAGAATTGGATTTCAAGGAGAGTCTCCGGCAACGCTTGGCTTTGCTTAAAGGTCTGGATGTTTCCGTGATGGCGGATATTGCCGAGCGCCTGCCCCTCACCGATGGTGCGGAGCGGCTTCTTGCCACGTTGAACAGCCTGGGTTACAAGACTGCGATCATATCGGGCGGCTTTACCTACTTTGGTGAATACCTCAAGGAGAAACTGGGAGTGGACTATGTGTTCGCCAACGAGTTGGAAGTGGCAGACGGCAAGCTCACAGGCGAAGTCATCGGCGACATTGTGGACGGCGAAAAGAAGGCCGAATGCCTGAAGACGCTGGCCGCCCAGGAGAACATCAGCCTGAACCAGGTGGTGGCCGTGGGCGACGGGGCCAACGATCTACCCATGCTGCGCCTGGCGGGGTTGGGCATCGCCTTCCGCGCCAAGCCCCTCGTGAAACTGCACGCCCGGCACGCCCTGTCCACGGTCGGGCTGGACGGCATCCTCTACCTCATCGGTGTTCGCGAGCGAGAAGCCATGCAGTTGCCCGAACGATAGAGAGGCTTGTGTTTTGTCGGTCCCCCATCGCCCTTTTGGTACATCCCCTTGTGAGCGTTAGACTAAATGGCTTCCAGGACTTATGCCGTGCGCTGTCGGGCCTGTCGCGCGATATATCCGGTCAGTGCCCGGCGTAGCCACGCATAGCGTTTTTCGGAGAGTGCCTTGCGCATTCGGGCTTCGAAGCGATCCATGCCGGGGATGAGCATCCCCTGCGCGCGAAGTTTCTCAAAGGACTGGAATGCGGCCATGGTGCGCTCCGTCAAGTCGGCGGTGATCTCTGGTTGTACCGCTGTCACAAAACCCACGACGCTGTATTCCCTGGGAATCGACAGCACCCGAAGTTCATAGGGGCCCAGCGTCGTGCGCCATGTGTCGGTTGCCGCTACCGCAGTGTTCACGGCCAAATCGCGCATGGTGCCGATGCGATTGTCGAAGCGCAGTTCGAGGTCCACCGGATAGTAGTCGCGATTTACGGCGTAGACGTACCGCACACCGTCGTGGAGGAGGGTGCGGACGGCGACGGGGTCGGTTTTTGTGCCTACGGTATTAAACTTCACCTTGGGGAGCGCGCGATAGGCCTGTGCAAAGGGTTGAATGGCCGCCGAGTGGGCCTTGTCGAGAATCAGGCCGCCGCGCGTGATTCGGCAGGCGTCCAGTTCCGCAAGTGCGTGGGCATAGGGTTCCATAAAATGGGGGCCGCCAGGGAAGCCTGGTGTAATGCGCGACTGGGATTTCCACCAGAAATCATCTTCGGGATACTCCGAATTCATGCGAAAAATACCTTCCGCAGGCTCGCCGTCCATCAGCCGCATTTCGGGCAGGTTTGGGTCGTCGGGGTCGGGAAGAGACCATACATGTTTGCCCCAGGCCTCGACCCAGCAGTTGAACATGAAAACGCCCGGTTGTGCATGGGCGTGCATCACGTCCAGGGATTCCTGATCCAGAAAATCAAAGTCGCGATACATGGTCGAGTTTTCAACGGGCGTATTCATCCCACTCGCGGGATGGGGCGGGTGGCCGCCCCTATCACGGGGGTTGCCCTGCTCCACGTCAACGACGAGTCCGGGCGTATCCCCGTAGAGCGCTGGATCGATCCCGGCCTCCCGGTGGAGTACGTGGGTGGCGGGGCGCGCATAGAGTTGATGCTGCGCGGACACCGCGCCATAGATACCGAATATAACCGTTTCGAACCAGAGCGTAACGGTGACGCGCAGATCGGTTCGTTCGGCGCTCAGGGTGGCATGAATCTTCCCAAAGAGCGCACGGATTTTGCGGCAGCGCCATGCGACCCAGGCCGGGCGGCAGGTACTTGTCAGGAATGCATAGCGCATCGAAAAGCGATTCGGCGCATCGCCTTTCACCGGAATCTTGATGCCCGTTTCCGCCTCGAAAAGCGCCGCCGTATAGTCGTCGTAGCCCGAATGGAGGGAGCCGAACCAGGGCATGGCAGACCCGAACATGTTAAAGGAAATACCCTTGAATGCGGGATACTTTCCGTACTTCGCGCCGATTTCCTGTACAAAGCCCAGGATGGCTTCCTGGACCGTGGGATGGAGCGGGTTAAACATTGGCCCCATGGGATAGGCGGTATTGGGGCGTTCGCCATACACGAAGGGGGGAATGTCTCCACCATAGGGCTCGATGGATGGGCGGTCTTTCAGCAATTCAGCAATGGCGTTAAAATTGCGCGCGTTGTAGAGGGGGGTCCAGTCCCGCGTGCTCTCCTGCACGTGGTCATTCCACAGCATGTTGTTGTAGGTTTCCGCGCCGCCTTTGATCGCATCGAGATCGATGTTCATCTTTTCCATGAGGGTGCCGAGCCGCAAAAGCGTGAGGGAGCCTTGGAATTCCAGGTTTTCCTCGCCGAAGCGTTCCAGCAGTGTGGCGAACCAATCCGTGGGGTGGGTCGTCCAACGAAAATATTGGGTTCGATCTTCGGCCACCGCTACTTCCAGGGCGCTCGACGGCTCCCGTTGGGAGGGATAGACCGGACCGTGGTACCAAGCCATGGGATGGATCAGCAGCTTTTGACCCGTATGCTTCGCATACTGCACATAATGGTCGATCCATTCCGCACGATTGCGTGCGCCTTCCGACATGCAGCCGCCGACGGGATCCTCATACTGGATGCCAAACTCGCGGCGAGAGCCATCATTGGGATCGCCGGGTACATCCAGCGGTGGTAGATCCTCCAGTTCCCAGACCTCGATGCTCGCTGCGGCGGCGGGTTCGCCCTCGCCCCAGGTCATGAACACGATGCTACAGTCTTCCCAGCGCGGCCAGAAGACCTGCTGCACTTCCTGAATACGTCCGGTCAGTGGTTGCGCCCATCCAGTAAATAATCCTGTCGTGAGGTCATAACTACTGCCATCCATGATGCACATGAAACGCCGTTTGTCATCGGGGTAGCGAATGATTACCTGGTGAGGTTTGCCGATATTCTCGATCGGAAATCGATAGCCAAAGCGGGACCGTGACAGGGGGGCGGCCTCCCGGTACGCGCCTGCCTTGGTCGTGGTCACGACAATGCCGCCAGAGTCAAAGTAGCGTTCGGGCGGATATTCTTGCGTGCAGTCTATCGTATGAAGCAAACGCCCTTTTCCCGCAGCGAGTGCTTCCCGGGTGAAGCTTTGAGAGGCCATGGCGAGTCCCAAGCCTGCCCCAGTGCTCCGACGCAAAAAACTGCGGCGCGAAATCGAAGGTGTCATAAGAGCTTCGCTCCTGCGATGGCGGTGATATTCGTGTGAGAGCGCATGGTAGAACCTGTCCTCCTTTGAAAGGGCATTAGAGCAGAATCACGGTTTCGATGCAAGAGGCAGAACATGGGCCATATAGCCATATATTCGCCAGGCAGGGGGGCGCTCCCGAGGTGGGCCGTGACCGGAAATGACAGGCGAGAGGCCTATCCTACATTCCTTTTTGATTGACACCGGATTTGGTTTGTGATAGCAGCAAGACCACAAGCGTAATCCAAAAAAACACGCGATGGGTGCAACCAAGATATCAAAGGCGGAATGGGAAGGGATGCGGGTCTCGTGGAAGGCAGCCAAGCCGATCACTTCCCGCGAAATTGTCGAGGTCCCGGAAGGGTGCTCGGACTGGCAGCCAAAGACCATTCGCACGCTCGTGAACCGTTTGACGGACAAAGGCGGGCCTGTTGGATGGCCAGCACCAAAGTTCGGGTGGCATCCCGCAACAGGAGCCAACCGAAGGAAAACTCATCGCAAAATCGGAGGCCGCTTTGCAATAAGGAAGTTGCAGCAGCATCCGAAGCACCGTGCTTTGCAGGGCAACAAGGAGGTGGCTGATTTTTTTGATTCAGCCGGTTTGAGGGTACTTCTCGTTTTCTTCAGCGCGGTCAGGTGCGACGTGCGGAGATTTCGATACCAGGTTGCCCGCACCTGCTTCTGTCCATGCTTCACGCCCCGAAGGGGCAATGCAGAAAAGCCCAGAGCAACGCCCTGGGACTTCGGAAGACGATTCAAATGCGCCCTGAAAGGGCAGCGCAGCTTATGTTGTGGCTATGCGCGCAAACAATCTGCGCCGCCCTTTCAGGGCTTCAAGAGTTTTTGACACCTGATCCCAGGGCGTTGCCTTGGGCTGTTCTGCGCTGGCCCTTCGGGCCGATAGAACAATAGATCCCAAGAAAAATACCAACATGCATGAAAAATCGGTCAAGAATGAAATTTCGAAAAAGTACGCTTAAATCGGATGAACCATTTTTTCGGGGTGTTGCGCTCCGACTCAGGAAAGCTAGCGAGAAATTTCTTCTCAAGGCCGCCTTGGATCAAGAGTTCATGGATCCGTGTGAGCAGCGTCTAAAATAGAGAGGATAGTGCAAGCACTATCCTACTTCTTCGTGGCGGCACCGTGGATGGTGAAATTATCGAAGTTGCCCGTGTCATCAAAGGAGCCAATGCCGATGGTGCCGGTGAGGAAGGTCTTGTCCACCGTTTCCATGACGGGCGATTTCATGTCGTTGAAGTAGACCTTGATGGTGCCTGTTTTGGTGTCCCGTTCAATGCGGATGTGGTGGTAGCCCTTTTTCCAATCCGTGCCGTTGGTGCGCTTCTGCGCGATGCTCACCCGGGGCGCGCCATTGACCAGGAAGATCGAGTTGGCGTGGTCGTCCGCTTTGGTGGCGAGGTGGACGTAGTAGAAGTGGGAGGGATCCTGGTAGCCGAAGAAGAAGCACAGATCCCGGTGGCCGTACTCGCGTCCAGTCTGTTTGCCGTCCACATCCAACACGAAGTCGGTCACGTCCACATCCTTGACGCGGGCGATGTTGTGGGGAGAGCGCACGGGGGCTACGTAGTCGCTCTTTCCAAAAAGAGAAAGTCGTGAATCACCTTCGTCTTCAACGATTTTCCAGGCGGAAGCATCGGTCATCGTCCACGCTGAAAGATCACCGGAAAAGTCAGTCTTAAAAAGTTCCGGGAGCCTTTGGGCTTCGTTGGCCGGGGCAAGGGCCGTGAATAGAATAAGAGTGAAAGTGATCGCACAGCGCACGGGGTATTCCTCCAAAGTGAGTGCTTATCAGCGGGAGTCGGGCCGCTGACAGGCTGAATACTACCTTATGGGGTGCCTGTGAGTAAAAGCTCTGCTGGAGAATTGTGCCGTCGGATGGAAAGAGGGAAGCAAGTTTCGAGAAAGCACGCTACCTCGGAACCCGTTTCTCCGGTCTCTGAAGTCTCGGATGTCCCTTTTGTACGGGGCATCGGCGCTACGTAAGGCAGCTACTGCTGCCTGCAAGGAGTGCCTGTTAAAAAGGCGGCGGATTGGGTCCCAAGTGGAACACCTGGACCTTCAGGAGGCCAGCTTCGCCGTCGAGAATACGCATGGCGGCCAGGGAGAGGTCAATCACGCGATTCTTGACATAGGGGCCGCGGTCATTGAGCTTACAGACCACGGAGTTTCCATTTTCGGCGAGAACGAGATAATAGTGGCCGAACTCCCCCTCCAGCATGGCGCAGGTGAAAAGGTCGTCGCGCAGGGACTCGCCCGACGCCGTAAGCGTACTGCTGCTTGCCACGGTGTAAAAGGAGGCGATACCCTCCGCGCAGGGCTGCACGGGTTGCTGGGAAAGTATCATCAGGGCAATTAATTCAAACATGGATATTTGATGCTCCGCATTGTCGATAAACCCCTTGTTGTACCGATACGTAAAATATACCGGTTAAGTTCAGGGGTGTTTCGAGTTTCGCGCTATGGGTGCGTATAGCCAAGGCTGCCCGGCCAAGAGTCCACCAAGTGGACATTCACACCAATTCGATTGTTGATGGAGGCGGCTTAACCGCTCGTAATGAGTTCACGCCGAATAGACTCTAATATGCCTACCGTCAAACGAACCTGTGCTCGTGCTCCGCTGCCCAGAGCCGTGATTTCCCAAGTATATTCGTTCTGGGGTGTGTGCAAGATAACGGGCACGATACCCTCTTCTGAGGGCGAAGGACACACCAAGATGCAATTAACTGGAGATTTTAGCATTTGTTTTCGGCTATAGTCAAGCATGGAGTTGGGGTCAGTGGGGGCCTGGCCGGGCGAGAGCACCCTGCCTTCGACAAGGATCTCAGGGTCGGCCTGAAGTAATCGCTGGGCAATCATGCCGCCCGTGGCGCAATCGATGATAGCGAGGCGGAGGCCGCGTTCGCGCAAGAGCGTCGCCACCTTGGCTTCGAGTACGTCATCATTCTCACCCATGATGCGACCGGGCAAGCGCTCATAAACCTGCTTGGCCACCGGTTCAATGAGGGTGTGCGCATGGGCCTCGTCGTCGGCTTTGGCCGTGATACGAATTCGTACAGACTCCGGGGAGGCAAGGAGGCCGATGGTGGGGTTCGTCGCGGAAGCCATCAGGTCACCGATTAAATCGTCGACAGAAGATTCGCCCATGCCGCACACCTTCAGCACGCGGGAGACCACGGTGCCGGAAATATTGAAGCGGGCCTTCAGGTAGGGAATGACGCTGTCATCCAGCATGGCCTTCAACTCGTGGGGCACGCCGGGCATGCAGATGATGATGCCCCGTTCACTATCGACGATCACGCCGGGCGCGGTGCCGTTGGGATTTTCGACCACGGTGGCCCCTCGGGGAAGCGTGGCCTGCTTCTTGTTGTTCTCCGTGAACAAGCGCTTAACATTGGAATAGCGCTCCAGAATACTCTCATACAACGCCGCTCGAAATTCCAAGGGCAGTCCCAGGAGTTCGCCGATACATTCCCGCGTGATGTCATCCTCCGTGGGGCCGAGTCCGCCGCTGCACAGGATGACATCGCTGCGGTCCAAGCCCGCGTCGAGCATGGCCATGATGCGCTCTTTGTTGTCGCCCACCGTGGTTTTCAAGTAGCAGCCGATCCCATGCTCCGCCAAGGCTTGGGAGATATAGGTGGAGTTGGTGTCTTGTATTTGACCAAGCAGCAGCTCGCTGCCAATCATGAGTAATTCTGTTTTCATGCAGGGGATAACCTTGTGTTTTTCATAAGTGTTCAAGGGGTGCTATAGGGGTGCCACCCTCACACGCAGCCGGTTCTCGGCTAAGTTTGCGGGTGCGGGATTACGAAAACTTCCTGGTGTCATCGCTTGGCCTGGAAAATACATGCCGACAGCCCAACGTGCGTTTTACTGACAACTCAACGTGGTTTTTACCCACAACCCAATACCAAGGGCCGTCATCCTCGCGAACGCGGGGATCCAGTAGTGACTTGGTGAAAACCTGCCCTTTTTGGATTCTCGCGTGCGTGGGAATGACGTAATGCGTCCTTGTTGTTTATAGCGGTTTAAGTCATTCCTGTGGTCTGTTTTATTAGCGTGCCGTTCGTTCCGATGATCTGCACCCGCAAGCTCCTCCGCTTCGCTCTCCCGCGTGAGGGTGGCACCCTTGAGGTCATTTTCTTCGGATAACGCCGGGGACTTGGTATCACCACCAATCAGACCCCCATTACGATATTCATTCGCGATATTTTTTCAATGGCGACCGCAAAACCCGCCGTGCGTAGATCGGGTATGTCTTTCCGCGTCAGGAAGACTTCGCGTATTTCCTGGTAGGCCTCGCGCATGGTGTCGTCGAGTCCAGAGCGCACCAGATCGAGTTCGCTGGCACCATGCCGGATACGTTCCGCAAGGGCGGCAGGAACGGATTTTCCAGACATAGACTCCAGCGCCGTGACGATGTGGTCGCCCCGGGCTTCGTCCGCCCGTCGGCCCAATCGGCCAAGGCGAATATGGGACAGGTTCTTAATCCACTCAAAATAGGAAACCACCACACCGCCCGCGTTGAGATAAATGTCGGGAATGATTACTTTTCCGTTCTCGCGCAAGATTTTGTGTGCCCCGAAGGTGACGGGGCCGTTCGCCGCTTCCGCCACCAGCGACGCCTTGATGCGCGGGGCATTCTCTGTTGTTATCTGCCCCTCCATGGCGGCGGGAATCAGGATGTCACATTCTTCTTCCAGCAGGGGCTTACTGTCGGCGACGAAGGTGCCACCTTCGAAACCGTCAAAGGTGCCGTGCTCATTTTGCCACTGTTTGGCGGCCTCCACGTTAATGCCATCGGGATTGAGCAAGGCACCGTTATACTCCAGGATACCCACAATACGGGCATCGTCTTCTTCACGCAGAAACTTGGCGGCGGAATAACCAACCTTGCCGAGTCCCTGGATGATTATTGCCTTGCCCGCAAGACTGCCCGCGAGTCCCGCACGCTTCACGTCCTCCGGGTGGCGAAAAAACTCTCGAAGTCCCAGTTGCACGCCCCGGCCCGTGGCTTCGCTGCGCCCGCGAATACCACCCTGATTTACGGGTTTTCCGGTAACGCAGGCCATGGCGTTGATGTCCGTGGGTTCCATGCGGCGGTATTCATCCGCCATCCACGCCATCTCCCGTTCGCCCGTGCCCATGTCGGGCGCGGGCACATTGAGGCTGGGGCTGATATAGCCCTTGTTGGCCAGTTCCCGTGCGAAGCGCCGGGTGATACGCTCCATGGAGATCTCATCAAAGTCATTTGGGTTGATGCGCAGGGCACCCTTCGCGCCACCAAAAGGCACATCGACGATGGCGCACTTATACGACATGAGGGCCGCCAGTGCCTCGACCTCCTCCTGATCCACCTCCGGGGAATAGCGGATGCCGCCCTTTACGGGCAGGTAGTGTTCGCTATGGACCACACGCCAACCGGTGAATACCTTGAAGCCATCCCGAAAGCCGATGGGGAAGCGCACCATGAAGACCGAATTGCAGGCCTTGATCTTGGCACCCAGACCGGGAGGGAGGTCCAGGGTCTTTTCAGCCTGATCATAATATCGATTTACACCTTCAAGAAAGCTCAATTCACTCACGTGTGTACTCCAGTTGGGTTGTTGCCCGAACGTTTTTGTCGCCCCATCATAGGGGAATCGATGTCGGTTGGCAAGGGCGGCGAAGAGGGTGGAGCCGGGAAATTGAGATTTGGTGAACGACCGGGTACACTGTGGCTTTGATTTTATCGTGAAGGATCTTGGGATGTGTGGGAGCACAGCCCCCTGGTCCGTCGCGCCAACCCTTGTGGAGCAACTATTTCATGAAAAGAGACGTATCCCGGAGATCCTTTATGAAGACCGCCGCCGTGGCCAGTGCCGCGCCGCTTGTCTTGCCCCGACTGAGTTTCGCTACCCCGGTCAACTCGAAACTGCAGCATGCGGGCATCGGGGTCAATGCCCAGGGCGCCCACGACCTGGGCAACATCTCCAGCCATGACCAGGTGGAGGTGGTGGCTCTGTGTGACATTGACGAAGTAAATTTGAATCGCGCCGCCAAGCTCCATCCCAATGCCCGTCTCTATCGGGACTGGCGTGTTATGCTAGATCAGGAAGAGGGAAAGATTGATTCGGTCAACGTGTCCACGCCCGACCATACCCACGCCCCCGCTTCGCTTTCCGCCATCAGGCAAGGTATCCACGTTTTTTGCGAGAAGCCCCTTACCCACGAGGTCTACGAGGCCCGCAAGGTAACGGAGGCCGCACGGAAGGCGGGTGTCGTGACCCAGATGGGCAACCAAATCCACTCCCACAAATTTTACCGCACGGCGGTTCAATGGGTGCGAGAGGGTTCTATTGGCAAAGTAAAAGAGTGGCACTCCTGGGTGGGCGCTATCTTTACCACGCCCGACAAGAAGTTTCCGGCGGGCAGCGACCCTGTGCCGTCCTATGTGGATTGGGATCTCTGGTGCGGTACGGCCCCGGTGATTCCTTTCAAGGAAAAGGAATACCATCCCTTCCTGTGGCGTCGTTTTCGTGATTACGGTGGCGGTGCCGTGGGTGACTTTGGTTGCCACATCTTCGACCCCGTTTTTTCGGCCTTGGGCGTGGCGCACCCCCTCTCGATCACGGCCCATGCCGAGAGCTATAGCGAAGAGGTTCACCCCGGCTGGACCATCGCCAATTATCTCTTTCCCGGCACGGAGATGACCGCCTATGACACCATTTGCGCGTCCTGGCGCGACGGCGGCCTCAAGCCAGACACCAAGCTCTCGCCCCACTTCGCCGACGACTACGCGCTGCCGCCGAGTGGTTCCATGCTTATCGGGGAAGAGGGCACCATTGTTATCCCTCACGTGGGCATGCCCCAGTTGCACCCCCTCAAGAACTATGAGAACTACCCGGTACCCGAACTCGAAGACCGAAGCCACTACCACGAATTCGTCAACGTGTGCCTTGGCAAGGGGGGCACGACGGGTTCCAACTTCGATTTTGCGGGTCCCATGGCCGAGGCCGTGTTGCTGGCCAATATCGCCAACCGTCTGCCGGGCCACGCCTTGGAGTGGGACGGGAAACGTTGCAAGTTCAAGAACAGCCGCGAAGCCAACAAGCTGCTGCGCAGAAAGTACCGCAAAGGCTTCGAAGTGCGCGGGCTGTAGATCTTTGCCTTTTGTTCAGCAAAGAGACAAAAAGGAGAGAATGATGAAAAACCTTATCGTTTCCACAATTATCGTTCTGGCAGCCATCCCCGCTTTTGCCGAGCCGACCTCGGCGGGCCAGTTCGTGGATCTTTTTAACGGCAAGGATCTCACCGGTTGGGTCGATGTAAATACCAGCCCGGAAACGTGGCGTGTGGAAGATGGCCTGTTGAAGTGTAGCGGACAGCCTATCGGGGTCATGCGCAGCGAAAAGCAATACGAGAACTTCATCCTCCACGTGGAGTGGCGTCACATGGAAGCGGGGGGGAACTCAGGCACCTTCATCTGGAGTGAGGGCACCGTCCCCGAAGGCCGCCGTTTGCCCAAGGGCATGGAAGTTCAGATGCTCGAACTCGAATGGCCTGTCCTCCATCCCGACAAGGACGGAAATCCCGCACCTATCGCTTACGTGCATGGCGAACTCTTCGGTGCCAACGGACTCGTTACTACACCCGATAACCCCCGTGGGACCCGGAGCAAGTCCATCGAAAACCGTTGTCTCGGCAAAGGCCAATGGAACTACTACGATGTTGTCGCGGTGGACGGTACGGTGAAGCTCTCCGTCAACGGGAAGTTCGTCAACGGCGTGAGCAAGGCCTCCATTAAGAAAGGCTACCTCTGCCTGGAGTCCGAGGGTGCGGAGATCCACTTTCGCAAGATTCAGATCATGGAACTTCCCCCTGGTGTAACCAGCCCCGAGCAGACGGCTCCGGTGGTGAAGAAGTAGGGGGAGAGCGGGGGGGGCAAGCCCATATGTTCCCCTCCTTGGAGGGATTAGGGGGGCAGCTACGCGGGCGAGATCCTCAACCCACCCCCAGCCCCTCCGAGGAGGGGAGCCTTTGTGGTCCCATAAACCAGAAAAGGAAATACCCAATGTTCCCGTCCATTCTTATTGCCACCGCCGTGCTGTCGGCTTTCGCCCCCATGCCTCTCCACGCAGCCGATGGCTGGCACGTGGACGTTGGGCCGGGCACCACACAAGTGGACGGAAAAACCATTCGTCTGCCCGACCCAATTCGCTTGGCTGTTCCCCAGCCCGAAGCCGTGACGGTAACACAGGAGGCCCATGTCCTCCCCGTCTTCAACGAAAAGGCTGGCGGCTGGCGGAAGGGCGTGCGCCTGAAGACGTTAATCGCCCAGGAATGCTCCGCCACCGGACTACTCCGTCCAGAAAGTGTTGTGCTTCGGTCTGCAAACGGCGCAACAGTTTACGTCCTTGGGAAAGACTACGCCATGGACGGGTTGTGGGCCACGGTGGGCCGCTTGGAAGACAGTGCCATCGCTGCCGATGAGACGGTCCACATTGACTATACCTACGGTCCTGCACGGCTGGATAGCATTTTCATTAATGCGTCGGGCCAAGTGCGCCTGGCCCTTGGCACGCCGGGCTTGGGCTTTGCCCCTCCCCCCGAGGCCCGGGCCGACGAGCACGCCATCGCGTCCGTGTGGAACCCAGGAAACACAGAGGGCCTCACGGAGGAAAACCTGCTTCCTGTATTTCCGAACGCCACGATGCCCCCGGATCACAGCGATATGGCCGAGCGCCTCCTGCCCAAGACCCTCGCCAAGTTGCGCAAGGGCGAGGCGGTCACCATCGTCGCGTGGGGAGACAGCGTGAGCAATGGCGGCGGCGTGGGGGGGAATACCGAGGCCTGGTACCAGAACGTCTTCCACCGTCGGCTCCAGGCGCGCTTTCACAAGGCGGACATCACCTTGTACACCGCCTCGTGGCCCGGTCGCGGGAGTAAAAACTATCTGGATGAACCCGCCGGGAGCGCGCACGATTTCGAGCGGGATGTCATCGGACGCAAGCCCGATCTGGTAACCCTGGAGTGGGTGAACGATGCGGGTTGGAAGGGCGATGCCCTCACGGCCCACTATACGATGATCATGGAACGGATTCAGGGCTGCGGTGCCGAGGCCCTCCTCCTCACGCCCCACCTTGTGCGTCCCGACTGGATGGGCATGACGACGCTCAAGTTCGACGAAGATCCCCGCCCCTATGTGCAGGGCCTCTACCGTTTCTCCAAAGAAAACAACATAGCCCTTGCCGATGGTGCCCAGCGTTGGTGCAACCTGTGGCGTCAGGGAATCCCCTACACGACCTTGCTCGCGAACGCCATCAACCACCCCGACGCCCGAGGCCATGCGCTCTTGGCAGATGCCCTGATGGCGGTTTTTCCAAACTAACGTAGGACATCCGTCCCGGTTGTCACAGGCCGTTTACGGCCTCGTTCTCACGCCCATAAGTTTGGCAGACGTGCCGTCCGCTGAGACAGCCGAGACGGCTGTCCTACATTCTTCTGGTCCTTTCTGCGTGGAAATTTGGTGTTGACGTGATAGGATGGTAGATGCGGCTCCGGTATTGATGGGCATAATTTTCCAAGAGGCAGGACGATGAAACTATCCAACTCTTTCACGCCCTTTGATCGCGACGCAGAAATCAAGATTCACGGTCGTCACCTTCCGCATTGGCAGTAAGACAGTGTGACGTATTTCGTCACGTTTCGTCTTGCCGATTCCCTGCCCGCTGTACGTCTTCGACAGTGGGTGGCAGAGCGGGCTGTATGGCTTGAGCATCATCCCAAGCCATGGAGTCCGGCGGTGCAACGAGAATATAGCAATATCTACTTCAAGAAACTGGACCGATGGTTGGATGCGGGGGAGGGCGCGTGTTTGTTAGCGAACCCGGCGGCTGGTGCTCTCGTTGAATCGGCGCTACGATATTTTGACGATGCGCGATACGTGTTGGATCAGTACGTTGTGATGCCAAACCATGTACATGCGTTGCTTCTTGTGGGAGAAGCGAA
>JAJRPE010000641.1 GCA_024280935.1 Candidatus Hydrogenedentota bacterium
ACCCCTTCGCCTACCTCCGCGACCTCCTCCGCCGAATCCCAACCCACCCAAACAAGAAAATCGAGCAGCTATTTCCCGACCAGTGGATTAATAGCACGGATTGACCATCCGAAGGAAGATGTACTTCACCGGACGCTTACGTATCAAGCGATTTTCTGTTAGCCCCGGAGACCTGTTTCTCGGCGATCGGGCCTATGGCGTACTGCCTTATAAGATCGTCCTCGCCAGAATCCTGGATATATTGTGACAACTGCGTCGCAAGGCTTGAATGCACGAGGATGGGATAGTTTCGCCATTTATCAAACGACGAGTAGTTGTCCTGTTCCTCCTTTTTTACAGCCAGGAAAAAATCGACCAAGTTCTTGGCGAATGATTCATCTGGGGGAGCCTGTTCTGAAAACAACACAATCTGAGGATCGGTCTTTACTATACGCATGAGAATCGATGGGCGGTGGAGTGCCATCCAAAGCGATAGGGTTGCCAGTTGAGGGACGATGTGTTGGTCTTTCCCAGTGAGCAGGTCTACGAGTTGTCGTTCGGGCAATTCGATATGCTCGGTAAACCACGCGGCAAGGAATTCCAGAAACGTTTGGTGTATCCAGCCAACTCTTTCGGATCCGCGACTAGAGAATAGCCCTGTTGCTTCGAGCACTTCGGTAACATGGGCGCTGGTGATTCTCGTCTCTCCCGCTACAGGCAAGGTAACATTGAAGTCTGTCCGACCTATCTCACTGTCGTTCAGTTCTACGTACGAATCGCCGGTATAAATCGTGTTCCTCCGGCACATCATCATTACGAAAGCGATATAACCAGCGATAAGCATGCGCTGATCGCGATCCAATGTTGGGCGAAGCTTGGGGGTTAAGCGTTGCCTGTCATTCTCGGAACAGAGGCGTAAACACCCCTTCCTATATAGATCCCATTTCCTCTCTGGAAGGGTTCCTTCGCTTTTCATTGCCCTGAGTAAAAAGTTAAGCGTTATGGGGACAATCGCCAGTGGAACGACCACACGTGCATTAATTTCGTTCAGGAAGGCCTCTGAGTCCAGATTATTGGCCTCCGCCGCAGCGGCGACATCGATTTTACGGAGCGGGGCAATTTCGAAGATTACGAAATCTGTCTCATGAGCCGCTTCAAGATCTATCTGGGAATCGTTGTTGTCGTTATCTTGGCTCTTTTCGAGGGTGTTGTTCCTGGATTGCTTGTCTGAGTCGTGCCATATTTCTTTCAGCTCTTCCTCAAGATATGCTGGCCAGAGTCCAGTACGACAGGAGAGCCGTAGAAAGAGTCGTTCCGTCGGAAGTGCCTTTAGTTGTTCGACCAAGATGGCAGCCAGCGTATCTATACGAATCAACGCCTCGTCAAGGCTGTCAAGAAATAGATAGTAATCATAGGAACCTGCAATCCAAGCCTGGATTTCTGGTGCCCTGAAAACAGCATTGATGAGACGCTCCTCCTGACCAAAGGAACTCAAGTTCATAAAAAGAGAGTGAGGATTCTTTGAATCAGACGCGATACTGCTGTGTGCTTGCTGCATGTCTCTCAGAATCGTACTCTTGCCGATACCCGGTTCGCCCAAGATAACGACACAGGGTATTTTCCCGACATCTGTGGGGCGGAGCAATTCTCCTCTCGGAAACATTTTGGCATACCTCCCTTCCGGGACAGAAAGGTAACCTTCGTGGTCCAGTGTGTAGCTCCCACCCCGTGTACAAAGAAATCGTTCCCAATCATACTTCATCAACATGATGCCTCCCAGCTATCGTGCCCACTCGGAGGTGCCGCCCGCCGCGTCCCGACGAAGCGCGTCGGAATCGATGACGGGGTCCACCCTGCCGAGAAGGTATGCACGGCCCTTGGACGGTGTGCCTTTGCTCATGAATTGCTGTGGTGTCATGGTGCCCCTGTGGTGGTGCTATAGCTATTTCCCAGATTTATGAACAGTATAGCGAGGGCAAGGGGAGATGTCGAATTGCATTGCAGCCCTGGTCCCGGGGACATGGTTTTCGGTCACGCCAACACAAGAAGAGGGCCGCACGGGTTGACGGACGAGCAACAGAACAACTATTTAGCCACAAAGAACGCAGGGCCGCCGCTGGCCGCAACCAAAACTTTATTTACCACGAAGGCACGAAGAACACGAAGAAGAAAGAAATGAAGAACAAAAAACAAGAAAGTGACGGATAGTAGTGCAAAGAACACAGAAAAATTATATCCCAGCCCTTCATCAATTTCCAGTAACGGTTTGATAGGTTCTCTGGCAAAAAAGCGACAGCCGCGCATCGGCTGGTACGACGCATGCTGTACGGCGGATAGGACAACCCGCTCGCCTGTTTTCCGATGAACGCTTAGCCCACAGATTCTCGTGTGTTTGATTGAGCAACGCGCCTTTTGTGTCGGGCAGGAATGCCCAACTCCCTTGGCCGCAGCCCCCTGATGGAGGCATGACTGCACTTATTTCCTTCGCGCTCTCTGCGTTCTTTCGCGGCTAAAAAAGCCCGGCCCTACCCCTTTTCCTCCGTGATCTTGTCGATAATATTGGTCGTGCTGTGGCCTTCGACGCCGGGGATGATAGCGATACGGCCGCCGTAGCCTTCGACAAGATGGCGCTCTTCCTGATCGATGGTGTCGATGGTGTAGTCGCCGCCCTTGGCGTAGACATCGGGCTTGAGCGCATCCAGCAGGGGCAGGGGCGTCTTGTCGTCAAAGAGGACGACATAGTCCACGCATTCCAGGGCAGAGAGGACCGTTGCCCGGTCCCGCTCATTCACCACGGGCCGATCAGGCCCTTTGTTTTCGCGCACGGACTTGTCGGTGTTCAGGCCCACCACGAGGACATCCCCCGCCTGTCGCGCCGAAATCAGGTAGGTGATATGGCCCACATGCAGAATGTCGAAGCAGCCATTGGTCCAGACCACTTTCTTGCCTTCGCCCTTGAGCGTCTCCAACACCGGCTGAAGTTGTTCCACCATCTTGAGCTTGGCCGGACCGTGATCGCCGTAGAGGGCATCCTCCACTTCCGCACGGCTCACGGTCACCACGCCTTCCTGCTCGACGGCAATGCCCGCCGCCATGTTGCCGAGGAAGGCCGCGTCGCACAAACTTGCGCCCGCCGCCCGGGCGAGGGTTACCATGGCGGCCACCGTATCCCCCGCTCCGGTCACATCCACCACCGACACCGGACGGATCGCCACATTATCCACGGAGCCATCGGTCGCGAAGACTTCAATGCCATGGGGGCCTCGGGTAATTAAGGCGTTCTTTGCCGATTGAATGACGTGCTTGCCCGCCGCCAACAGTCCGTCTTCCGTCTCCGGGTCCACACCGGCGGCCTTGCCCGCTTCGGCGTCGTTGGGCACCACAATATCCACACCGTTGAAAAAGTCCGCCCGGTCGCGGGAATCCGCCACCGTCACCAAGTTGTGTTTTTCCGCGCACGCCACAATGCACGCCAGCACCTTTTCGGTGATGGTCGAAACTACCTGGTCCCCAATGAGGATGGCATCCATTTCGGGCGCGAGTTTCTCGATATTGGCAATCACCTGCGCCTCCACATCGCCCGTGAGCATGGTGGGCTTGGGCGTGTCGGTGCGCAACACCTCCTGCGTGGGGATGTTATGCCCCCCCGCACGGAGCTTGCCATAGGTGCTGGTCGCCCGCTTTGGGTCCACCACGATGTGTTCCGTATTCACCTTTCGCGCTTCGAATTCGCGCTTTACGATACCGGCGTTCACATCGTCGCCGATAACCCCCACCATGGTCACCTGGCCCCCGAGGGAGGCGGCATTACAGGCCGCATTACCCGCAGCACCGGGGTTGTAGCGGCGCTGATGGACTTCGTAAACCGGAATGGGCGCTTCAAGGCTTATTTCCGTCACACTGCCCGAAACGTTCTCATCCAGATAGATATCGCCCACGGCCAATACTCGAATCGTGTCAAAAAGGGCCATAAGCGCCCGGTAGTCGGTCTGTTTCATGCTATTCACGTGTCCTGTGCATCAAGGGGAAAGGTGGAAGACCAAATTGTAGCCTATGCCGCCGGGGTGAATAAAGTGGCCGGGCCACAACCAAGACCTATGGTTCTTGCTATTCTTCGCCTGAGAATTCTTTTGTCTTTTGGGTTCATCGTCGATTTACGGGAATCGTTTCATGGATCTAGAGAGAGAAACTGGATGGCATCTTTTAGCCCGCGGAGCGGGTGTCGGCGTAAAGCCTGGGGTGGAGCGAGGTCGAAGACGCGCCGTAGGCGGGTCGCGGGTCCGAGTGGAGCCCCAGGAAATCAGATTTTCTGTGGGATGAGCCCGCGAAGCGGGTGACGGCGGAATAGTTCAGGAACCTTGCCGTCGCCCACTTCGCGGGCTTTACGTTCTTAGCTGCATTGCTCCTTGGGCTCCGCTCGTTCCTCGCTTTACCCAAGGCTTTATGCCGACACCCGCTTCGCGGGCTAACCATTCCCGAGAATCGACGAAGCCCTCAAAAGAAATACGTCGGGTGCCACGGATAGTCCGCCGCAGGCGAGATTACCCGTGTAGTTCCTCCAGGTGAGGGAAACTAGGCAGCGCCTCTGCACGGGTAAACCCTGGCGGGCCTATCCGTGGCACCCGTAGCGGTGTTTCATGGAGGAGAGGAACCTGAATTTGATTGAGGTCATTTGTTCGTTTTTTCGTTCTGCACAGGTGTCTCGCCTGTGATGGTCCCGCACCGAATCAAAACCTATTGGCCGACGATTTTCTGGGTGCCCTTGAGGAGGGTGCGCGCGCCGCTCTCCAGGGGCTTCATCGGCCCCAGAGAGCGCGCATGGAATGTGGGATCCATCGTCGTTCCCGAAATCCGCAATTCGACACCAAAGACTTTGTTCAGCAGGTTGACCGCCTCCCCCAGAAGCGGAATTTTTCGAGCGACGCCGGTCACGCCCTCCAGAATTTGCAGATTGACGATTCCCGACGCGGTGTCTTTTGGAAAGTCGAAGACGGCCTCGGTGTCGAGTTTATAGGTGGTGTCTTCCATGTGGTAGGGGGCCAGGGCGAACCTGCCCGCCTCGATGTTCAACTGGCCCGAAAGAGTTTGAAACGTGACGCCCTTGTCGCGGAGCGAGGGGATTCGTAATCGCAGAATATCCGTCGTGCGCAACGCGGTGAGGAACTTTGACGCAATGCCAGCCTTTCCCAGGGTGCCTGAGCGCACGCTGAACTCAACCTGACCATCCATGCCATGAAGCACGGAGCTGCCATCGGCGGTCAGGGCTATGCTGAGAATCGCACGAGCATCCAGCAAGCCGTGCATATCGCGCGTCTCTTGCCCCAACATACTTTCGATAGCACCCAGTTCGATAGACGTAAGCACCAAATCCAGATCGAGACGATCCAGATTTCCCGCCGTGCCGCCGCTTAGAGATATCGTGCCCGTACACAACCCGTCGCCATTCTTGAAGCGCAGATTGGATAGCGCCCGTGAATCTTCCGCCAGCGTCAAGGTGGCCTGAAACTTTTCGGCGGTGACATCGCCCCAACTAAGGGCATCTGCGGAGAGGGCGATTGCACCGATCCGCGCAGCAGGGGCGCTTTCGTCATCCGGCGCTGTTGCAGAAGGGTTCTCCCCCGCCCACCATTGGGTCAGGGCTGCATAATCCGCGACCGTTTGGTCGATGTTGATCGTAGTGCTATGGGCGCTTCCCGACCAAGACCCATCGGTGTTGCTCAACAAAAGTAGGGCGCTTTGCTCTCCTTGTGAAACACGGACCCCATCGAAACGCCAAACATCTTCTTCAAACAGAACCGCGCCGTCTGCTGCGACAGGGGGCAATTCTTCCGCGAAACGCAGCGTGGCGTCCGAAGCGCGAAGATTCACCCGCAGCGGTGTTGTGGAAAAACTCCCAGAGAGCCGACCATCCAGCACCCCGCCCAGTGGGAGCAACGGGGTCAATTCGGACAACGCCAGATCGACATCATCGCTTGCCAGACCGTCCGCTCCTCCACGGAGGGGCGTGACGGTGTCGCCGAGACGAAGGAAGCCCGCGATATCCTCGAACGTTCCCCCGCTCCATCGGCCCGACATTTCGAGCGTTGATGTAAGGCCGGGCGGCTTCTTGAATGGAGGCCATGCCACCTCGGCGTCCGTCATAATCAGGGTGCCATCCAGTGCGCCCGTGGCGACTTCAAACTTCAAGGCGACTTCTGTGGACCCCGATACCGACACCGATTCGGGCAGGTATTCGGTGACCCATGAACTCGGCAGGTCTGCGACGAGGGACAGATTCTCAACCGAAGCCCTATCCGTCAACCGAAGGGTTCCCGCAAAAGGCGCGGGGCTATCCGCTTTGAATGTAACGGAATGATCCTCAGCCACGTACCGAACTTGAAGGGTCATCGCATCAACAGATCCCAGAAGCGCCTCCCCATATTCCTCCCAATAATGCGCGGGAAGCAAAGAGCGTCCAGCCGTTGCGGGGCGCAGCGTGATTGCGGCATCGATAATGTCGTGCTCTGGCGCATAGTTTCCCTCGACCGATAGGACACCCAGATTTTCGGTTTTGCCTTGCAGTGCATAGGTGACGTGGTTCTCTTTTGCGGCCAAAGCAATCGTGTCGATATAGATGGCATCCTTATAGGCCGCAAGGCTAAGGTCCATTTTGAGACCGCTCACCTGACCATCAATCTCAAGACCAAAAATATGGCCATCCGATTGCCTGTAAATTCCCGCAACCAGGGGGCAGCTCAGTACGCCGCTCGCTATCTCGAGTTTATCATCGGGATAAAAAGGTTTCCAAAATGGGCTGCTCAAGTCGCTCCTTAGCGCCGCTGCGAAGCGCCAACAGGCAAAATTTTCATCCGGCTCAAAATCGCCACTCACCTCACTGCCCGCCACCGCCAGTCCATCGAGATGTATCACGCCATTATCGAGATGTATGGCACCGCCAATTCCATCGAGGGAAATAAAGTCGTCTTGACCACGGTCCCACACGGCCATCGCACCGTCGAGTAGATTGGCATCCAGGCAGGTTTCAGAAAAAACAGGTCGTCCCGCCACCAAAGTCGTCGAGAAGCGCTTCACATCGACCGTGCCTCCCTCCAGCCGCAAAACCTCGTCCAGTTCTGTTGGCAAGGGAAAGGTGGTGCCCAGATTGCCCCGGCCTTGGAGTTCCAAGTCTATGGACCCATCGTCGCGGATGTCGAGCACCCCCGAAACCTCCAAGGTGTCGCTGGAAATGTCACGAATTTCATAGTTGCTACCCGAAATTGCGATGTGGCTGCGAAGACCAGGGATTACATACGATGGGTCATCCAAGACCAAGTCCACCCCTTCGGTGCGCACCACCCCCGATTCGATGGCGAAGACCCCCGACGCATCATTGCCAAAGCGCATATGTTCCAATACACAGCGAGCCGTCCTATCGATACCAGGCCGAAGAGGGAGCATCGACAAGTAGGCCAAGAGCCAGTTGACGCCGTCGTCAACCAGCGAAGCCTCGTTGATCTCCAGCGTCCATGCTGGCCCCGGTGAAAGCTCCAAATCTCCGAGGAAGCTAAGATGGGGCATCTTAATGCGGAGGCCTTCCAACGCAAGGGTGCCCGCGTGAAACGTGGACCGCGTCGAAAAAGAACCCAGAGACGCGTCGGTGTCGTCGCGACGAATCTTACCCTCGGTATTACAGGTAAACCGATCATCTCGGGCGAGTCGATAGTCAAGCGTTCCGTCCAGGATAAACGGTGGCAGGGCTTCCTCGCCCGTGAGGTTGAGCAGGGGCACGCCCCGTATCGTCGCCTCGCCCTGAAGTATGGGATCTTCCTTCACCGTGAGGGTGAACGCCCCCGATGCCTCAGGCTGCCCCACCACGCCCACGCCGGTCGTTTCGAAGGTAAACAATGCGTTGCCACCCGTTACGTCGGATACCGTAAGCGCGCCTTCCGCAAAGAGCGCGTCTCCCCGAAATACTTGTAGATCTGCGGCCACGATTTCGTCCAGCGTGACTTTTAGCATTGCTTTGCCTTTTGGTCCGTCCGGCGTTTTCAGGGCAAGCATATAAGCACCCCACCTCTCCGTGAAATCCGCCCGCGATTCGGAAAGCTGAATACGGGGTTCATGGATAGTCACGGTACCCAGGGCCAATTGGCGTTTGAGCAGCATACCCAAATCCGCCGTCACTGAGACGCTGGGCGAAAACACCATAAAATCTTCTTCACCCAGGGTCACCTCTTCCACCACCAAGCGTGGCGTGGGAAAAAGCTGGAGATCCATGGCACCAAAGGTGAGGGGAAGTTCGATGAGGCGCTCCAATTCCTTGTCGATAAGGGGGCGAAACTGTTCGATATCGATGTGCCGCTCAACCACATGCCAGCCGAACGCAAGGAGGAGTACGGGCAGCAAAAGGAACATGATCCGGCGGCGGCGGCGGCGTTTGCGGCGTTTCAACAGATCGGGGGTGGGAGATTCAGAAGCCATAGCTGGGGATCTTAACAGGGAATGGGGCTGGCATGATACTTCAAGAAGAACCGTTTCGCTAAAATAGCAGGGCCATTCAGGAAGCGCGTCGGCTGTGGGCAATGGAGGAACACCTGCCAATGGGGGGCAACGTTGGACCGGTGCTCCGCACCCGTAAACTCCCCCGCTTTGCTCCTCCGTGTACGGGTGGCACCCTTGTCGCTTATTTGACGGGGCAACGAAGAAGCATGGTGCTTACAGCAGCCCAAAGCAGCTATTGACTCGCCACCGCTTCGCTCCGAACACGATACACGGCCCCCGCCCCCTCCGATGCCACCACCTCCAGCCACGGCACCGTATCGAGCACACGGCGTGTCTGCGGGTCTACAGGCCATGTACACGGGGCGTAGACCCATTCTACACACCACGCAGCCACAATCTCGCGCCGAATCACATCAGGCGTATCCGGCGCAAAGAAGGTGGTCATCACCCCCCGGACATCGAGATAGGGCTGGTCCGTAAGATTGAAGGACCCTATGCCAAAGACCACGGGATTCCTACGTTGGAGAACCACCACATCACTTGCCGGAATCGGGGCGAGCACAGTCCCCTCGCCCAGTGCCTCCAGGAGCCGGGCATCTGCCTCCACCATGATCTCCGGGTGCAATTCGACCCATAGTCCCTCCCCGTGGCTGCGTCCCAAGGGTGCCTGAAAACAGAAGGTAGCCACCGCGATGGAACAGATGCCGAAACCGAGCAGGATGGCCGTCGTACTTCGGCTACGCCGGGGCGACAAGCGGGCCAGCCCGTAGGCGGCAATAATACACAAGGGTAACCAGAGCAGGACCTGGAGGCGTTGGGGGCCGAAATGCAAAAACCACCCTTTCCCAAAGCCCGATATGGACAGCGCCCCATAGCCCAGGAACCAGAGAACGATCCAGTCCGGGACATAGGAGTCGTGATTTTCAGATGCTGTAGTACGTGCTGTTCGCCATCCCCACAACGCGCCGCCGAGGGCACCAAGCAGCGCCCAGTCGGATACGGCGGCGGCCACGGAACCATCGCGACCGGTCCAGAGGTTGCCATAGTATCCCTGATAAAGCACGTAGCCCGCAGCGTAGGCGAGGAGATAGCCCAGCACGCAGGGAATAAGTACCCGGACCAGCCGCACATCGCTGCGACATGCACGCTGCCACATCGACCGCAGAGCAACCGAGAAAGGGAGGGCCGCCACGACAACGAAAGGAGAAAACCACATGGCCATGCTGCCCACAACAAGGTGATTCTCCACCACGGCCGGGTTGCCTTGCATCAGCATGAACGCCACGAGAAAGCCAATACCGCTGGGTACCGAATAGACAATCAGCGCATGAAGAGACCTCCGGTTTTCTCGCGTGACCTGACAGGCGAGGTAGAGGACAAGCAATCCGCCCACAAAGACCCCGTAGCGCGCGTCCAAAAAGGTGCCGATAAGCAGAGCGGAAAGCCAACCTAAAGGGAGGCAATATTTTTCAGCGCGGTGCTTTCGTATTATAGCCGCCAAGCCCCCCAGGCAGCAGCCGAGAGAAAGGGTGTAGTAGAGCCGGGGAAAATACAACACCGGGTTAAAATGGGGCCCCTCCATGAGATCATAGACCGCAAACCGGAAAAAGTAGGTTTCAAATGCGGGGTGCTGGTGAAACCCCAAAAAACCGGTCAAGAGATAGAGCAC
>JAJRPE010000642.1 GCA_024280935.1 Candidatus Hydrogenedentota bacterium
CGGTGAAGTTTCTGGCGAAGAAGGTCGTGATAGAGGGTGCGGTACTGATCAAGCATTTTGTCAATCGGCAAATTCTCGCGAACCCAAAGGCCTGCCGCCTGTCCCAGCACTTCAGACCGCCCGGGATCATCCAGCAAGGAACAAACGGCGTTTGAAAAATCTTCGGCGGTGCGATGGTCGACCAGCACACCCGTCTTGCCATCCTCGATAAGTTCTGGAATGCCCCCCACCCCGGCGGCCACGCAGGGTGTCCGGGACGACATGGTCTCCATAATAGCATTCGGAAACCCCTCCATCCTGGAGGTCAAAACCGCCACGTCCATCACGTGAAGCAGATCCGGCACTTCGCCGACGGTGCCTACCCGTGTAAAATACCGCTCAATTTTCCGACGATAGAGAAGGTCGCCAATGCGCTCCGCCAGATTTCCCGTGCCGATAAGCAGGAAGTGAACGTCCTTGCGTCGTTTCATGATTAGTTCGGCCATATCAACAAAAAGACGGTGATCCTTTACCGGGCTGAAATTGGCGACCATGCCCACAATCTTCGCGTTGGGAGGCAACTTGAAACGTGCCGTAATCTGATCGCGGGAAACCGTTGAAACATATTGGTCCGCGTCCACGCCATTGTGAATGACCGTATAGTCAGACAAGGCGCGCTTCTCCTGCTCAGCGGCGAAGGCGGCGACGGCATGGCTGTTGGCCACAATTCGGTCGGTGTAGCGGTTTGCGCGGCGCTGGAGAAATATGTGGCGCTTCTTTTGCCATGTCGCAAGTTCGCGACGGCTGGACACAATAACCGGAATTCCGACATTGCGCGCAGCCCGGTTGGCGAAGAGATCGAAACCCGAAAGATAGCTGTGCATCAGGTGGGGCATGTGGGCTTGGAATATATGGGCCAAACGCCCCTGAACACGAAAGTCCCAACCCGACGGCGCATCGAGCACCCGCACGTAGACACCAGCCCGTCGCGCATCCCCGATGAGCGCACCTTCGCTTCGGGTGCAAATCAGGGTCATCTCAAAATCCTGGGTGAGTCCCTTCATGAGGTGAAGCAATTGAAGCTCGCTCCCCCCCACGCGCATGGTGGGAATGACCCAGGCTATACGAGGCCGCTGCTTCATGAAAGCGCCTTCAGGTGTCGCAGCAACCGAGGCGCTGCCTGCTTCAGGGAATACCGTGTTTCCACCGTGGCCCGCGCGGCCTCACCCAGATGCCGACGGAGCGCCGGATCCCGGAGCGCGGTCAAGCCCGCACGCCATTCCTCGGGCGTATTGGCGAACCAGCCGTTCTCGCCGTGAGTAATGATGTCGCAAACCGCACCGTAGGGCGTGGCAATGCAGGGAATCCCCACCGCCATATAGAGCAGGGCCTTCAGGGCACATTTTCCCCGCGTCCATTCGTCACAGGGAAGGGGCATAAGGCCCACGGAAAAGGATTGCAACAAACTGACCTCCGTGTCATAGTTCCAATTCGCGAATTTCGCTTTTGCCCAGTGTACCTCCTTTGTATCGGCTCCCGCCACCACTAATTCATCCTCGGACAACGCCTCCAGGGCGGGTGCAATGATCTTGAGGCTGGTGCTCGTGCTGGGTACACCCATCCAACCCACGCGAAAGTCCGGTGGCGGCGTGGAGGCTGGCACGAAGCGCTCCGTATCCACCACAGTCGGAAAGAGTGTGGCCATACCGTCTGCGGCTTCGACCTGGGAAACAAGCCAGTTGTTGCTCGCCAACACCTGATCCGCCTGCCCCATGAGGCGTAGGACTTGGCGGCGATCCTCGGCGAGAGACCAGGGAAAGCGCAGCGGATGGGGCGGCGCAAGATGGACTGCGTCATCGATATCAAGGACAAGACACTTGCTCAGGCTTCGCAGCAAGCGGCCAAATCCATGCACATAGGCGGACATGACTGCCTTTTGCAGGAATATCACGTCGTATTTTTGGGCACCAATAATCTGCCAAAGACGTGCGGGAGTCTCTTGGGCATGGTACCAAAAGGCACGTCCCTGCCGATTCGGCCCGGAGTGACGACGCCACGTATCCGTAGTCATGGGGGCCATGACGGTACAGTCCACGCCCTGCGCCCGAAGCCAGGGCAAAAACTGATGGACCCGGTACCGGGGACTCGCCGCCTCCTCGGGATAGAGGGTCAGAAAAAGCACCTTCATCGTGCGTCCCCCACGCCAAGCCGCGCCAACACCGCATCGGCCACCTGCTCCACGGCAATGGTATCAAGGCAACATTCATGGCCATCGGGACACACGCCCGGCTCGCCCACGGTCTCCGCGTGGTTCCAGTAGCTGCGGCACGATTTCGTGCTGCAAAGGGCGATAAAGCGGTCATCACCGCGAATCAGAATCTCCGGGTCGGTGGGTCCGAAGAGCGCCACGACCGGGGTGCCCGACGCCAGGGAAAGGTGCATCAACCCGGAATCACAGCAGACCAGAAGGTCGGCCCCATGGAGTACACAGGCCGCTTCGAGCACGTTCGTCTGCCCCGTCAGGTCAGTACCGCAAGAGAGTCCTTCTCCCGCTTGGCCCAGCACCAGCAATCGGCACCCGTGCCCACTCAGGATATCGGCCAACGCCTCCCAACGCTCGGACAACCAGCGCTTACTTTTCCAAGAGGCACCTGGAGCAAAGGCCACGATAGGACCATCGCCCTCGGGCACGCGAAGGTGGGGTGGCAAGTCCCAGTCGGAGCAGCGAAGCACTGGGCGCATTGACGGCAAAGAAATCCTGACCCTGGCGCAGTATTCCGCCAACCGGTACATCCGGCGCGAAGCCCCACGCAAGAGCACGTAGCGATCCACGGCGGCGGGCGGGGCCGTGACGGCACGCACATGGGGATGGTCCAGAAACAAATCGGGATAGTTTGTCAACACATTAATGCTGGCATCGGGATACTTCTGGTGAAGTGCATCCAACACCGGCAGCGCCATGATTTCATCACCAAGACGCCAGTTGAGTTCGACCAAGAGATGCCGCTCCTGCCCAAGCCAGCCTTTCCGATGCCAGCGCAACCACCGCGTGATACGCCGCATTCGCCGCTGCACGGGGCCGAATTGTTCTTCGTAGGTAGCTGTCATGGGCTAATCATCGCAAGGGTGCCACCTACACGCGCAGGGACGAAGGACCGGAGCTTGTGGGTGCGGAGTTGAGGGACGTACCGCCGCTCAGGCACTGCCTTGCACAGACGGCACGGTGTGGCTTGCATAGCAACCCACGGAACACACGGCCCGCTCCAACGCGGCGGCATGTCCCGGTGGGGAAACGTGCTCGACATCGGCATCAATTCTGCCAACAAAGCCCACAAAACCCGCCGGGACAGGCCCGCGCATCCACGTTCATCCGCCAACACGCCATGCATGCGCTTGCCAGACAGCCCCAACTCCGAATCCGATGTTACTGGCGCGGGTCCGTCCCTGAATTCCGCGCCGCCCCTACCGCGTTGCGAGTCGGGCATAAACATCCGCCAGCCTCCGGGAATACGCATCAAGGTCATAGCGCCGCCGGGCAATTTCCAAGCCCTTCTCGGCGCACGCTTCCTCCAACTGGGAGTCGGCGATCAACCGGGACAAGGCATCATGGAGGGAGAGAAAATCGTTGGGCTGACATAGGAGCGCGGCATCCTCCACAATCTCGGGTATCGCCCCGCTACAGGTCGTCACGACGGGCGTTCCGCAGGCCATGCTCTCCATAAGCGACATGCCGAATTGCTCCTGCCAGGTTTCGGTGGCGATGCTGGGCAACACGAATACATCGGCACTCTGAAAAAGGCGCGGCATGGTCTCATAAGGGCGGGAACCAATGAAGTGACAGTGCGCCGTGATGCCCAGACGACGGGCCAGACTCTCCACCCGATCACGACCGGGTCCCGAACCCACGATGAGCAGTTGGACTTTGTCCGCAACGGTCTCCGACCCGGAAAGGAGTTCCCGCAGGGCAAGCAACAAAAAGTCGAGGCCCTTCCTGGGAAGGAGCCAGCCGACGAAAAGGATAACGAAGGCATCCTCGTCAAGCCCCAGTGCCTCGCGGTCTCCCGGACCGGGCTGAAAGCGCTGGAGATCGACCCCAGGATCGATGACGCTAATCTTGTCGGAATCCGCCCCCTCGATTATCAGGGTGCGCTTCGAGCGCTCCGTATGCACGATAAAGTGGTCGGCTTCCGCCAGGGCGCGGGCCTTCCGTTCCCGGTAGCCGGGCGTCTGCTCCATATTGAAGGGGATATTGTCCCACACCATGATGCACACGGGGATGCCCCAACGACGCTTCGCCTCCAGCGCCTCCTCGGTCCAATCGGTGAAGAGCTCCCACGTTTGAATCACATCGAAGTCACACAACTGCTCATGAAAAGGCAGGATGCGCGGCGGGCGGTTCTGGTAACGATAGGTGAGCAAATTGGGAAAGCGCTTCCAGATTGGCCCCGCCTGATAGTCAAAATAGATGGGCGTGGTGGCTAGGCCACCGTCATCGGCACCGCGCTCGGCGAAGTACCGCTGGATCTCCGAGTCCGCCCGAAAGGCCATGACGTGGGTATCGCTACCCAGACGGGTAAATGCCGCCAAGTGCCAGGGGTTAAAGCGGTTGCCTTTGAGTACGGCCAGCTTCATGACAATAAGAGTTCGCGGCGGGCAGGAGTGCGGGTTTTCTTGTCCGCAACAAAGAGAGCGTTGGGTGTCGAAGCGCACTTGGCGTTTGCGGTGATACGTTGATTGACCAAGCGGGGCAGAGTGTTCCGTCGTTCAAGCCCCAAGTGGCTGCCCGTGCCGGTGGCGGGTCTTATGCCCAACGCGCCATTTATGTCGGGCTGGAAAGCCCAACCCCCTTTGTCCGGTGAGTTTTCACTCATGACGAATCCGCTTCGTCGCCCCAGAAGTGGACTTCGAGGACCCGTCGCGCGGCCTCGCGATCCAACGGGATATCAATGTGCCGGGCCACACACTTTTTTTCATATTCTTCCATCGAACAGATGACCCGTGCAGGATTGCCCGCCACGACGGAATCGGGCGGCACCGACTTGGTCACCACGCTGCACGCGCCCACGATACAATTTGCCCCGATGCAAACAAAGGGCAATATGGTTGCGCGGATGCCAATCTGGCAGTTGTCCCCGATTTCGATGGGGCCGAAGCCCGTAAGGGACTCGTACTTCTCTTGGAAGGGCCAGTTGAGGCCATGGTTCACAAAGGTAACATCGTTGGAGATGCAAACCCGGTCGCCGATCTTGATGAGCCAGGGTTCCCCGCCAAAGTCCGTGGTGTAGATGCGGCACCCCTCGCCAATACGCACACCCATGCCACGCAAGGTGTGGATAACGGTTTCCTGGGAACCGTAGCGGAGTTTAAGTTTTTGCAGGATGGGTTTAAGTTTCATGGGCTCGCTTTTGAGTCGGTGTGCAACTTACTGGGACCATTCAAGCAAACCAGACGGGCGTGAAGCAATATTCGAAGGCCTCCACCAAGATTCAAACCCGCCATTTACCAAGTGGCGTAGCGGCCCCCTTTCACCATTCTAAATTCTAAATTCACCATTCATCTCTTCTCCATCCGCCAAAAGATATGCAGACTCGCCGTCGGACACACCCGCGCCACACTCGGGCCAATGCGGGCAAAGAGTCGTTGCAAGCGAAACTGAATCGCCTCCGGCATCCTGGGGTGGTCCACCCACGGGAATAGGCCCAGGCCCACTTCGCTTCCGTGACCAATTCCGACAATGGGGCCAAAGCCCGCCTTGCCGTAAATGCGGCGCACAAATCCCGGTGTCAGCGGCTGCTCCAGTTCCTGGGGTTGCCAACGTCCGAAGGGTGCCCATGTATCCTTCTCATACCATCCCAAGGCCTCGTAAACCTTCTTTACCACGCCGGCCATGTTGCCATAGTTGGGCGCACTGAGAAAATAGACACCCCCCGGCTTGAGCACGCGAAAAAACTCATCTGCGACGGCCTGGGGCTGAGGAAAGTGTTCGGAGGCGTCGATGCAGAGCAACACGTCCATGCTCGCGTCGGGAAAGGGCAATCGGGCCGCATCGGCACGCACCAGCGGAAACCCTGTGCGACTGATGACAAAATCCGCGCCCACATACTGGCCGCCTTGCTCCTGTACCATGTCTTGGACATAGCCCCGACCGCACCCCACATCGAGCACCCGTTTCCCCGAAAAATCGACATTTAATTTACCAAGAATTTCGCGTAACAACGCCGTGTTGATACCATCGACCCCACCGAAGGGCGAACTCACCATGCGGGGGTTGTCTTTGTAAAATTTTTGAATGGAATCCGTCGCCATCATTGGTGCCTTGGTCTAAAATTGCGTAAACGTTCGCGACCTGAGCGCAAAAGAAGCTCGTCATCCCCGCGAACGCGGGGATCCAGTTTTGCCCTGAGGATGCCTCGCCATGTTCTGGATTCCCACGTTCGTGGGAATGACGGTCTGGGGATTGAGCAAAAAGGGGACTGACGCAAGCGTAGCGAGGTACGAGCGAAGACGGGTCTGTCCCTTTTCTTGCGGGCTTTTTCACGCGAATCGTTCATTTTTGGCTCTGCCACTAGTACCACACCATTTTGCGCGCAAAGCGGCTACCCATGTAGACCGCCACCGGGCGCATCACTGGATAAAGCCACTCCGCCCCATTGCGGAGACTCCCCCGCTTTACCTCCCGCAACCATTGGATATATTTCTTGGGACTCGCGAGATCCAACAGCAGGTCGCCTTCATTATAGACACAGCCCATTTCACGCAGGGCCAGGCCCTCGTTGCGGCAGCGACGGTAGACACCTTTGAGGGTATAGTTGTGATGGTGATGCACGGGCGCATCGTCTGGGAAAGCAATTTCGATGCCCGCCGCGTGGAGCTTCATCTGAAAGCCAAAGTCTTCGCCCGTGGCCTGGGGCTCAATGCCGAGGGATTCCCACACCGAACGTCGCACCGCCGTGTTGGCAAAGGACAGGCCCTTCCCGTAACGGTCGGTGAACTTGCCTATCTCTCGGGTAAAATAGTAGTAGCCGTTTTTCTCCCATTGAAACTGGGGAAAGTCCCGCTCGGGATCGGGAATCGATGAACCGCAAGACACCCCCACATCGGGATCATCGAGAGGAGCCACCAGTTGGGCCAACCAATCGGTGTGTGCGGGCACCGCATCTTGCGACAAACTGACCATGATCGCACCTTGGGACTCCCGAAACATCCGCTCCCGAAGTCGTCCCCAGTCGAAAGTGGACTGGTCAATCTCAACCACCCGCACCGGATAAGAAGCCAATACATCGAGACTGCCATCGGTTGACCCGGAATCAAAGGCGATAACCTCAAAGGGACGGTCGATCTCCTGGGCAAATACCTGTTCCAGAGCGCGGCGCAACAACGTGCCACCGTTGCGGCACGGAATAGCCACGGTGATTTCGGGACGGGAATCGGACGTTTGGGAGTACATGGGGTTCCTGTTGGACCTTGGTGGGCGAGGCATGTGCGCTGCCACGACTATACCGCGTTGGCCCGGCATCATCCAACTTGGAACTGTCGTTGGGCATTGGCTATGGGGCGTATGCGTCTCATACAAGCTCAGGGTCTGCAAAGGAAACGCCAAGGGTGCTGTGAATGATAGCTACTCATAATGGGTCCACATGCGAACCGCAGTCTTGCAAAAACTTTGGCTATCAACGTGTGACAGGTGTGTTTCCCGCCCCCACCTTGCGCCTTCGGCACGACCTTGCGTAAGCTCAGCCCATGACAGCCAACCCAACATCCTCGCGGCGACCAAAGATCAGCGCCCTCATACTCTACATCGTGCCCGCCATCGCCCTCTTCGACGCGGCACGGGCCTTCCTTAGCGGATGGCGGCCCGAGGGCCATATTGAGCATGGTCTGCTACTCGTCTTTTCGCTGTGGTTATTGTCCGGGGGGGGGTTCCGCTCCTCCAGCATTCGCCACCGTCTGGGAAGGCACTGGCGAGAACTCCTGCTCCTGTTTGTGACCACGGCTATCGGCTGGAGTGCCCTCGAATTTGGCAGCCATCTCATCGAGCAACGCATCCGCCCCGCCGCCCCTTTTCACACGCGGGGCGCGAATATTCACGACATCCACCATCCCGATCCCAAGCATATTTTCGGTATTTCCGGCCCCGCCCACTTCACGACCGGACCGGATGGTGTCCGTGCCCCCGCGCCCTCCCGTGCGGAGCAGACCACGCGAATCTTGTCTATTGGCGGCAGCACCACGGAGTGCGTCTATCTCGACGACACGAAGACTTGGCCCGCCCTGCTGGAACAGCAACTGCCCGACAACACAATCTGGGTGGGCAACGTGGGCATCAGCGGTTTTTATACCCGCGATCACATCAGGTTTCTCGAAAAGTCTCCCCTTATGAAAAGCACTGCGCTACTGGTGGTGCAACCGGGCATCAACGACCTCTGGCGCTTCCTCGCACGGGAAGAAAATTACACCAACTTCGCCCGTTTTGAGGCAGCGAGTGTGGCCCCCGATGGAGAGACAATCCCACCACCCAAACCCCATCGCCCGCTGTGGACCCACTCCCGTGTCATCCAACTTTTCCACACCCTGCGTGCGGATGCGCCGCCGCCAGAAGTCCGGGAAGGCATCGGCGGGCTGGAATACCAGATACGCCGTGAAAAACGCGCATCAGCAGCCCTTGTTGACCAACTCCCGGATCTCACCGACGGTCTGAAAGGCTATCGAAGACGTATCCAGACCATGATTGACCGCTGCAAAGAGCGGGGGGTTCCCGTGCTCTTCACGACCCAGCCCGTCTTGTGGCGCGATGACCTGCCGCCCGAAGTCGCGGCACGGTGCTGGTTTGGCTGGCTGGAAGATGGACGCTACCTGACCCTTGGCGTGTTGCGGTCAGGCATGGACCAGTACAACAACGCCCTGCTCAATGTTTGCCGTGATGCCAATGTACCCTGCGTTGACCTGTCGCCTATGAACGGCGAAGCCGCCTATTTCTACGACGACTGCCACTTCACCGAAGAAGGTGCGGTGAACGTGGCGAATCTGGTGGCCCCCGCTTTGGCAGAATTGCTCGGTCCCCAACCAACAAACTGATTTGTGTAAATTTGCGTGCGATAGCGTGTAGGTGACACCCTTATGGCCCCTTTGTTTGATCTCCAGTGATAATTTTGGCATGACGCGCCCTTTGTGTCGGGTAGGAAAACCCGAGCTCCTACACCCTATTTATTCGCCACCGTAATACCCGGCCAGTCGTCGGTGCGGAAGGGCACGGCGGGCAGACCCTCCTTGTTGTAGAGGTTACACACGGGGTTGTTGGCCCAGGCATAGCGGACGGATTGCGGTTGGGGCACTGCGTCATTCCACACAAGCACCGTGTCGCCATCGATACGCGCTTCGGCCCACACAAACTTCTTGTCTGCCCCTGCAATAGCGAATCCCCGGAGGGGTGCG
The DNA here is from genome assembly GCA_024280935.1 of Candidatus Hydrogenedentota bacterium. GTDB lineage: Bacteria > Hydrogenedentota > Hydrogenedentia > Hydrogenedentales > JAEUWI01 > JAEUWI01. Next base: position 9,412 of record JAJRPE010000642.1, read on the forward strand.
CCCTTTGGCGTGCTAAGGCCACTGCCAAGGTGATCAAAGCGAATGTGAATCTTCCCGCCTTCTTTCGCAAAGTTCTTAAAGCGGGGGCCACTGTACACAAGGTCTTCCCCTTCGTCCAAATGACGCGCCCATAAGCTCAAACGCTTGCCCACATCCTGTTTGTTCTGGGGATGAATGTTATCCGCCTCACCGATATCGATGATGGTAGCCATGCCGGTATCCTTCACGCTCAGGGCCATGTCCTGTGCTTCACGCAGTTCGGCCCAGGCACTTTCGCCGGGTTCGTCCTCGGTTTTGAGGAAATTGGCCAACTGGACATAGACAAACGGAAAATCGCCCTGGCCCCAGTGCTTCCGCCAGTCCCTGATCATGGCGGGGAAGAGGCTCCGATATTGATAGGCCCGGTTTACATTCGATTCGCCTTGATACCAGATAGCCCCCTTGAGGCCATAAGGAACCAGGGGCGCGATCATGGCGTTGTAAAGGACCGTCGGAATATGGGGATAATTCTCGCGCAGAAGCGGGGCCGTGGGCCGAGGCGGGATATCGCGGAGGTAGGCGCTGGGCTTGTTCTGCCAAACACCCGCCAGGGGAATTCGCGGCGCGTTCGGAACCCCCGCCAGCGTTACGTACATGTCCTCTTCTTCGCCATGAAAGCCGCCCACATTGGCCAGATCATAGACCCGCACCGCGACGACATTCACATGGTTCGCAACCACTTCACCGGGCACGGTGTAATTTCGGGAGATATCGGCCTGGCCAAGCCCTTCGTGTGCGCCGACCAACTTGCCATTGAAGAAAGTGCGGTCCATGTCATTAATGGGACCGAGCGACAACGTGAGATCTTTCCCCGCCCAGTCTTCCGGGAGTTCCAGCACTTTCCGGTACCACATGAAACCGTCTAAATCAGCGTAGCCCTGCTTTTCCCATACGCCGGGCACGGACATACTGCGCCAGTCTTGCGTTTCCAAGTCACGAGCCGCCCACACGGGCACATCGTCTACAAGGCCTTTGTCATAACTGTCCAGCTTGGTACTCCAGCGTGCCATGGCCTCTTTATACGCCGCCGCAGTTTCTTTCATGCGGGGTGCCTCAACAGCCATCTGGTCCAGCTTGGCGGCGAAGTCCGGCAATTCGCGCAAGGCACCCGCGCTGGTCCAGGCCTCGCAGAGGGTGCCGCCCCAGGCGCTGTTAATCAAGCCAATGGGAACGCCCAGGCTTTGGTGCATTTCGCGGCCGAAAAAGTAGGCAACCGCCGAAAAAGCGGGAATGCTCTCTGGAGTGCAGGGGGTCCAGTCTGCCGCTTCAAACTGGCTTGCCGGAGCGAAGCTCGTGGCGTTGGGAACGGTAAACAAGCGAATATTGGGATGATTCGCGGCGGCGACTTCCGCATCCCGGTTGGCGACACCGATTTTGCCGCTCTTGACAGGCCACTCCATGTTGGACTGGCCCGATGCGATCCACACATCCCCCACAAGGACATCGTCAAGCGTGATGGTATTCCTGCCCGATACGGTCATGGTGTAGGGACCGCCCGCAGACATGGGAGCAAGCCGTGCCATCCATTTTCCGTCCCGGTTGGCCTTCGTTGTGGCGGTGACACCGTTCATGGAGACCTTAACCCTGTCTCCGGGTGCCGTCCAACCCCACACAGGGATTTTCATCTCACGCTGGAGGACCATATGATCGGTGAACAGGGCACCCAGGCGAACATCCCCCGACAGCTTGCCCGTCGTGCCGCTTGGGGTGGTGCCGCAGCCGGACAGAAGGCCGAGGGTCAAACAAGCTACGAATCCTGCCGTGTAAAAGCGCATGGGTGGTGTCTCCTTGTGATCGCTGTTGGAGCGGGCACTATACACCACCGTGCAGGGGCTGTACATGAAATTACCGCCCTAACGATGCCATTCGGGAGCTGCCTTACTGATTGCTTCCTCGAATGTCGGTTTGCGCCGGAAGTCCGCCGCATCATATGAGGGATTTTCGGGATCCGCGTTCACCCAATCCTGGTGGTGCCGACCATAATACGTGCCGTAAAACTGGTAGTTTGAATCCGCCCAACGGATCATAATCATGAGTTCCCTTTTCGTCAACATCCCGACGTGATTCTCTTGCGCATTCTTGGGGTGGGTGGAATTAATCAACAAGTCGATCAGGGTGCTCTTATGACCACCCAGACTTTTGGGAGGAAGCAACGCACCATTATAATTACCTCGATCTCCCTGTGAAAAGGACGTGAATTCGGGAATAATGGGACCGGCCAATTCTTTCTCGGCAAGTTCCTCATAGGAGGTGTTGTAATAGAGCGTAAGGTCGCCGGTCAGTTTCAGGCCGCCCGCCGGATCGGCATTGCCGTGGCAGGAAATGCAGTTGGCATCAAAGATGGGTTGAATGTCGCTGGGGTAATGAATCACCTGTTTCGCACGGCCATCCCCGCCATTTTCAAGGGTATCGCTGGGCTGGGCCTGGGGCGTACTCGGCGCTCGATTCAGGGCAATTGGATTTCCCCGTTCAACCAGCGTGGCGTGGTTGCTTCGTCCGTGACATCCGATACAGGAACGGACCTCACCGGGTTTGTAATTTACATAGGTCCGCTCGCGCTGGATTTCCATGAAGTTCTCATCCAGCGCCTGAAAGAAAATATTCCGGTTCGCGGGCACCTTGAAATAGGCGGAACCATCCGCTTCCACCGGCACGACACCCCATTGCGCACGGGGCCACAGAGCCGCCTTCCAACTGGAACTGCTGAGGGATTTCTCCCATCTTCGCCCGGTATCCCAGTAACGGGGTATCGCCTCATTGATCCGAAGCCATTTGATGCTTCCCGGCTCCACGCCCTCCATGCCTTCATATACATTGGCCATGATGCACAGGGCTTCGTTGCTTGCCACATAGGCCGGATCCCGAAATGGCTCAATCCTGGGCGGGATCTCCCGAGGAATCAGCGGCGTTGGATGCCAGCAAGAAAGTTTCTCATCCTTGTGGACAAAGCGATGATTCCCCTCGGTATCGATGAGATAGAGCGCATAGGCATTGGCAACATCCTGGTAATGATCGGCGGGATTGACCTTGTAAGAGACCAGAAATTCGTGATCACTGACCGGGTAGGGGTGGGTATACAAATGACCGCTCTTCCCCTCCTTGTCATGCACATAGCTGCCGTCTTCGGTCAGGAAAAACCAGCCCGGTTCCGTGCGGCGACGAATGAACACCGAGGGCGTAATGTTCGTAACCGCATAGGTATCGTTCCATTGGACGTAATCCGCTTCGTCCGGGTCCGGCCCGCGTCTGCGAATTTCTTTCCCCAGATCGATCAGCATGATCGCGCCCAGGCAGCCGCCTTGCGGATAGTGGCATGTACCCACAGTGACCAGGCGCTCCCCATTGCCGGGAATCGGCTGCGGATACATATACACGGTCGTACTGTCGTCGGAAGCACCGTAGAGTTCCTGGGGCCTGCTCCCGTCTGGATTCATCGACCAGATCGTCTTGGCCACCCGCGCACCCTTATCGACATATTCCCAGCGGTGATAGAGTACGCGCCCATCATTCAGGACCACCGGACAGAATTCACTGACCGGACTTGTGCTGAGCTGCTCGATGTTCGTACCGTCGGCATCCATGCGGTGAAGAACGGGAGCCGTCAGGTGCGCCGAGCCGCCACAAAGAATTGTGTGTTCGCAGCGGGTGGACGAAAATATAATCTTGCCGTCGGGCAGGTAACACGGATGGATATCATCGGTATGCCAGGGCTTTCCCCAGCGTTTCACTTTCTCGGCTTCGTCCGGCGGCGGAAAGGATAGCTGGCGCAAACCCGTACCGTCCGTGTTGACTTCCCAGATGCGGAAACCACTGTCCGCGTCCTGCCGGAAATCGAAGATGATTTTTTTGGCATCAAAGGACAGGCTGATCTTGCCAATAAGACCCTTGCCGCCGGGCAAACCAGCCGCCGTCACGATGGCCCGCTCCTGTTGCGTCCGCAGATCATAAACGTAGATACCATTGTTGGGAAGGAAGCGGTCGGGGCTGGTGCCGTTGTCGATGTCGGTGTAATAATGATCCGAAGAATAGGGCTTGCGTTTTACGAAGGCAATCTCGTCAAAACCAAACTCGCCTGGAACAATTGGGACGGATGCTTCGCTTGGTGCCGTTGTTTTGTCTCCCGTCGCCGCTTCGGCGCAGACGGCAGGGGAAAGCACCGCACTGATCAGGCCTGCAATCAGAACGGCGTTCCGTAGATTTCCGTATTTTCGCATAACAGAAGTCGTCCTACGCAATGATTTGCGGTTGTCAAACCAAGCGTATTTGCACAGACGTAACTCCGTAAGTATCGCCCGTTTAAGGCGAAATATTCAAACTAACGCGGACTCCGCCCACAACCCAAGACGGTCATCTCCGCGAACGCGGAAATCCAGTGATGTTACGATGTACACCTGCCGCGTTCTGGATTCCCACTTTCGCGGGAATGCTGTCGGATTATCTTGTTTTTTTTGTAGCGATTTTCCCAGAGTAAGGCCTAACGTGTTCTTCGTCTCTTCGTGGTGAAATATTTCTTTTCTTTGCGTCTTCGCGCCTTTGCGTGCGATCTTTTATTTTTGTTTGGCACGCAAAGGCACAAAGACGCAAAGGGTGGGTTTTGATCGCGAACAGTACCAAATTCAAAATGTCCATCTGCCTTGAAAAATTCGTTATCACCAATGTTTACAGTAGCTCCCGGAAACACCCGAAAAACTTCTTGTTTTTTTGTAGCGATTTCCCCAAACTAATGCACTAAAATCGTTGGGATCAGGTTCTCTGACCTGCTCCAATCCTCGTCCGCCTGTCAAGCCATTTGCTAATCTTACCGTAGGGGTCCGTGTCGTAACTCGATGAAAATGTCCCCCCTGAAACTCTTTAGAAATGTCCCCTAGACTATCCTCCACCCCGGAGGAAGTATGAAAGGTCATTTTTCTACCGTAGGGGTCCGTTGTCTGTCTGCCCGCCGTCCGCGTATAATGGGCCTTGAACAACCCACCCCTGTACCAAAGGAGTCCCCGTCTTGGCCAGTTTTTCATGTGCCGCCGATATGAAGCAGGTTGATCTGATGAACCTGGAGCAAAGCATCCGCAACCTCGAAGCCCAAGGAATCGATGAACTGCATTTCGATGTGGCGGATGGTCGTTTTGTCCCGCAATTTGGCTTTTCGGGTGCCTTTCTCAAGGCGGCCAAAGCCCTGACCAAGCTGCCATGCCATGCCCACCTGCTTGTGGAGCAGCCTGACCGCATCCTGCCCGCCTTGTTGGAGACCGGCGTGGATGTCATTACGCTCCACGTGGAAACCTGCATCCATATTCACCGCGCCCTTTCGCTCATCCGGGACAGCGGAGCAAAGGCGGGCCTGGCCTTGTCTCCCACGACTCCCCTGACAAAAGTGAACTACTGCCTTCCCAAGGTTGACCGGCTGGTACTGTTGGGCACGGATCCCGCGTCGGTCGCAGTGGGGATGCCCCGTGGCATGTTCGAGCGGGTGCGCATTCTCAACGAAAATATCCGCTACCACGAATATCGGATCGAGATCGATGTGGAGGGTCCACTCCAGGCGGAGGATGCCGCCCGCTGTCTGCGCTTCGGGGCCAAACGGCTCATCCTCGACCCGGCGGACGTTTCCGGTCTGGGCGATGTCCCCGGCGAAGCCCTGCAACACTACCGCCAGGAAGTGGAAACCGCCAGCCATACGGTGTAGGAGGCCTGGCTTCCCCCTCCCCCGCGCACGAACCTTCGTGCCTCAGGACCGCACGGCACGTTCGTTATCCCTTGCGCCCTTTATTTCCATACGCCAATGCCGTAAGCTGTAGCCCATTCCAGAACCGACCAGGAATAAGGAGTGTTTTGTGTCTACAGTGGGTCCACTGGCCGCATCTTTTCGTGATCCCGGCGGCTTTGTTTTTCGTGATGAACAGGGCGCGTTGCTGCGTCAGGTAAATCCCGTCTACGAGGCCCACTATCGTCGGTTGATGGATTCGGGTCTCTATGAACGGCTCGTGGACGAAGGCTTGTTGATTCCCCATGAGGAATGTCCCTTGGAGCGGGCGCTCACGCCGGAGGCCGTTGTGGTGCTTGCGCCGCTCGAAGTGCCTTTTGTTTCCTATCCCTACGAATGGTGCGCGGCCCAACTGCGCGATGCCGCTCTGCTCACCCTGCGGATTCAGTTGCTGGCGCTGGAGCACGGCATGTCCCTCAAGGATGCCAGTGCCTTCAACGTCCAGTTTCGCGGGGCGCAGCCCGTGTTTATCGACACCCTTTCTTTTGAACCTTACACGGAAGGGAAGCCCTGGGTGGCCTACGGGCAGTTTTGCCGACACTTCCTCGCGCCGCTGGCGTTAATGCACTATGTGGATTTCGGGATGAATCGTTTGCTCCGAACTTATATCGATGGCATTCCCCTGCCCCTGGCCTCCCGCGCCCTGCCCTGGCGCAGCCGCCTGAAACCGGGCCTGCTCATGCACCTGCATATGCACGCCCGCACGGAGACCAAGCGTTCCGAGGGCGAGGGCATTGAGGCGGAGGCCGCCGCCAAAGCATCCCGTGTCTCGAAGCAAGGACTGCTCGGTATCGTGGATAGTTTGCATGGTGTGCTTTCGGGGCTTGGGTCGGTGCCGGGCCAGACCACGTGGGGCGATTACTACGACCATACCAACTACAGCGAGGCGGGAGCCGATGCCAAGACCCGATTAGTACGCGAGTATCTGGCCCTGGCCGCGCCCGCCACGGTATGGGACCTCGGAGCGAATACCGGTGTTTACAGCGCCCTGGCCGCCGAATTTGGGGCGCACTGCGTGGCCTTCGATTTTGATCACGGTGCCGTCTCGGGACTCTACGCCCAGGAGCGGAAAGAGCCACGGGGACTCCTGCCCCTTCTCCTCGATTTGACCAATCCTAGTCCAAGTCTCGGCTGGGCGCACACGGAGCGGGACAGCTTTCTCCAACGGGGTCCGGTGGACTGCGTTATGGCACTGGCCCTGATTCACCACCTGTGCATCGGGAACAACGTCCCTTTGGGAAAGGTCGCTGCATTTTTTGCCACGACCTGCCGATACCTCATTATCGAATTCGTGCCGAAGAAAGACAGCAAGGTGACGCGGATGTTGGCGGCGCGGGAGGATGTGTTTTCCGACTACACCCAGTCCCAGTTTCTTACCGCTTTCGGCGCACACTTTTCCGTGGTGGCGGAGTCACCGGTAAATAACAGCAAACGCACCATGTATCTCATGAAGAATAACAGTAAGCGTTCACGGGATGGACGACCCCAGCTATAAGAAACAAGCTCCGGGTGCCACGGATAGGCCTCTCAGGGCTTACCCGTGTGGAAATATGGAAGCGACCGAAAACTTTCTTTTTGTCCGACGAACATGTTTTTCAAGCACGGGCAAGGGCCATCGCCCCTTGTCCGTGGCACCCAGAGCTACCTGTGAACACTTACGAATAATAGAAACAAATAGTAGCCACAAAAGAACGCAGAGAACTCAAAGAGTAGTTTTTCTCTGTGCTCTTTGCGTTCTTTGTGGTCAATAATTCTTGTTGACAGTGCCAGCGCCCGAAAAATTGTTTCATCATTATTCGTGCTCATTGGCGTCCATTCGTGGTTAAGAATGTCAGTTGCGGTCAAGCTGGCCTTGAGATTATCCCAACCTTACAAAGCGATGACCTCGTTCATGTTAGGATTACAGATATAGGCCTCGTGCATACCAACGAACAAAGTGGCTGGGCCACAGCCAAGATGTATGGTCCTTGGCATCCCTCGCCTGAAATTTTTCCTGATATTCACAGCGATTTTTACAGACTAGGGCAATAAAACACCGGGAGACAAAAATGAAGTATACGGTCGAAACAGAACAAGAGGTGGATGGGCGTTGGATTGCCGAGGTGCCGGAAATAGCCGGTGCCATGTGTTACGGCCCGACCCGTGAAAAAGCAATTGCCCATGCGGAGGCACTTGCCCTTCGGGCAATCGCTGAGCGCATCGAGAACGACGAACAACCCGTGGCACCTATCCAAATCACATTCGAAGCAGCATGACACAATGGCCAAGTACCAAAGCGAAACGTGTGCTCGCTGCGCTGCTTAGAAACGGCTGAAAAATCAAGAGATCGTCTGGGTCACATCGTACATTGGAAAAATCGGGGTGCTCGGATTTTGTATTTTCCTTTCATGACCGCGAAGAAATTGGGCCAAGGATGTTGGCGCGAATTGCGAAACGGACAGAATTGATGCCAAAGGACCTGTAATGCCCCGAAAGACCCACCCCTTTTATCCCTTTCTGTTTGGTATTTTTCCTGCCCTGTCTCTCTTGAGCAACAATATTGGCGACGCGCGTTTTTCGGAAATTTGGCTGCCCTTGGTCATCGTGGTCGCTATCGCCCTTATCGTGTGGGGCGCGTTGTTGCCGCTACTTCGCGACAGGCACAAGGTGGCAATCCTTGTTGTGGCCTTCTGGATTCCGTTCCATACCTATGGTTTCTTCGCAGACGGACTCAAGGCCGCCCTGCGCGATCCCGAGGCATCGCCCCTGCCCGTCCTGGCGCTTGCCGCCCTTCTCGGCACTTTCGGCTTGGCGCTCTTCGTGATGGTCTTTCGCACGAAGCGCAATCTTGCGCCCCTTAGCAGCGCCTTGAACAAGGTGGGGATTTTCCTGATTATCGTGCCCTTGCTGACCTTTGGGTTGGCCAAGCTGCGACAGGAAGCGCCCGAAGCACGCAGCCTGGCGGCCAACGAAAAGGAACTGAGCGCCGACGAACGCGCCCAGCTTCCCGACATTTACTACATCATCCCTGATTCTTATCCACGGGCCGATGTGCTTCTGGAGACCTTCGACTACGACAACACGCCCTTCCTGGAGGCCCTGGAGGAACGGGGCTTTTACACGGTGGAAGACAGCTATTCCAACTATCCCAAAACGCAGATGTCCCTGGCGTCGTCCATGAACCTCGACTACCTGGACCCCAGCCACCTGGAGGCCGAGTGGAACGAGGCCCTGCCCAATTTCGTGGCCCAAATCTGGGACAACAAGGTCATGGATTTTCTCGCGAGCTATGGCTACGAATTCCCCACCTTTTCCTCTGGCGTGGCCGCCACCGAAATCGACAATGGCCGCTTCGTGAAGCCCGACACCTTCACGTTGAGCGAGTTGCAGCGGGTCTACATCGCCATGACCCCACTTCGTTCCCCCGTCGAACGCATGACCCGGTCGGGCGAAGCCAACCGCGTGCTCTTCGTGGTGGAGGAACTCGGAAAAGTCCGCCGGGGAGAGCGGCCCATGTTCGTCTTCGCCCACATGATGTCGCCCCACATGCCCCACAGCTTCGACGCCGAAGGCAAGCCCGTCACGGAGACACCCGAATACTACAAGGGTTTTCGCGACGAGACCATCTGCCTCAACGGACGCTTCCTCACCATGATCGACCGGATACAAAAGCGGCAACCGAATTCGATCATCGTCATCCAGGGCGACCACGGGTGCCGCTCCGACTGGCAAAGCACGGCAGGCACCGCCCTGATCCCCTGGAAGGGCAGCAAAGAAGACTACATCCGAGACTACACCGCCGTGCTCAACACCATCTACTTTCCCGACGGCGACTACAGCGACTTTTACCTAGGCATCACCCCGGTGAACACCTTTCGGATTATCTTCAACAAATACTTCGGCACCACCTACAAACTGCTTCCCGACAAGACCTACCTGAGCTTCCAGGGCGGCAAGACGATAGAGGAAGTGCGGTAGGGGTCCACGTAGGCGTTACACGAGGAATCCCCTCGTTCCCACGCTCCGCTTGGGAATGCAGATCGCGACACTCAGCGTCGCACGACTCCCGAGGCAGACACGGGAGGGCCGATGTTACTGCGCCGCCCCCTGCGCCGAGCGTAGGGACGAGAAAAGAGCGCACAAACTCTCCTGCGGCGAGTCTTCGACCCTCGTGCCTCGTGATCGTGCGGCACGACTGGTGTGGGTTCTTGGCCTCGTTCCCAAAGCCCACCGGGACAGGCCCGCACATCTGCGGGTAGCACCCTACGTGACGTGGCCAAGTTCGCCCACAAGCACTTGATGCGGCATCTGGTTTATTGGTGCGGGTCCGTCCCTGGCTCGCGACCCAAGGCCCACCCATGATTCAACGGCCCGCTGCCCTTTGCCAGGTCGGGCCAGGCGTGCTTTAGCGCATCCGTCAGGTAGTTCTTGGCCGCTGCGATGGCATCGTGCAGGTTCTTCCCCTGACCCAGCTTTGTGGCGATAGCCGAGGCCAAGGTACAGCCGGTGCCGTGGCCGCAGGTGGTTTCGATGCGTGGGGCGCGGAAGGGCGTCCAAGTCTTCCCATCGAAAAGCCAATCCGTTGCGTCGTCGGTGGTGGCGTGGCCGCCTTTGACGAGCATGGCTGATACACCGAGGGCCTGGATGCGATCACCTGCTTTCCGCAGGGAGTCTGTATCGGTGATGGTGACCCCAGATAGGACCTCCGCTTCGGAGAAGTTGGGCGTGAGCAGGGTGGCGCGGGGCAGTAGCTGTTCCACGAGGGTGGACTGGGCGTTTTCGTCGATGAGGCGTGCGCCGCTGGTGGCCACCATGACGGGGTCGAGTACGAGGGGAATGTGGGGCACCGTCGCCAGCATCTCCGCCACCACGGTGATAATCTCCCGGTTCAGCAACATGCCGGTCTTGATGACATCCACGCCGGGATCTTCCAACACCGCCTCGATCTGCTTGCGGACCATATCGACGGGGATGGCGTGAACGCCCGTCACCCCCAGCGTGTTTTGCGCCGTGATGGCGGTGATGGCGGACATGCCGTAGCCACCCAGCACGGTGATGGTCTTGAGGTCGGCTTGGATACCTGCGCCACCGCAGGAGTCGCTCCCGGCGATGGTGAGGATGCGTGCAGGCAAATCGCTCATCCCAATACCCCCGCGACACAGGCCGTGGTGAAGCAGGCGAGGGTCCCCGCGATGAAGGCTTTGATGCTCATGGCGGCAATCTCCGAACGGCGTTCGGGGACCATGCCCGCGAGTCCGCCAATAAGGATGCCCAGGCTGCCGGGGTTGGCGAAGCCGCAAAGGGCGTAGGTCACGATGAGTTTGGCCCGGGGCGAAATGGCCCCCGATTCCACCAGGGACTGCATTTCGCTGTAGGCCAGAAATTCGTTGAAGACGGACTTGGTGGCGAGCAGTTCCGAGATCGCGCCCACGTCGCTCCAGGGCACGCCCATAATCACGGCGAAAGGACGAAACCCGTAGCCCAGGAGCGCCGTTGTCGTGCTTCCGGTGAGCCGGGCAACGCCCAGGTCCACGAGATAGATGAGCCCCACGAAAACAATAAGCATGGCGGCCACATTGAGGGCCATGGTGAGGCCCGCATGGGCACCCCGCGCGGCCGCGTCGAAAATGTTTTCGCTCTCTATAGGCAGGTGGATGGGCTCCGTGCCCGAGGTCTGGGGCGTGCCGGTTTCGGGGATGAGCAATTTTGCCATGACCAGGGCGGCAGGCGCGCTCATGATGGAGGCTGCCAGGAGATGTCCTGGCTCTGCGCCAAAGCCCGCGTAGGCCACCATGACGCTCGCCGCAATGGTGGCCAGAAATCCGGTCATGAGCGTGAAGATTTCCGAGCGGGTCATCCCCTTCAGATAGCCGCCGAGAGCGCTGACGGATTCGATACCCAGAAATATCAACAGGGCCGCGCCGAAGGTTTCCGCGCCCGATAAACGCAGGGTGCGGCGCATGATCCAGGCCAGTCCGCGAATCACCCACTGCACCACACCGAGATGAAGGAGAATGGCCGAAAGTCCCGAAACAAAAACAATGACCGGCAACACGCGGAAGGCGATGACCGCCGCAATGATAAAAGGCCCTTGAGATTCGGGGCTGCCGTCTTCCCCAAAGCCGATGCGGTCCACGAAGAATACCTGGTTCAGATTGCCGAAGACAAAATTGCCGCCCGCCGCACTCGCGTCGGTGATGACATCAAAGCCGGTCTTGACCCCCTGGAAAAACCATACGCCCGCCTGGGTATGCATCACGAGGAGTCCCAAGGCGAATTGGAGGCCCATCCCCATGAAGACCAGCCGCCAAGAGACGCGGCTTCGGTTTTCGGAAAGGCCCCAGGCCAGGGCCACGAGCAGCACCAGCCCGCCAAGACTGGTGGCGCGTAGCATGAGATCGTTCATGACATTGTTCTCCGGGAAGATCAATAAAAAACAAGAAAGCGCCACGTCATTCCCACGCACGTGGGAATCCAGAACGCGGCAGGGACATAGCGATACTCCACTGGCTCCCCGCGTTCGCGGGGATGACGGCTTGGGCTTTGGGCGAAGCTCACGTCGGAAGCCTGTCGCTATGTAATCAGGAATGCCCTGTCGGTTGCAAGGCACTACCATGAAAAAAACAGTTTTTACCCGGCAATGCAGAAATTGGTAGAAACTCCTTTCATCGAAGTGTTCGTGGAGCTGACCTAGGCTTTTGAAAGCCCCCCATCAAGATACCTCATATTGTGTTTTTTCTTATCATACCACTAAAAAATAGTATATATTGTGGTCACAATCGGGATTCGCTGATGATTGGAAAGTCCCAATAGGTCAGGAACAACGCCAAGAGATAGCACCACAGTGGACGCGACATCACGATAAAATAGTCGATGACGACGCATCGCTTTACACCTTTTGTGTGGCAATTGGAGACGATACCCCTGTTAATTATGGGTGCGCCAAAGCGGGTGTAATACACTATCCTAGGGCACCCTGTAAATCCCGCAGAGGGGAATGTCTCAAAACAAGACACTATGCAGATCGCACTATATATTGTATACTGAGTTTATTATGCGACTATATATAGAAGTTTTGTTGAAGCCTTGTGTGTGTGAATTATGCTAATTATCTCCGTCGCCTACCCCAAAAAAAAGCCCTTTACAACGGCCATCCAAGGGCCTATAATGCGGACTGCCTCACATAAGGCAGCCCGCCAGACTGGCGGTGGGAATACGCAGACCCGCAGTCCGGGGTCTGTTCCAAGTTTTTCAATACGTGTCTGTCTGCAGGAGAGCTTTGTCTCCAAAGGCAATATGCGAATACTGATTGAAAGTCGAATAGCGTGAAATTTGTAAAGCCAAAAGTATTTCTGGTGGGTGAAACCCGCATTGTGGAGCAGGGGCTTCAAGATTATCTCGACCATGTCGGGGTGACCAAATGGAAAACCGACGCACCGAGCGATTCGGAGAAGTTGGCTGAGGTCATGGGGCGTCTGTGTTACCGCTCCTTCGAGCCGGGGATGAATCCCAACGTCACCCGCGTTCGGGAAGGCAACCAGACCTATCTGGGGAACATAATCAACGTGGGCCACGGCAGTGTGGTGGAACACCCGGTGATGAACTTCATCTTCGCCGACGTGAGCCGTGTGGTAACCCATGAGTTGGTGCGCCATCGGGCGGGCACGGCCATGAGCCAGGAATCCCTGCGTTTCGTGCGCCTCGACAGCCTCTCGGCCTATACCCCCATGTGCATCGAAGAGAATGAAGAGGGCATGTCCATCTTCGTGAAGACTTTTGAGCACTTGGAAAAGCTTCAAACGGAGTTGGCCGAAGTCTACGACATCGACAACGAGAAGAAGTTTGCGGTGAAGAAAAAGCTCACCTCGGCCTTCCGTCGTCTTGCGCCCATTGGCTTGGCCACGACCATCGGTTGGTCGTGTAATTTTCGCACCCTTCGCCACGTGTTGGAAAACCGAACCGATCCCCATGCGGAAGAGGAAATCCGTTTTCTTTTCGCCGAGGTCTACAACCTGGTCAAGGAGCGCTACCCCAATCTGCTGGGGGACTACGAGGTGGAGATGGTGGACGGGTTGCCATGGGTTAAGACGGCGCACCGCAAGATATAATTGGAAATTTGAACAATTAGCACACGGACACGAGCGTAGCTCGTCATCCTCGCGAACGCGGGGATCCAGCAGAGTCGTAAGTGAATCTGTGTCGCGTTCTGGATTCCCACGTTCGTGGGAATGACGATGCGAATTAGGCGCATCGCAAAATATAGTGAGTGTTCGGGCATCTTGAGGATGCCTTGAAAATATATAGGGAGAGTGGTCATGGAACGGAATAATAAAACAGCGGAGTCGGGAGTTATGTTTCAGGTACGGGAACACTTTAGACTGGCCGAGGGATTCTTGGCGCAGTATCATGGGCAACAGCCCGATTGGGGCCCTTTGGGCTATATCACTTTCAAGCGGACCTATGCCCGGGTGATCGATCATGATCAGAGTCGCACCGAGGAATACTGGGAAACGGTCAAGCGCGTGGTGGAGGGCTGCTACACCATCCAGCTCAATCACTGCCAGAATCTGAAACTCCCCTGGAAGCCCGACAAGGCCCAGCGCTCCGCCCAGGAAATGTTCAAGCTCATGTGGGACTTCAAGTTCCTGCCTCCGGGCCGCGGCCTGTGGATGATGGGTTCCGAATACATCTACAAGCGCGGATCCGCCGCCCTCAACAACTGCGCCTTCGTATCCACCGACGAGATCGAAACCGACTTCGCCGAGCCTTTCTGCTTCCTCATGGACATGTCCATGCTGGGCGTGGGCGTGGCCTTCGACACCAAGGGCGCGGGCCGTCTCACCATTCAGGATCCGCAGATTGCCGAATATACCCATGTCGTAGAAGATTCCAAAGAAGGCTGGTGTGATCTGATTCGGGCCATTCTTTATTCGTATGCCGGTCGTGGAAAACGTCCTGCCCACGTCGATTACTCCAAGATTCGCGCCATGGGCGCGCCCATCAAGACCTTCGGCGGCATCGCCCCCGGTCCGGGCCCCATCATTGAGTGCATCGAGAACATCGGCAAGATCCTCGGACCCCGTGCGGGCCATACCGTTTCCTCCACCGACATCACCGACCTGATGAACGTCATCGGTAAGTGTGTCGTCTCCGGCGGCGTGCGCCGCACGGCGGAACTCGCCCTGGGTGAACCCGACGATGCCGAATACCTCAAGCTGAAAGATCCCAAGCTCCACGGCGACAAGCTCACCGCCTGGCGTTGGGCTTCCAACAATAGCGTGAACGCGCACGAAGGCATGGACTACTCCAAGGTCGGCGCACAGACCGCCAAAAATGGCGAACCCGGCTACTTCTGGAAAGAGACCGCCCAGGCCTATGGCCGCCTGAAAGACGGGGCTACCTGGGCCGACGAGAAAATCCAGGGCACCAACCCCTGCGCCGAGCAAAGCTTGGAATCCTATGAGATCTGCAACCTCGTAGAGACCTTCCCCAGCCGCCACGCCACCTTGGAAGAATATAAGCGCACCCTCAAGTTCGCCTACCTCTACGCCAAGACCGTGACCCTCATCCC
The DNA here is from genome assembly GCA_024280935.1 of Candidatus Hydrogenedentota bacterium. GTDB lineage: Bacteria > Hydrogenedentota > Hydrogenedentia > Hydrogenedentales > JAEUWI01 > JAEUWI01. The sequence goes on from JAJRPE010000642.1 coordinate 24,759, forward strand.
CACGCACAACGAACGCACCAACGCCATCATGCTGCGCAATCGCCGCATTGGCCTGAGCCAGTCCGGCATCGTCGAGAGTTTCCAGCGCCACGGCCGCCGCAACCACTTCAACTGGTGCGACGAAGGCTACGGATACATCGCCAAGCTCGACAAGATTTATTCCTCCTGGCTGTGCATCCCCGAGAGCGTGAAGAAGACCAGCGTCAAGCCCAGCGGCACCGTCTCCCTGCTGCCCGGCGTGACCCCCGGCATCCACTACGCCCACTCCGAATACTACCACCGCACCATCCGCGTCGACCGGACCAGCCCCCTCATCGAGCCGATCAAAAAGGCCGGCTACCGCGTCGAAGAATCCGTCTACGGCGACAACACCCTCATCGTGTACTTCCCCGTCCACGAGCAGTTCTTTGACCGCTCCAAGACCGACGTCTCCGTGTGGGAGCAGGTGGAGAACGTCGCCCAGATGCAATACTACTGGGCCGACAACCAGGTCAGCGCCACCATCACCTTCCCCCCCAACGAAGCCAAAGACATCCCCTACATCCTGGAGATGTACGAATCCCGCCTCAAGTCCATCAGCTTCCTCCCCCTGACCGACCACGAATACGCCCAGGCCCCCTACCAGGCGATTACGCGGGAGGCCTTTGAGCTGGGGATAGAAAAGCTCAAGCCCCTCAACTTCGAGATGCTCAACACCGACGAAGCCCAGGACCTCTTCTGCGACGGCGACAAATGCGAAATCAACGTCGCCCAGCACCTCCCCGAACAACAGGAAGTGGAGTTCGACGAGAAAGACGAAGTGCAGCGGCCCGGCACGAAGAAGGAAGTTGGGGTGTAGGTGGGGAGAGTGACGCGGGGCGCGATGACAGATTAGGTAGATGACCCCGAGCGGGGCGTGCAGTGCGAAGTCGCTGCACGCCCCTGTTTAGTTTTGTGGTTTCTGTTCAATAGAAACAATTAATATTCAACATAGACCATGGGAAGTGGACCCCACACGCCGGACAGCGCAACACCCCTGCCCACCCTGCGCCGCCCGTGAACGTCCGCGTTCAGAGCACCGGCCCCGCCGGTGAATAACCCCGTTCATCGCACATCGGTTTTCGGTCGAACAGGGAATTTGCTATAGTGGCTTTATCGCCTTTGCCGGTATCGCCGGAAAACTACGGGCGCACGCACAGATTGCGAAAACGCGGATACAACCCATAGAGGATTCACCCATGCCCGCCAAGAAAATCCTGATGATTGCAGGCGACTACGTGGAAGACTACGAAGTCATGGTCCCCTTCCAGGCCCTGCTGATGGTGGGCCACACGGTCCATGCGGTGTGTCCCGACAAGGTTGCGGGGGATTCTATCCGAACGGCCATCCACGACTTCGAGGGCGACCAGACCTACAGCGAGAAGCCGGGGCACAACTTTGCCCTGAACGCGACCTTTGCCGAGGTGGACCCGGCGACCTACGACGCGCTGGTCATTCCCGGCGGGCGTGCTCCAGAATACCTCCGCCTGAACAAAGGGGTATTGGCCATGGCACGCCACTTCATGGAGGCCGACAAGCCGGTGGCCGCGATCTGCCACGGCTTACAGATTCTGACGGCTGCGGGTGTGTTGGAAGGACGGTCGTGCAGCGCGTACCCCGCCGTAGGGCCCGAAGTAACCAGCGCGGGCGGCACCTACGTCGGCATCGATGTGGACTGTGCCCATACGGAAGGCAATCTGGTTTCGGCTCCGGCCTGGCCCGCCCACCCTGCGTGGCTGGCCCAGTTTCTCACCCTGCTGGGCACCCGGATTAACCACGGCTAGAAAACACGCGACACCCCTGAATCAAACTGAAAACGCCTCTCTGTATGGCTCAGAGAGGCGTTTGAATTTTCAGGGTAACGAAGCGCGTAAGGAAAATCGTGAATAACTACCCTTGCAGGTTAAGTACCGTCGCGCCATGCTGATTTATCTGGGGAGAGCTTTCCGGCTTCTCAATGGCCGCCTTCTGGAAAGCCTCCTGCCAGGTATCCCGCATATCGACCATGAGTTCTATACACTCGTCAATGGGAGCGTTCTCCTTCTTAATATTGGCGGTGACCAGAAGGTGTTGAAAATACTCGTAAAGGCGGTCCAGGTTGGTGGCCACCTTGCCCTGCTTCATATCCAACGAGGCCCGAAGCTCGGCGATGATTTCCTGTGAACGTATGAGGTTGTTATGGATGCCCTCATTTTTCCCCTTCTCCATTTGGCGCTTGGCTTCCTCGGCGCGTTTTATGGCACCGTTGAACAGCATGACGATCAACTTGCCCTGAGAGGCCGTCTCCACATCCACCTTGGTGTAGGCATTTGTCTTGGAAGAAGCTGACATACACAACACTCCTTTTCAGGTCGCAAAACCCGTTGTACTGCATCCTGCCTCGCCCTTAGCCTGTGGGCAAGAAGCAAAGCATTCCGATTTCTAGAAAATACCGATTCTGGAAAGGGCCGCTGCCTGATTCTGATATATGGCCGAAATCTGTTCCAGTGAAGTAAATTGACGACGCAAACGTTCTTCCTTTTGGGTCAGCCGATCCTGTATGCGGGCAATCTGGTCCTCTGCGCTCTGGATCTGCTGGTCGATCGTGCCGTTGGCCTTGGCCCGCGCGTTCAGGTATCCCGTCGCCTTGGTGGCATCGTCCAGAAACGCAAACAAGACATCGGCAACGCCTGTTTTACCATCGTTTGAAAACAGATCTTGTACATTACTGCGGCCATCACGCAGCGCATTACGAAATTTATCTTCATCCAATGACAGGTTCAGACCGGATTCCGCGCTGAAATCCTCGCCCGACGTAATGCCGATGTCCACAAGGCTCTGAAAATCTCCGCCAAGCCCGCTGATCTGACTGAATATGTTGCCTACGAGGTAACTCTCTATCGAGCGCAAGCCGCTGTCACCCCGCAGGGCCCCCTCGCTTCCGGTCAATTCCCGGAGCTCATTCACCGCCGTGTTGAACTCCTCAATAAACGTCTGCACCTCCTCCACAATCGCATCGTTGTCGGAGGTAACGGTTACGGTACTCGTGCCCACGCTGAGAAAATTGAGTGTCACGCCGCTGATGGCATCGGATATGGAGTTCGTATTGCGGGTCTGGATCGCGCCACCGTTCACGGTGAACTGGGTATCGTCACCGGCCGCCTGCACCGCCGTATCGAGATTGACCACGTCAAGAAAATTGCTCGTATCGCCCACGCCGCCAAAGCGGACGGTCGGACTGCCCAGGGTATCAGAAATTACTCGGATGGTATCCGAGGAGCTGTCATAGCTGGCGGTTACGCCCGCGTCCGACTCGTTGATGGCACCAAGCACATTCAGCAAACTCTCACTTGTGGGATCCACCGTGATGGATATGCCGTTGATGGAGAAAGTCCCCGAGGTAATAGCCCCATCAACGAAGCTGCTGGTGTTCAGAATCGAAGTACTGTCGATCGCACCCAGATTCCTCGTGCTGGTAGCCGCCGTCGATCCGTTTCCGTCGGGCAACTGGGTGGCCTGGGTCACCGCGATAACATCCAGGAAGTTGCTGTCGTCACCGTCGGCCCCAAAGTTTATGATCCCCGTATCGCCCACAGTCGTGTTGGCAAATGTGACGGTATCCGTCACCGCGTCATAGCTGGCCGTAACCCCAGCCGAGCTGCTGTTGATGGCGCTCAGGATGGAGTCCAGGGTATCACTTGTTGGATCAACCGTGAACGCTACGCCGTTGATTGTAAAGGTGCCCGCGTCGATATCGGTTGTGATGCCACTCGAATCCAGCGCCGCCGCTGAATTGATGGTCGCACCAATAAAGGTACTGCTTTCCGCCTCCGTAGCGGTGGCCAACTTCTGCACGTCTATCTCGAAAGCACCCACGACCGGCGCGGACGAGGACACTTCCGATGTAAGCACCTCCGGGTCACTCGTGGAGGATGTAAAGGCATCAAATATATTGTTGAACTGAAAATCCTGAAGGGTATTGCGAAGACTGAGCAGGGTGGTGCGCAGACCACGAACCGCGTCGCGTTGCGTGGTCAGGGCGCTGATTCGATCTTCGATCCGGAAGATAGGCTGGCTGTCTATCTGAATCAATTGGGCGATCAACGCGCCGCTATCCAGCCCGGTAATCAATCCGCCTGCGCTAAATGTACCGCTCATCGGCTAACTCCTTCGCATCGTGATCTCGCGGAATGTCACGGAGACATATCCACACGTCCGATTTATCGGCAGGAGAGCGCACAAACTTTAATGCCCATGCGGGGAATTCGGGGCAAGCAATCGAGCATCCGACACACAAAACATATCGACCCGAAAGGTGTCTTTTGTGGTGGTTTGTGTTTGTATTTATTCTTTTGCCTTAGCTAATGTAGCGCTTATTGGCATCCTTGAGGCGGTGGCTCAGTGTACGTACTATATTCAGCAGGATCTTGATAGCAGCACGCTTGGTCATCAGGCGCTCAAAGGTGGTCTCGCTGAGCACAAAAAGACGACTGTCATTTACAGCCGTCACCGTGGCGCTCCGCGGCTCTTTGTTCACCAGGGCCATCTCGCCAAACATATCCCCCGTACGTAACTCGGCCAGGCACTTCTTGCCGTCGAAGACCGCGAGCTTGCCGCCAAGAACGACATACATCTGGTTACCGATGGTGCCCTTAACGAAGATATCCTCGCCGGCGACCACGTGCATGGTCATACCCTTGGCAAAAATCTTTGCGACCTCTTCCCGTTTCAAGCCGTCGAATAGCGATACGCGCTCTATGTATTGATCAATCCTGGCGGCATCCATAGAAGTCAACTCCTCTTGGTTTTTCCAAGCCCTATCGCTGCCCACGATAAAGACTACAGACCCGAGGCAGACGAGGAGGCGATCTATACGATATAAATGAACCGGCTGCAATTGTTGCAGTTATGAATATGATCCGTATCCTGCCGAACCCGCTGCGCGTATTGCGACGGGAGCTTCATGAAACAACCCTGGCAGGTATCGCCCTCCACGGGCACAAGGGCGGGAGCACGTCCCTTGGTGAGCCGGTCATAGTGTTTAAGAATGCGCGCATCAACCATAGCCCGTATGTTCTCAATGCGCGCCTTAATCTGCTTTTTCCCCGTGCGCGCCGTTTCATACATCTCCTGGCAAAGCTGAAGCCGCGCCAACAGGACCAAATCGGCGTGCGCATCGTGCGTCTTCATCAGATCTGGGTCCGCCTTGACCTGGCTTTCGTAGTGCTCTTCTTCCTGGACCAGAGACTCGGAGAGTTTTTCCAGAACCACGAACATTTGCTCGTCCGATTCGGCGGCCAGCAAGGCCTGCATGTGGTCGTCTTGCCGCAGTAATTTGGATACCGTGGCAATGAAGTTCAGGTAGGTGGTCTGCTGGGTGGGCGGATAGCATATAAGGAAAATCAGGTGGACGGGATTCTTGTCGACCGCCATGAAATCGAGGCCATCCTTGACGCGGCCCACCGCGCAAATGAGATTCTTCAGCCCCGAAACACGGGCGTGGGGCACGGCGATACCATGGCCAATGCCCGTGCTTTCCGTTGCCTCCCGAGCCATGATTTGATCCAATGCGGGTCCTACGCCTTTCATCTTTTTTTGTTCGAAGAGAAGGTTGGTAAGTTCCTTGAGTACGTCTGCCTTTGTGGCGGCCTGCAGGTCGGTCACAATGCATTTCTCGGCGATGTACTGGGTAAGCAACATAGATTCAGTTTCCTTACTGGTGACCAACGCGGACGCGGATCCCCCCATAAGCCAACGGCGCACGAATTACTACTACAAACTGCGGTCCATGGTAGCACGATATCCGCCAGCTATACAACGACTCGGGAGTCCAACGGACGCTGCCGCCACAAGATTGGCACCTAAATCAGGGAGAACCGCTATAAAAACAAGAAAATTCTCCGGCACCGAGCGCAAGGACCATAAATCTTGGCGGTGGCCCGGCCACTTAGCTCTCTTTGTACCATACCGAGGTCACGACGATGGGATCATCATTCTGACCATGATGCCGCTCGAAGCCGCAGGATTGCTTCACAAAGAGCACCTCCACTTCTTCGCGCTCTATCCACGAGTTAATCTGCTCATCGCATTGACCAATGCCGTCCAGATTCGATTTGGACATAAAGGTACGTACTTTCACGGTCTCTCCTCCGTTGTTGGGTTACCCCGTTTTTTCATACTTTTACTATGATGATGCTCCCAGCGCATCCAATAATGTATCGCGCATCACACCGACCGGGGCCTCAGCACCCGTCCAGGTTTCAAACTGTTCCGCCGCCTGTTGCACCAGCATTTCCGTGCCGAAGATGGTGGTGCAGCCCCGCGAACGGGCTTCTTGTATCAAGGTCGTCTCCAAGGGACGATATACCATGTCGAACACAATGTGTTCCGGCCGCAGGGTTGCTGCGGGGATACACAGGGCGTTCTCATGCTTTGGATACATCCCCACCGGCGTTCCCTGCACGACAATATCGTGATTGGCCATTATGGATTCAATGTCGTCCGCCAAGTGGCCAAATTCCACCGAACACGGTGCATAGGGCGCGATATCCCCCGCCAACGCCGCCGCTTTCTTCGGGTCTCGCGCCAATAGGGTCACCCCAGCGCAACCGGACTCCACAGCAAAGGCAAAGGCCACGGCGCGCACCGCACCGCCCGCGCCCAGAAAAACCACCTTCTTGCCCGCAGGATCGACCTTGGCATGCTTGAAGGCCCGAAGCGTCCCCGTGCCATCGGTCACACTCCCCAGGAGCCGACCATTGTCATTGGTCACCGTGTTGATGCAGCCCACCTGCCGGGCCATGGGGGACAACTCATCCACATGGGCCATGGCATCCACCTTATGGGGAATCGTGATGCTCAAGCCACGAAAACCGGCCATGGCACGCATGCCCTGGAGACAGGCCCCCACATCTTCCACGCGAAATGCGCCGTAGATGTAATTCAAGCCAGCCGCTTCAAAGGCCGCGTTGTGGATGGCGGGCGACAGTGAGTGGCCCACGGGATTGCCGATTACGGCGCAGAATTGGGTCTGGGTAGTTATAACTGGGGACACCCGGCATCCTCTTTGGTGTTGGGGTTCATTGGCTGGGTTAACAAGGCGACAAGCATCAGCCAGGCGGCCACGAGAGCGCACGGCCACCAAGAATATGGAGGTGAATGTGGTACACCGTCTGGCCACCGTCCTCGTTGCAGTTGATCACATAACGGAAGCCCGGTTCCACAATGCCCTCGGCCTCCGCGATGGCGTTTGCCCGCAGAAACATCCGTCCCAGCAGGGCTTCATCCTCGGGACCCGCCTCGGTAATCCGCGCGATGTGTTTACGAGGGACAATGAGACAATGGGTTGGTGCGCCGGGATTGATATCCCGAAAGGCATAGAACTCTTCATCCGAATAGACCTCATCCGAAGGAATCTCCCCCGCCGCGATCTTGCAAAACAGACAATCATCCGCCATCGCCAATGCTCCTCCCCTCCCGTTGGGATACGATAACGCGCCCGTCCATTGGACGCAGCCAACCACACCCAACGAATCCGCGCTGTTCTATGACCCCATAGTAACGCGAAGGCACGGTTTGAAACAACGTAATCGTTGAACTAAACAGCTTCGCCGTAAATCTATGATGCAGTTGCTCAGACATTAATCCAGTCGGACGTGCCGCACGATCCTGAGGAACGAAGGTTCGTGCGCTTAGAGCAACAATACCGTGATATTCCCAAAGCCCCCGGCGCACGAACCCGTCAGGACTCGTTGATACTCGCCTTTTGGGGATCGTGCGGCACGACTGCTATTCGTAGCCGTCCTTTTAAGCACCCCGCGTTCAGTCCAACGGGGTTTCTAAGTCGGCAAGCGACTGAAAAACCATTATTCGTTACGGCACATTGTTGTCGGCGGAGCCAACGCCTTTTGTTCCCCTCCTTGGAGGGGTTAGGGGTGGGTTGGAGTGCGTGGGTGAGAATTAACCCACCCCCAGCCCCTCCGAGGAGGGGAGCCTTGTTGGCCCTTGTGAACGGTTACTGTTGTTGACACCCAAAAATCACTCTCCAGGATACGAAGTTTTCCCTGAAAGACCGCACCCACAAAGCCGCTCGTACCTCGCGTCTGTGTAGGTGGCACCCGTCGTGAGCGTGTAAAGAAACCGCCGTTTAGTTCAACATCTACAGTTTTTCCCTGGCCTCGTCGACCCACTCCCCTATCGGAAGTTTGCGGACCTTACCACTATTTCGCTCCACAAGCCACAAGCTGTGCCGCTTCCGGTCACGCCCCGGCCTTTCGTTGAGCAAGAATAGAATCTTTTCACCATCGCTTGCGTAGCGCGGCTCCGTGACCACCTTTCCAAAATCTGTCAGCTGGCGAACCCGTCCCGACACCCGGTCCACTTCGTGCAACTCGAAGGGAGCATACGAGAAGTGATCCCACTCAGGTTTCTTGCTTGCGTTCATCACATAGAGGAGCGACTGCCCGTCTGGCGACAGCACCGGTTCACGCTTCTCACGGAGATCACCGTCGCGGCCTATCATATCGGGGTAGCCGCCGTCCAAGGGCGAAATAGTCACCTCCGTCTCGCTCCATGCAAGCGCCTTCAAGGACATGGATTCATAGGCTTCTTCGACACCGTAAATGAGTGATTGCGCAGAACCTCTTGCAACGGCAAATGAAGTGATTTCACGCGCGCTCGCCTCCGTCAATTCTCTGAGTTCGCCGGTGGTCAAATTCAGCAGATTCAGATGGTACTCTCCAACATACATGTCGCCTGCTTCTTTGGTCTTTCCCATGTCCGTGGCCCGCACAAAGAGCACCCCGGTACCATCATTGGTATAGGTGGGCGAGAAGTCAAAGTGGGGACCTTCGGTCAGAATCGTGACTGCGCCCGTTATCACATCGACTTCGACCAACTCCGCTCGCACAAACTTCTTGCCTTGCTCCCCCAGATGCCACCGGCAAAATACGATTCGACTTCCATCGGGAGAAAACTGGGGGGACAGCTCCAAGACATCGTCGTCCGTGAGCGGGGTTTGCCCCGTGCCATCGGCGTTCATAAGGTACAAATCCGCCTGTCGTCGCTTAGGGTTGGAAGAAACGAAGGCGATCTGCTCGCCGTCAGGCGACCAGCACGCATCAAAATCGAATCGTTCACCGCTCGTCAGGGGCCACAGATAGGCACTATCGGGTCCGACTCGATAGAGATGCTGCTGCTTTTCCTCACGATAGGTAACCAATATTTCGTTTCCAACGGGAGAAAACTCCGCACCAATCACGCCCGAGCGCATGTCATCCAGTTGGTGAAATATCAACGCGGGTCCCGCCCCAATCACAAAGAGCGGGAGGGATAGAAGAAAAAAACTCCACGCGGCGGTAGCCCATGCGGCAGAGAAGGCCACATTCTCCAGCGTGTTGCACCCGGCTGTCAGCAACCCCATGGCAAGGGTCACCACCCAGCGCATACCAAGCCCCGCCCGTTCCCCTGCTGCGTTCTTCATCATTTCCAAGCCTCCATTTTTGCAATATGACATACCGTTATTTTTTATATTGTATCATGTCATACCGTATAAGAACGCCGCCGTCAAGTTCAAAATTACGAGTGACGACTCCGAGGCCCCTACCGAGTAAAGCGAAAGAAAGATGGGTGGGCGTTGAACGAGACGGCTTTACCCACAACCAAATATTCACCACAGAGACACAGAGGACACGGAAAAACAGTTCCCGGTGACAAACAATAAAGAGCGATAAGAAATGGCGCGCCATCACCATCCAGAGACACAAGCAACGACTGAGCGGCAAAACAGCCCGGTCAACGGCCCCCAAGAGCTACGCGATAATATCGTCCACAACCTGCCCGTGGACATCCGTAAGACGGTAGTCCCGGCCCTGGTTTCTGAAAGTCAGGCGCTCGTGGTCAACACCGAGTTGGTGAAGCAGGGTCGCGTTCAGATCGTGGACATGCACCGGATCGCGGGCAATGTTGTATGCATAGTCATCGCTTTCGCCAAAGGCGAGACCACCCTTGATGCCGCCACCCGCGAGCATCACGGAGAAGCAGCGGCCATGATGGTCCCGACCGTAGTTCTCACGGGTCAGGGCACCCTGGCAATAGACGGTTCGGCCAAATTCGCCGCCCCAAACCAGAAGGGTATCCTCAAGGAGTCCCCGTTGCTTCAGGTCTCGGATAAGCGCCGCCGTCGGTTGGTCTACGTCACCGCATTGCAGGGCGAGGTCTTTCGGCAGGTTTCCGTGCTGATCCCAGCCCCGGTGATAGAGCTGGATAAAGCGAACGCCGCGCTCGGCAAGCCGCCGGGCGAGGAGGCAATTGGCGGCATAGGATCCGCGCTCGCGTACTTTCGGGCCGTACATACCAAGGACCGATTCCGGCTCCTTTGTGATGTCGGCCAGTTCTGGCACGGAAAACTGCATGCGGTAGGCCATTTCGTATTGTGCGATACGCGCCTGGATTTCTGGATCGGCGAATTCCTCGTATTGCGCCCGATTCAGTGTGGCAACTGTATCCAGCATGCGGCGGCGGCTCCTGTCGTTGACGCCGGGGGGATTGGCAAGATAGAGGACAGGGTCGCCGCTGGGACGCAGGCTAACGCCCTGGTGTTCGGCGGGCAGAAAACTGGCACCCCACAGGTTCTGCCGAAGAGGCTGGGCAGGCCTTCCAGAACTGCCGAAGGAAACGAGTACAACGAAGCCGGGCAGGTCTTCATTCTCACTGCCCAGGCCATAGCTCATCCACGCCCCAAAGGAAGGCCGTCCGGGTTGCTGACTCCCCGTCTGCATAAAGGTCATGCCGGGGTCGTGGTTGATGGCTTCGGTGTGCATCGAGCGAAGGATGCAAAGCTCGTCGGCCACGCCGCCCAAATGGGGGAGCAGCTCGCTGAGCCAGAGGCCGCTCTTGCCACGGCGCTCAAAGGCGAACTTGGACGCGGCCACGGGCAACGTACTCTGGCCGGAAGTCATGGTTGTGAGTCGCTGTCCCTGGCGAATAGACGGCGGCAGATTTTCACCCTGAAAACGCTCCAAGCCAGGCTTGTAGTCGAACAACTCCATCTGCGACGGGCCACCGGACTGAAACAGGTAGATGATTCGCTTGGCCTTGGGCGCATGATGTTCGAGGCCCAAGACACCCCGCGAACGCGCACCGGATGAGGATGGCGCGCCAAGAAGGGTGCCCAACGCCGCAGCGCCAATACCGGTGCTTGCGCGGCCAAAGAACTGGCGGCGGGTGAGCATTTGTTCATATTCCTGTTGCGGGTGCATGGGCACTACCCTATCCACGATTCACGTTAGTATTGGCTGATGGCGGCATCGGTATTCAAGAGCGTGTTGGCCACCATGGTCCAGGCGGCAAGCTCAGCGGATCCAAGCGCCGTGTCGTAGTCGGATTCTCCGGTGTCGAGGAGCGCCAGGGCCGCTTCGGGCGTGGCCCGGTAGTCGGCCAGTTGCCCTTCGAACTGCTGGGCCAGGGCGGCCTCCTCTACAGGCCTCGCGGGCCGGGCGAGAATAAGCATGCTGGCATAAGCGATGCGCTCCAGAACATTGGGACCGGATTCCTTCATGACACGGCTGGCCACGGCGCGGGCGGCCTCGACATATTGCACGTCATTCATCAAGGCCAGGGCCTGCAAGGGCGTGTTGCTGCGGCTGCGGCGCGCAGTGCATACATCACGATTCGGCGCGTCAAAAAGCAGCATGCCCGGCGGGGCTGCGGCGCGCTTCCAGAAGGTATAGAGACTGCGGCGGTAAAGCTTTTCGCCGTGGTCCTGGATATACTCCTGGGCGGTGTAACGGAGGCCACCACCGCCATAAGCCACGTCTTTCCAGAGGCCGACGGGCTGGTAGGGTTTTACGCTGGGTCCACCGAGCCTTTCCACCAACAGGCCGCTGACGGTAAGGACGTTGTCGCGCATCTGCTCCGCATCAAGGCGGTAACGCGGCCCCCGCGCAAGAAGACGGTTGGCCGGGTCGCGCTCGGCAAGCTCGGGGCGCAAACGCGATGTCTGCCGGTACACCGCCGACGTGACGATAAGCCGCTGCAGGGCCTTGACATCCCAGCCGGATTCGATGAACTCCCCGGCAAGCCAATCGAGTAGTTCCGGGTGGCTCGGCCGCTCCCCCTGCGCGCCAAAATCGTCGGGTGTTCCGACAAAACCCACGCCAAAGAAACGCTGCCAGAAGCGGTTCACCACAACGCGCGCCGTGAGTGGGTTTTCGGGAGCAACCAGCCACTGCGCCAGACCCAGTCGGTCCGGCGATGCTTCTTCCGGCCAGGAATGGAGGGCGGCGGGGACACCGGAAAAGACGGGTGTGCCAGGCTGGTCATACTGCCCGCGAATCAATACGTGGGCCGACCGTGGCTCCGTCATTTCCTCCATGACCATGGTGGTCGGGACCTCCTTGTCCAATTGCGAGAGCGCCCACGCCAGATCAAGTTCCCGTTCATGAAGCGGCGCCCATCCTTCCCAGCGCTGGCTTCGGTAGGCCGTGCGCAGGGCATCTTGCTGGGCTTGGGTGCGTTCCCCCGAATCCAGAAGCAACGCGGCCTCCATGCGCAGCGACTGTCGGCCCACCTCCTCACCTTTTCGCGCAAAGAAAAAAGTCGGGTTATTGAAATCGTAGTAGTCGACCGTTTTGATGAGGATGCTGTTTTCGCCCTCATGCAACGCAATATTTAGCGGGGCCGGGTGGGCGCCGACCTCGCCCCGCTGGGCTTTCTTGTCCAGCATCATGCGACCGTTTACCCATAGGCGGACCGCATTGCGGTTGTCCAGCGCGATATCCATGCGACGTGGGCTGGGCGCGGTAATGCACCGGTGCAGGTAGGTTGCAGCCATTTTCCCGCTCAGGCGATGGGCTTTTCCGTCGGGCAATCCATTGGGCGGCGCAACCCATTTGGCACGCCCATCGTCATGAGCTGCGGACAAATCGATCTGCTTCGGATCCACGTACTCCGAAGCCATGGCCTCATCGCCGTTCTCCGCAGGATAGGGTCCGTTAACATGCCATGGACCCAATGTGGCGGGCAAGAAGGCCGGATCACTCGATACGCTCAGGCGCACGCGGTCTGCGGCAACCGCGATACCTTTGCCCCGCAGCACAACGCGAACTCGGGTTCCATCGGCAATACCGAGGGGCGACGCGACCGAGAATACGGCGCTGACCGCCGGTGCGGCGCTTTCAGGGCTCCAGACTGTTTCTGGATTACCATCGTGGGCAAGCTTCACATCGGCGACCGACGCGGCGCTTTCCGCGACAAGCACCCGCTTTTCTTCCACACCACCCGCGACTGGAGCGATAAACAGTTCCAACGCGCTCAGCGCGAACGAGGCCTCCGTGCCCCCCACCGCTGTCGGCAGCAAATCGAGCCGCAAGGCCGTAATATCGCGCAGGGTGGTGTCGCCCACCAATACCGCGACGTTCGCGGGTTGTTCCGCATCGGGCGAAACCGGTGCGATTGCGCCATCAAGCGCCGTCCAGCGTACCCCAATCGCTGCACGCTCCTCTTGCTCCCAGGTTTGCTGCGCGGCATCGATCTCAGCGACAGATCGCAGCTTTTCCGCACGCACCTCCCCCAACGCCCTTTCAAGCCGCGCCTTTGCTGCTTGCTGTGTAGCAAGGGGCGCTTTAATCCGGGGCAGCGAATTACCGTCAAGTTCGGTGCCGAAAAGTTTCGACTCTTTCTCGGTCACATTGTTGAAGAAGGCATAAAACTCGTAGAACTCCCGCTGTGAAATCGGGTCGTACTTATGGTCGTGGCACTGGGCGCATTTCATCGTGAGTCCCAGCCAGGTCGTGGCTGTGGTATCGACACGATCAACGACATTTCCTACCCGGTACTCTTCAAAGATAGCGCCGCCCTCCATCATGATGGGATGGTTGCGATTGAAGCCGGTCGCGATGCGCTGTTCGAGGGTCGGATTGGGAAGGAGATCGCCCGCCAGTTGCTCAATCGTGAACTGGTCGAAGGGCATATTCGCGTTGAAGGCATCAATAACCCAGTCGCGATAGCGCCACATGGTGCGTCCGATATCCGCAGCGTAGCCATTGGTGTCGGCGTAGCGCGCGAGATCGAGCCAGTACCGCGCCATGTGTTCGCCATAACGCGGAGAAGCCAGCAGCCGATCCACCAGCGCCGCATAGGCCCCGGGATCGGAGTTCGACACAAAACGCGCCACCTCCTCCGGCGAAGGCGGCAGTCCCGTCAAATCGAGCGATACCCGCCGGATGAGCGTGTGTCTGTCCGCCTCGGACGATGGACCCATCCCTTCCGCCTCCAGTCGGGCCAGTATGAACCGGTCAATCGGATTCAGCGACCAGGAACTATCGTGCACTGCGGGCAGAGGCGGTCGCTCGGGAACGATGAAGGCCCAGTGCTGCTCCCAATTCGCCCCTTCGGCGATCCATCGGCCAAGAAGGGTCCGCTCCCCTTCCGACAGTGCCTTGCCCGTTTCTGGCGGGGGCATTTGGTCCTCGGCATCGGATGTCGCGATACGGTGCATAAGCGCACTGGCGCGGGAATCGCCGGGAACGACCGCCACCGAACCCGACGGCAAGACTTGCTTCGCACCTTCCTCCACATCGAGACGAAGCCCTGCCTTGCGTGCGGGTTCATCCGGGCCATGACAGGCGAAGCAATTGTCGGAGAGAATCGGAAGAACATCGCGATTGAACGCGACTGAAGGCGTGTTGCTCGCGGCCAGGGACTCCGCGTCACCTTTGGGGGCAATGCTTACGAGGAAAGCACAAAAGAAAATGCCTGTCCCATTCCTAATGGCAAACAGCATTGCCATAGCCTTCGCCAACAACAGATCGTGAAATACCCATGAAGCTTCATTCCATTCGTAGTAATGATAAAGCCCGCCGACACAAGGCTGCTAAACCAGTTTAACGAATGTAGCTGCCCGACTCCAAGTTGAAGGATGGGGTGCGCTCGATCTCGACGCTGCCCGTCGTCTCAATACTCACTCGCTCGGCGGCAGACCGGCAGCCCAGGCAGTGGCGCGTCGATAAAGTTCGCGGGTGCCTTCACTGCGCAGGGCCTTCACGTCGTGCCCCATGGTGCATTGAAAGACCCGCCCTTTGCTTCCGGGCACCACGAAGGCCATGGGATGAAGCGTGTGATCCACCTTCGACTGCGCCTCACACAGCACGTCGATCTCGGCGGTGCCGCCCAGGCAGGTATATAGCTCGCCGACCGTCTGAAAATCAGCCATGGATTCAACAATCGGGTGTTCCTTGCGCGGCACATGTACTTCAAAGGGACCGTAGGGATCATGGCCCCGCATTTCGGGATTCCAGACACGTCCAACCAAGTCCACAAATTCGTCCCACTCCTCAAAAGCACCGATGGCGAAATGGGCCATAACGAAGCCCTTCCCGGACTCTATGTAACGCTTAACGCCCGTCCATTCATCTTCGCCCGAGGGA
>JAJRPE010000643.1 GCA_024280935.1 Candidatus Hydrogenedentota bacterium
CGGGTTATGCCCAGGGCATCATCCACGGCAGCAATCAGCTCATCAAGGTCAACCGGTTTCTCCAGATAGTCAATCGCGCCTTGCTTCATGACGGTCACCGCATCCCGGACATCGATGTAGGCGGTCAAGAGGATGACGGGCAAACTCGGCTGCGATTGTTGGAGCTGCGCCAGAACTTCAATCCCGCTCAAGCCGGGCATCCGCACATCAAGCAGCATGAGGTCCACCCTCCCCGCCGCCGCAAGACCTGCTTCGCCATCTTCACACAGGAGCGTTACAAAACCCGCACGCTCCAAGGCGTTGTCCAGCAATTGCCGCTGGCCGGGGTCATCGTCCACTATCGCGATGGTGGGTTTGTTCACCAGGGTCATCCTCCGCTCGGGCCATGCCCCGTAGTGCCACAACCGTGCCTTCACCGGGTGTGGATTCAATATACAAGGTCCAGCCGTGGGCGTTGGAAATCTGCTCCACCAGGGCCAAGCCAAGACCACAGCCCGATTCGGAACGCGTGAAATAAGGCTCCGTTACCCGTGCCAAGTCTTCTGGAACAATGCCACAGCCCGTATCACGAACACAAAGGGTAATGGCGGACTTGCCAGTTGCAACAATCTCGATGCGCCCGCCCGGTCGACAGGCCTGAAGAGCATTGAGCACGAGATTGAGCAAGACGCGGCGCAACTGGCCTTCGTCCGCCAGAACCACCCGGTCGCCAACGTTAACGATCAGATCAACCTGGTGCTGTCGAACTTCGTCGGCCAGGACGGTCGCCAATGACGACACCAGGGGAACCAGGACCACCGCTTCCAGCGTCAGCGTCTGAGGTCGGGACAATCTCAAGAAGCCATCAATCTGGCCCACGGCCCGATCAATCTCGTCGACAATGATCCGCGCTCGGGCACCGTTCTCCCCCGTGCCGTCGGTGTCAACGATAAGCTGGGCCTGCCCCCGCACGATACCCAGCGGGTTCTTGGTCTCGTGGGCAAGTCCCGCGCCAAGGCGGGTCAGGTGTTCCTGGTGGGCGGCCTGTTCGCGGGCGATAAGCAAGGCGCTTTGAAGGCGACGGCGGCGAAGCCATCCTGCGGCGGCCACGGCCCCACTGAGCACCATCAATATCATCACGAACAATGTGACCACGCCGCGAACCCGGTCACGGCCAATTTCCTGCTCCATGGCCTGCGTGTCGAGGGCCACCGAAACGATGTGGGGACCCGGCGGCATGGGGACCCATGCGTCAGCATTCTCCACAGGACCGCCGCCCATACCGGCACCCCGCCCCATTCCATAGCCACGCCCCATTCCATAGCCACGCCCCATTCCATGGCCACGCCCCATTCCGGAACCTGGCCCGCCGATTTGCAAGGCCAGTGTGCGACTGAGACGCAATACGCGAGGCTCCCACGACGGGCCATCCGACAGGGGCACCCCGTGCGCCACATCATCGCCGCCCACTGCGATAATCTCGCCGTCAGCACTGCGCAACGAAACACCCAGAATGTCGGGTGTGCGGGCGAGTTCCTCAAAGATATAGACCAGCCGCTCTTCGCGATAGCGGCCCATGCGCCCGTGCGCCCGAATCCCCGCCGTTAGCGCGTCCAGCGTAGTCTGGGCGCGAACCAGCAAAACGGCGCGATGGCGGGAGAGCGCCGCCTGATAATCTTCGGCAAGAAAGGCGGCGCTGGCCGCTATCGCAAGGAAAGCGGCCAGCGCAATGCCCCAGTGGATTCGTTCAATCTTCATCACATCGTTCTCATAGCGCAACTACAGCGTCGCGCCTTGATTGTAGCAGCAAGAGCCCGGCTGACCATTGCAGCGTCCACCCTGGCCCTGGGCATAACCACGTCCTCGGCCCATGCCCTGTCCTCGGCCCATGCCCTGTCCACGGCCCATGCCCTGTCCACGGCCCATGCCCTGTCCACGGCCCATGCCTTGTCCACGGCCCATGCCCTGTCCACGGCCCATGCCTTGTCCACGGCCCATGCCCTGTCCACGGCCCATGCCCTGTCCACGGCCCATGCCCTGTCCACGACCCATACCCTGTCCACGACCATTGAACTGGCCACTCTGCCGGGCAACGAAGCGTTGGAACGCGGGCAGGTGATGCTCCATGGTCGCGAAACGAAGGGCTTCGAATACGGCACGCACCTCTGTATTGGTTACGCCGCTCAGCAACTCGTCGTAAAGCGCACCGTTGTCAACCTCGGCCTGGACGGAGGCTTCGGCGGCCTCAAGCAGGGTAGCATAGACAGGCACCTGCTCCGCCCACGTATCAGTGGGCACGGTGAGTTCATAGCGTTCAAGCAGTTGGGCCAGCGCCTGGGCATGGCGTTCTTCCGCCTGAACAATCTTGGAAAAGGGACGAACCTGACCAAAAGTGCCCAGGATTTTAGTATACGTTGCCCGGGCCTTGTATTCGTCCTGAATAGCGCGATTCAGCGCCTCCGCCTCCGTGGCACTCAACGCCTGGGTCGGCGCTGCCGTGCTGATAGTCGGGAGAAGACGGCAATTCGCGCCTTTGGCATTCCGGCCCGGCTGGGCCTGTGCCGAAGACAGGGCAAACGTAAAAACTGCCGCGACCAGTACATGTTGGAGTTTCGTTGAATTTTTCATGGGAACCTTCCTTTCTGGGAGGCCGCACATCGCGGTCTCCAGTTGTTGACGCCCTCCGGGGCGACATCAGGAAGGTGCATAAGCCATGCCAGAGTTTTCAGCCAAATTTCGGCGCTGCACTGTGCAAATCCTGCATCTCCACCGTGCAACTATGCAAAACATGCAGCATTGGCACGCATGCGGGGGAAGATCGGAGATGGGCCACCCGGAAGTCTGGTTCCTGGCAGCTCGTTGCAAAAGCGTGAAGGCGAGGCAAGCGTTCACGAACCGCTACGGGTGCCACGGACAAGGGGCGATAGCACTTGACCGTGGCACCCGTAGCCGTGTTTTATAGTGTCGGGATGAAATGAAAAATATCGGGAGGCCGTGAACGAATAATGGTTTTTCAGTCGCTTGTCGACTTAGAAACCCCGTTGGACTGAACGCGGGGTGCTTAAAAGGACGGCTACGAATAGCAGTCGTGCCGCACGATCCCCAAAAGGCGAGTATCA
>JAJRPE010000032.1 GCA_024280935.1 Candidatus Hydrogenedentota bacterium
CCGTCCATTGGGCATCGCTGCACAAGGTTCCCCGGCCAAGGGGATCGGACCACGCAAGGCTCAGGCCATTGACCGCAGCGAGGGCAAAATTCCGCCGCTGCACGTTGTGTACATCTTCCGGGCGGAGCCCTCGCATCTGATCGACTTGGCCCGTTTCGTTGTTCCATTCGATGCCGGTGCGCGTGTCGTCCACGATGACCCAGCTTTTGCCGTGGGCCATCGCGCTATGCACGGGGCCCATGTAACCGCCGGTGCCGCCGATGCCGCGACTGGTCAAACTCACCGGTGCCACGAAGCCATCCAGGTCGCTGTCGAGGAGGGCACCGAAAGCCAGGTGCCCGTTTGATGAGTCCGCCATCTCGAAGCTATAGCCATAGGCCGCCCAAATACGGGGCGACTCCCCCGCCGTGTTGCGCACATGGCTGGCAAGGGCACCAATGGCTTCGGCGACCGAGGTGGCCCGGTAACGGGCATAATCTATCATTGGGGCGTCTTCTTTCAGGCGCAAGAAGGCCGAAACGGGTTCTTCGGCCGAAGACGGCTCCGGGAGGAGCGCCCCATCCAAGGTTACATCGTCCCGGTACCATGCCTTTTGCAGCCCCTCGTCGTCGCCGTAGTTTCGGCGCAGCCATTCGCGGAAGCCTGCTGTATTCTCGGCGGATCTATCCAGGGATTCTCCTCCCTGCCACTGCCCTTGCCGAAGGCCCTGCAACACGTATCCCGATACCGCCGTGTGGAGACCATCGGATTGCAATCGCGCATGGAGTTGGTCGAAGGCCTGCCGGGAAGCATCCAGCCAATCGGCGGAGGTCGGCGTCGGCAGTGCAATATCGCCAGCGACACCTTCCATTCGCGCATCGGGATAGGTGTCGAACCAGACTTCCGGCGGATTGAAGCGCAGTTGCAACATGAATTCCGCTTCGGGGTCGAGGGCCAGAATACGTTTCAGGTGGGCCAGCGAATCCGCCGTGTCATCTTCGTCCCAGAACAACGGCGCGGGTACGATATAACGGTGCAGGCCGACCGCCACCGCGTGGGCTACTTCCTCTTCGATGGCCTCCCACACGCTTTCGGGGCCAATGCCCAGGTAAAGATAGAGGGGTGGCGGCTGGCTGGGCACGATGGGCAAAGCCGCATGGGACTCGGCTGCTTCGTCGCCCGAAGGTGCTTCCGTCTCGACCTCTGCCACCTGCTGCGGAAGAATATTGGGAGCCGAACAACGACCGAGGAGGCCACCAAGCCCCCCCGCCAGCAACACGAGGGCTATCGCGCCCGCCACGCGCAACACGATACTGCCTCCGCTAAGTGTCTTATCTTGACTCATGTGTGTTTATACCAAAGGGTTGTCGCTGCTGTGAATTTGGAACCACGCGCCAATATCCATCGGGTTGCCCGTTTCGGATGCGGGAAAAATAGACGTAGCCCGTAGGGTCAACAGCCCAGCGCCCACGTCGAAGATTGCTTCTTCCCGTCCCGTGCTTTGCAGGGTGCCAAGCACCTTGCCGTTCAGCGTGAGAGAAACCTGCGCTGGACCCCGCTCAGGATAGCAATTCACCAGGCACAGCCGCAACGGACCAGCGGGGACCGCCAAGGTCGCTACGGGGGCCATGGGGCGAAGCGTCTCGTCTGCGTGGCGCACGGGCGGGTACCAGCCATCTTCAGGCAGGATTACTGGCGGGCAAAAAAGGGGGGCATATCGAATCAACGGCCAGAATCCACTATCGGAAGACGACGGTGACTGGTCGCGATGAAAGCGGCGGGCTTTGGGAAAATAGCGTGCCGCGCTGCACCACGCCCGAAGATGGGCACCCACACGCCAAAATTCGCCTTCCAGGATGGCACGGCCCAAAGCACGGCACTCGCCCGCAATCAAGGGAAATGCCGCAGCCAGAAGGCGACGGACGGGATAGTGGCGAAGGAGCAGCCAGAAACGGTTTCGGGTGTTCAGGTAGTATTTCCGACGTGCCCGCGCGCCTTCCCCCATCGTGGCGCTGAACTTATGGCGCACCGTCGCATCAGGACAGGTCTGGACCGAAAAACCGGCATTCCAGATGCGAAGGCAAAGGTCCAAGTCGTCGAGGTAGATTTCGAATTCCTCCGGCAGCAACCCGGTCTGCTCCAATACGCTTGCACGCAGGAAGCACGCCCCGCCACAGGCACCGACCACCGGGACGGGTTCGTGCCACGCGGGGCTATCGGCCCGACCAATGCCCCGATCCCAAGCCGCGCCGATGACGGACATCTCCAGGCCCACGGAATTGAGCAGACAGGGCTGATCGAATAGCAACATGCGCGGCGCAAGGGCACCGTATTCGGGATGGGCTTCCATGGTGGCAACCAGACGCTCAATACAGTCGGGTGCGATGGCGGTATCGTTGTTGAGGAGGAAAATGTAGACCGCGTCCTGCTCTTGGGCATAGCGGATGCCCGCATTGTTGCCGCCGGACCAGCCGATATTATCGGTGCAGGGCAGTATCGAAACACGGGCATCATGGCCGAACCGGGCTTCGACCAGCGCAATAGAATCGTCCTCGCTCCCATTGTCCACCAAGACAAATTTGGCATTCTGGTAGGAGGATGCCAACAGGGAGTCGAAGCAATCGACCAAGTGTTCCCGGCCATTCCAGTTGATGACCAATACGTGTACAAGGGGTTCGTTCATGGGTTCCGAGAGTATAACAGGCTGGCCATTTACTTAAAAACGCGGGCACTCAAGGAGTAATGTTTTTTCAGCCGATTCCCGACGGAGAATTCTCGTTGTACTGAATGCTTGGATGTTGAAAAAGAAACTACGAAGCTCAGGCGTGCCGCACGATCCCAAAAAGGCGAGTCTCAACGAGTCCTGACGGGTTCGTGCGATGGCGCGAAACAAGGCTCCCCTGAGGCTTAGAATTAAGGCGGTTACGCCGCGTGGGAAAGGAACTTTGGATGGATTGCGCGGCCCTTGCTCCAAGCGCACGAACCGGCTGAGACCGGATCGCGCGGCACGTCCACAGGGTTAATGCTTGAGTAACGCCGACATAGCCTGTTCCAGGCTATAGAGAAGCTGTTTATGCGCCAACGCCATAAAACCATCGCAAGGGTGCCACCTACACGCGCAGGGACGAAGGACCGAAGCTTGTGGGTGCGGGGTCGAGGAAAGTGGCCCGAACCATTACTTGGACGTTGAACGTGTGTCGTCAATACCCCAATGTCGCCCCCCGGATACCGAGTTCTCTTGGAAAGCCCGCACCCACAAAGCCGCTCGTTCCTCGCGTCTGTGTAGGTGGCACCCGCCGCGAACTTGCATGGTGCCCGGGATTGTATGTGGGTGTTTCGTAATTGATAACACAGGCGGGATGCCTATGCCACCCTGACAAAACACAGGCGAAACCGCTATGCCACGAAAAACACAGGCAGTCGACACATGGTAGTATAGGAACCTGCGCGCTGAGAACCCTTGAAAGGACAACACTATCATGAGTTTGCTTCGAGGCATTGTCTGCCTGCTGCTTCCCCCTGCTGCGGTCTATGACAAAGGCTGTGGATCAATTCTGTTGGTAACGGTCTTGTGGTTGCTCGGATGGGTTCCAGGTGTTATCGCCGCCATGATTATTTGCACGCGCGTGGAACCGACCTAACCCCGTGTTGTGTAGTTATTCAAAAACGGGAAGGCATTCGCGCAGGGCCTTTATGGGACAGGTTGCTGCGACGACAGCGGCAGCGCTCGCTGGCGGGGGATGCTCGTCCACCGCCCCGGTCAAACCGGTCTCCGTTGTGCTGGTTGTGCTCGACACGGTCCGTGCGCGCAATTGTGGCGCGTGGGGCTATCACCGCAACACAACGCCCCATCTGGATACTCTGGCGACCGAGAGCACCCTCTTCACCCAAGCCGTATCCCCCGCGCCCTGGACCCTTCCCACCCATGTGAGTATGTTCACGGGCCAATACACGATGGAACACGGCGTCCGGGGCTATGTCTATCGCGATGAGGCGGGTAAACGGCGCATCCGAGAGAACGCCTTGGCGGATGAAAAAGTCACCATCGCGGAACATCTCCAGATTGGGGGCTATGCCACGGCGGCCTTTTCGGCCAATACGGGCTACTTGGCGCCCTACTTCAATCTGGCGCAGGGTTTTGAAAGCTACCATCTGGAACGCATTCCCGGCGTGGACCTCGCAACGAAGGCCTTGGGCTGGGTTCGGGAACAGACGAAGCCCTCGTTTCTCTTCTGTAATTTTATGGATGCCCACCGCCCCTACAATCTCAGCGCGCTGCCGGACACCCTCCCCGAGGCAGTTTCCGAAGACGCGCTCTTGCTGGACCAACTCCGGGAGAAGACACTGGCCCATCCCGATTCGCTGGATATCGACCTCGCGGCGAAAGTTACCCTGCAATATGACCGGGGCATCGGCAACGCGGACGCTGCTCTGGGGCATCTCATTTCCGGGTTGAAAGCCATGGAAATATATGACGATACCCTGCTTATCGTTTGTGCGGACCATGGCGAGTACCTCGGGGAACACGGGCTGGTCGAGCACTCCAAGGACGTGTTTCAGGAAACAGTCCACGTGCCGCTGGTGGTGAAGGCCCCCAGCCAATCGTCACCTGCCCGCGTGGACTGGCCCGTATCCCTAACCCAAGTTCCCAGCACCATCCTCTCTCATGCGGGGCTGTCCACGAAAGGTTTGCCTCCGAAACTCGACCAAAATACGGGAGCCTACCCAATTTTGTCGGAGAACTACTATTCACGGGACTGGGACTATACCGACCCGCGCTGGCCGGGCCGCTTTAAGCGTGTGCGGACGGCTTTGTATGAAGGGCCGTGGAAATACATCCATTCCAGCGATGGGGATGACGGGCTGTTTAATTTGGCGGAGGATCCGCAAGAACAACGGAACCGGCGCGAGAACGAGAAAGCAACCTACCAAGCGCTACGGGACCAATGCCTGGCCGTTATGGAAGAACTTCGTGCCCCCGCAAACAGCGATGGAGGCGACGCTGCCCCCCTGCCGGGAGCCGCGCAAGAGGAACTGAAGGCGCTTGGTTACCTCTGAATCACGGCCTGACCGTATGCGCCTTCCTTAGCAACAGCCATTAACCTGTTACGCAGAGATGGGCCTCCGTATCAGCGGTAGGCTTTACCGCAATCTGTACATCTTGCCCAAGTGCTACCAGATAGCGACATAGTTCATCGATAGTAAAGTCGTCCAAATCGGCGTTGCAGACTTGCTCTATACGGACAGCCGCACAACCCACGAGTTCTGCCGCTGCTTCACAGGACAACCCGCGCACACGAACAACACCTATGATTTTTGAAGCCAAGTTCGCCCGTGCCGTCATTTCTTCGACATTCACGAATCCCAAAGCCTCGAAAACGTTGTATACCGGTTCTGACTTATTCACGCTTTGCGGCCTCCAGTTTTTCGGCTTCGCGGAGTCTCTGGCGGATTATCTCAATGTCCTGCCGAGGCATCCTTATGCCTTTCTTGGACTTCTTATGAAAAACGTGTAGTAAGTATACCGTATCTCCGAGGAAAACAGTATAGGCTGCCCTATACGCCAGCGATTCCGCCATTAGTGGTCGGACGTGTTGTATTTACTGTTTTTTTTCTACAAACGGGGTCGGGCAGCTTCGCATTGGCCTTTTTTTGGGTTCCGGTGCGGACCGTAGGGCCTTATATTGGGTGCAATAGCGCGGAATTTTGGATTTGGGCACGGGGGCGCTTATATAGAGCGTATCGACGGGGGTTGTGAGGGTGGGGAATCGCTACGTGGGTGTTGCGTAGGGGTGAAAGCTCGTCGCAAACTCTGCGGCGATTAGATCGGCCCAATATTTTTCGGAGCGTCCGACGCGCACCTCGGGTTTGAGGTTGCGTTGGATGAATGCGTGGAACAGGTTGTAGGTGACAAGTGCCAGGACATCGTGGACTGAATTTGGTGCCAATACATCGTGGACTGGGGCGGGTGGTGTTGTCAACCGAGGGTATGGCTATAGTGACTTCCTTTGTGCCTGAAAGGAGG
>JAJRPE010000644.1 GCA_024280935.1 Candidatus Hydrogenedentota bacterium
CACCTTCACCTTCACCTTCACCCTCACCTTCACCTTCACCTTCACCTTCACCCTCACCTTCACCTTCACCTTCACCCTCACCTTCACCCTCACCTTCACCTTCACCTTCACCTTCACCTTCGCCTTCGCCCTCGCCCTCGCCTTCACCTTCACCCTCGCCTTCACCTTCACCTTCACCTTCGCCTTCGCCCTCGCCCTCGCCTTCACCTTCACCTTCACCTTCACCTTCACCTTCACCTTCACCCTCACCTTCACCCTCACCTTCGCCTTCGCCTTCGCCGGAGCAATTGTCGAGAACGGTCACGATGCGCGTGTCCATCGACTCATTACTACTCGTGTCCGTCGCAAAGTAGGTAATCGTATACGTGCCGGGCGTGGTTGTATCCACCGAACCCGAGGCAATAACGGCAACATCGCCCTCGGCAATATCCGTGGCCAAGGCACCAGGGTCCGCGTAAGCACCACTATTGCAGTCTACGGTGTCGGCACCCGCGTTTAGCGTAATAACCGGTGCTGTTGTATCCACAACGGTCACCGACCGGCTAACCATGTCGCTATTGCCAAGGGTATCCTGTGCCGTATATTCGACAACAAAAACGGTTCCGACAGCGGCACTTGGGTCAACCGCATCACCACCAACAACGACCGTCACATTGCCGTCAACAGCATCCGTCGCCGTGGCTCCCGGCTCAACCCAGCTCCCCCCCGCCTCCACGCTAGTCAAACCTCCGTTATTCACGGTAATTACAGGCGCGGTATTATCTACGATAAAGGTGTCACTCGGTCCGGTCGCCGCCGCGCTGTTCCCGGCGTTGTCCGTGGCGGCACCACCACTGATACTGATTCCCAGCGTGCCATCACCCGTAATACTGCCAAGCGTCACCGTTGGCGTGTTCGTCGCACCG
Organism: Candidatus Hydrogenedentota bacterium; assembly: GCA_024280935.1. GTDB lineage: Bacteria > Hydrogenedentota > Hydrogenedentia > Hydrogenedentales > JAEUWI01 > JAEUWI01. The sequence continues at coordinate 906 of JAJRPE010000644.1, forward strand.
CCGCTCACCGACAACGTACCCGTGGCCGTGCCCGTCGTATTCAGCATCACATCACCAACCGTCAGATTCACCGAATCCGCACCACTATAAGTCACCGAATACGTGACCGGGCCACCCTTTGTAACACTTAATGAGGGCACGCCAATAGCCTGGGTGGGCACGGTATTGTCCACCGCAAAGGTGCCGCTTGGACCAGCGGATCCGGCCATATTGCCGACGTTGTCCGTGGCCGTGCCACCGCCGATACTGATTCCCAGCGTACCATCACCCGAAATACTGCCAATCGTCACCGTTGGCGTATTCGTCGCACCGCCACTCACCGACACCGTACCCGCTGCCGTGCCGGTCGTGTTCAGCGATACGTTGCCTGCTGTAAGGTTTACCGTAGCCGCACCGCTGTACGTCACCAAATAATTAACCGGACCACCCGCAGTCAGACTTAGTGAGGGCGTTCCGATGGAAAGGGCAGGCGCTATGTTGTCCACCGTGAACGTTCCGCTGGGACCAGCAGGTCCAGCCGTGTTGCCTGCATTGTCTGTGGCCGTGCCACCGCCGATACTGATTCCCAACGTGCCATCGCCCGTGATGCCGCTGATCGTTATCGTCGGCGTAGTCGTTGTACCGCCACTCACCGACACCGCGCCTGCAGCAACACCCGTCGCGTTCAGGGTTATATCACCCGCCGTCAGGTTCACCGTATCCGCGCCACTGTACGTCACCGGATAAGTCACCGGCCCACCCATTGTAATGCTCGACGACGGCGCACCAATAGCGAGGGAAGGCGCCGTGTTGTCCACTGTAAAGCCGATACTCGGCTCCGTAGGCGGGGCACTGTTTCCCGCAGTATCCGAAGCCGTGCCACTTGCAAGGCTGATGGCCAACGTTCCATCGCCACCGATAGCACTAACCGTCACGGTCGGATTGGCCGTCGTGCCGTTGCTCACGGAAACCGTGCCCGTCGCCGTACCCGTCGCATCCAGGATTACATCACCCACCGTCAAGTTCACCGTATCCGCACCACTATAGGCCACCGAATAAGTCACGGGACCACCCCTCGTAAGGTTCGATGAAGGCCCGCCGACGGAAAGGGTGGGTGCCGTGTTGTCAATGTTCACCAAAGCGCTGGTGACACTCGATGCGAGGGCATTCCCGGACGCGTCTTGCACGTCAGAGGCCGTATCCACCGCCAGCGTGAAGGAGCCATCGCCCGTGATGCCATTAACGGAGACGGTATACGCCGTCGGGCCGCCAGACACGCTCACCCCGGTACTCATCGTGCCTGTGTTCATGATCACCATGTCGCTCACGGCATCAAAGTTGAACACGGCCTCACTAAACGTCACATCAAAATCCACGGACGCGGCATTGGTCGGCCCCGTCGTTGCCGGGGTAATCGTGTCCGCTGTTGGTCCCGTTATATCCGCTGCGCCGGGAGTCAGTTTGGATACGAAGATGTCTATAGAACCCGCGCTCGTACGATTGGCCGTGCCCGCGCCCGGATCAAAATCTGCCGTGACCTCGAAAAAACCCACGGTATATACACTGCCTGTCCCGTTCACCACGATAGCGCTACCGCGATCCGTGCCCGCGCCGCCCATGGCCTTGGCCCATACAAAGTCTCCCGCAGCATTCAAGCGGCTGACGAAAATATCGCGTCCCCCCGCGCTATTGAGGTTGAAGGTGCCCGCGCCGGGATCGAAATCCACCGCGCCCTGAAAATATCCCGTGGCGTATACGTTGCCGAACTCATCCAGCCCGATTCCGTAGCTCTCATCAGAACTTGCCCCACCCATGGCTTTGGCCCACACGAAGGTGCCGGCAGAATCCAGTTTCTGTATAAAAATATCATAGCTCCCCGCGCTGCTGAGATTGGCCGTGCCCGCGCCGGGGTCAAAGTCTACCGTGCCCTGAAAATCCCCCGTGGTGTATACATTGCCCGACCCATCCACCGCAATACCAAGGCCGACATCGTTAGACGTTCCACCCATGGCCCTCGCCCACTGAAAGTTACCTGCGGAATCCAACTTTTGAACGAAAATGTCCGTGGAGAATCCGATGGCAGTAAGGTTGGACGTACCTGCACCGGGGTCAAAATCTACCGTCTCTTTGAAGAAGCCTGTAGTAAACACGTTGCCCGAACCGTCCACCGCAATGTGATAACCGGTATCAAAGTCCGTGGCGCCCATGGACTTGGCCCACTGAAAGTTCCCCGAAGAATCCAATTTCTGGACAAAAATGTCGTCACTCCCCGCACTGCTAAGGTTAAACGTACTTCCGCTCGGGTCAAAGTCAACGGTGCCACTGAAAGTTCCTGTGATAAACACGCTCCCCGATCCGTCCACCGTGATGCCTCGGCCTGTGCCCGTACCGGCCATGGACTTGGCCCACACGAAGTTCCCCGAAGAATCCAGCTTCTGCACGAAAACCTCTTTACCCCCCGCGCTGATAAGGTTGAATGTGCCCGCGCCCGGGTCGAAGTCTGCGGTGCCGGTGAAAAAACCCGTGGTATACACGTTGCCCGACCCATCCAACGCGATAGCCCAACCATCATCAACGCCCGCACTGCCCATGGCCCCTGCCCAGACAAGATTGCCAGCGGCATCCAGCTTTTGCAGAAAAATATCTTCATTCCCCACGCTGGTTAAATTGGTCACGCCAATGCCCGGATCAAAATCCACCGTGCCTTGAAAATACCCTGTCGCATACGTGTTGCCCGACCCGTCCACCGCAATACTGCGGCCAAAGTCCGTACCCGTGCCACCCATAGCAGCCGAAAACTCGAACACAACATCATTGCTCAACGGCGGTGACAGCTTGGATACAAAAATGTCATATCCGCCGCCACTCGTGCGGTTGACCGTGCCCGCACCAGGATCAAAGTCTGCCGTGTCCTGGAACCACCCGGTGGTGTACACACTCCCCGATGCAGACACCACAACAGCGTTGCCACGATCTGCGCCGGTGCCGCCCATGGCCTTGGCCCACACGAAGTTTCCCGAAGAATTCAGTTTGTTTACATAGATGTCGCCCCCCCCCCGCGCTCGTGAGGTTGGCGGTGCCGGCACCGGGATCAAAGTCGACCGTGACCTCGAATTGTCCCGTGGCATACACGTTGCCTGACCCGTCCACCGCGAGGTCTGTTCCAAATTCTAAACCCGTGCCACCCAGGCCCGCAGCCCACACGAAGTTACCCGAGGTGTCCAACTTCTGCACGAAGGCATCATTACCTCCCGCGCTAGTGAGGTTGGAGGTGCCCGCACCGGGGTCAAAGTCCACGGTATCATTGAAGTACCCCGTAGCGTGCGCGTTCCCTGACCCGTCCACCGCGATGCCGATGCCCCCATCAGAACCTGTACCACCCATGACCTTGGCCCACACGAAGTTACCCGAAGCATCCAGCTTCTGCACGAAAATATCGAAAGAGCCTGCGCTCGTAACGTTCATCACACCGGCGCCAGGATCAAAATCTGCCGTGCCTTGAAAGCTCCCCGTCGTGTACACGTTGCCCGACCCATCCACCGCGATCCCGTTGCCGCTATCCTGGAGACTGCTGCCCATGGACTTGGCCCACTGGAAGTTGCCTGTGGAGTCCAGCTTCTGCACGTAGATATCTCGGTTCCCCACGCTGGTGAGATTCGTCACGCCCGCACCCGGATCGAAGTCTGCCGTGCCGCTGAAGATCCCAGTGCAGTAAATATTCCCCGGCCCGTCCACGGCGATCTCAAGTCCCTCATCAGCAGCAGTGCCACCCATGCGCTTGGCCCACACAAAGTTCCCTGCGAAATCCAGCTTCTGCACGAAGATATCGGTGCTACCGGAAGGAGTGAGGTTGAATATGCCCGCGCCGGGATCGAAGTCCGCCGTGCTGGAGAACAACCCGGTGGTGTACACATTGCCCGAAGCGTCCACCGCGATACCATAGCCATAGTCGCTAAAAGTGCCGCCCATGCGCTTGGCCCACACCAGATTCCCTGTAGAATCCAGCTTCTGCACGAAGATGTCTGCATTACTTCCAAAAGCGGTGAGATTGACCGTTCCCGGACCAGGATCAAAATCGACCGTGCCGCTGAAAAGCCCAGTCGTGTACACATTGCCCGAAGCGTCCACGGCAACATCATTGCCATATTCCGTAAAATTCACGCCGCCCATTGCGGCCGCAAAACCAAACCCAACGTCCTGAGCGCCCGCGAAATTCGCGACACCCAAGAAGAGCGCAAAGCTCACCCCGGCTGAAACACATACCTGACCGAGCCAACTAAACAATGGACCTTTTTGTCCGACATTAATGTACATCACAGGTATCCCCTCTGGAAAAGTTCGACTACAACACGTTCATAACCTAAAGTGGCGGGGCCACAACCAAGATTTATGATCCTTGGCCCTCGCCGCCTGAGAATTTTCTTGTTTTTTACAGCGGTTTTCCCAAATCAAGGCACTATGCTTCTTCTGGGACCTTGCCCAGAAGAAGTGGCACCTGCGGCGCAGCGGGTAAATCCGTGTACAATCGTTACAACCATGTCGCATGAGCGACCCGCCCCGAAGGGGTTCAACAGGTTAGCCCAAGGCAACGCCCTGGGTCAGAATGTAAAATAATTAACAGCCCTGAAAGGGCGACACAGTGGCGGTGGTGTGCTTCTATTACGCCCTTTCAGGGCTTTGATTTTCTAATTTCTATTCCCAGGGCGTTGCCCTGGGGTAAGCTGTTAAAGCCTTTCAGGCTAAGAACAGCGTCACCAAACTCCTAATTTTTTTGTCGATAACAGGCCCAAAAGCGCCTATGCTTCGGCCGCTATCCTGAACGGGCCACGCGCCACACAAGCCAATTGAGGAGAACACCAATTCGAGCGCCATCGATAGACTTGGGAAGCAAGAGAAGGCCGATGAGCAGCACCTAAGCCTTACCTCGAAACGCATTGCAGAATTCCGCACCAGCCCGTCAACACCCAAGTTGTCCTTCGGATCCCAAAATCCCCTGGCGGTGGCACCTCTCCCGCGACGTTGCAACCCTGCGGGATGCCCGCCGCCTTAGCGCGCCCGACAGCCACTTCCACCAAAGTAGCAACGAACCTAATAACGCTTCCCCCGAATCGTACCCCAGAACATGGAAATTTGTCAATCGTTGAATCAGCCTATGTCGTTGAATCAGCCTATTTTGACAGGTTTATTGAGATTGCCACTGCCCGACAATCCCGCCAAACATACAAACAAGGATTTATTGCGGCCAGCGGCTTCCCTGGCATTCAGGACGTTGGTCCCCCACGGCAGAATAGGCCATCCCGCCCGGCAACATTTGCCTGATACGTCACCTCGCCTCCCCCCGGACACCGCATTCGCTGTCGTTTAGGCTACTCCAACAACTGGCACGGGCCTTGCTCTTCACCTCGTGGAAGTAGAAGAACAAGGAACCCAATCCATGACCCCCTTTGCTGGTGTAGACACGACCAACCTGCTGGTGCAGGCCATGAACGTCCGGGAGCAAAACCACCGCTATCTGGCGAATAACATCGCCAACGTGGACACGCCCCATTTCACACCGACCGAGATCGACTTCCAGAAAACCCTCCACACCATGGTTGAAGGCCGGGGCGCAGTCGCCCTCCGCACGACCCGACCCCGTCACTTCGATCATACAACATACCGCACGGAATTCGATCGTCTTGCATTTTTATCGAAAAATGACTACAATAAAGTTGACATAGACGACCAAATGAGTAAATTATCAAAAAACACCGGTGAGTACACCACGTATGCGCGGTTACTCAGCAAGAAATTTGAAATGACCAAGGCCATGTTGAACAGCTTGGCACGGTAGGAGTAACGAATGAATATCGATAGTATCTCCGCCGGGGACATTGCCGTGAGTGGACTCAAAGCCCAGCGGGCGCGTATGAATATCATCGCGAACAATATTGCCAACGCCGAAACAACCCGCACCCCCGAGGGCGGGGCCTTTCGCCGTCAAATGGTGATCCTGCGTGGCAACGAGATTAAGCCCGGTTTTAATCCCGATCATTTGGGTGTTATGGTGAAGCGGGTCGTTCGCGACACCTCGCCCCTGCGTCAGGTATTTGACCCGCAGCATCCCGATGCCAATGAAGAGGGCTACGTGAGTTACCCCAATGTAAACATGGCCGTTGAAATGGTAAATCTTATCTCCGCGCAACGGGCCTATGAGGCCAATATTGCGGTGATTCTCTCTGGGCGCCAGATGAAACAGCGTGCCATGGAAATATTGCAGCAATAGTGGCCAGGGCCACAGCCAATATTTTTGGTCCTGACTGCCCCGAAGCACAGGAATGTACTACCAACGTGGGTTCTGCCCACAACCCAAGACCGTCATCCCCGCGAACGCGGGGAGCCAGTGGTGTTACAAAGTGTACCTACCGCGTTCTGGATTCCCACTTTCGTGGGAATGACGTGAAAGAAATTTTGTTTTTTTGCGTGTTCTTACGAGTAAGACGCTAAGGATCCTCGTTCGTGATCATTGATCCCTTAAGAGTTCCAGGCACCAGTCTCCAACCACCGGAGATCAGCGCCAAACAGATGCGACCGGCCCAGGCCCACCCCGTGGGTACGGAGAACCGGTCGTTTCAGGACTTTCTCGCGGATGCCATCACTGAGGTCCAACACTTGCAAACCGAAGCCGACACCACTATTAAGCAGTTGGTGGCGGGTGAAATAAAGGATGTCTCCGAGGCTATGGTCGCCGTGGAAAAGGCCGATGTGTCCTTCCAGACCATGATGACCGTGCGAAACAAGGTCATGACCGCCTACGAAGAAATAATGCGCATGCAGCTTTAGCCGCATGGCACCGACTTTTGAATCCAGTTAATAGCGAACGAGGCGCTCCATGCGGGTTCCCCTTTCGTTGGTGTATACAGAGCATCAAGCCGCACGGACGCGGTGTGATCGACGGGCCGGAGGCCCAAAGTTGATGTTCCGTACCATAAGGACCGTGGGAGAATATTCCCAAGGTCCGGTGCGCGGAGGTTACAATTGAATCCACGCTACATAGCGTTAGCGCCCCTGCTGACTTGGGAATCGGCATGGGCACGGCGTTGTGCAGTCTCCAGCCCATGCCCTGTATAGCGGGATAGCGCATGAATCGGCTGGTTCCCTGATCTATCCATATTGTTTTGGCAATATCGATACCAGGCGCAAGAGGATCCGCAGCAGGTTGGGTTGTACTCAGCTGCGGAAGAATTGTGAATGGGTGAGATACGTCAGGCCAGGCTCTGGTACAGGGTCCATGGCTTCGATGCCACAACATAGGATAGCCGACCGTGCTGGGAACGACCCGGCAGACGGCAAGGTAGGGTAGACACGTGAATTTGGCCGCTATTATCGATTTTTTCCGCCAGCAGGGCCGTGCGATCAAAGAAGCTTGGGGCCAACTCCCTTCAGGCCCGAGAGTCATGATTGTAGGCTGGGGCCTCCTGATTGCCGCAGCCATTACCGCCATCAGTCTGAGCGGCGGTGAAACCCGCTACATCACCCTCGCCGACAACCTCACCGCCGAGCAGATCGCCGAGACCGTCACCCTGCTGGAAGGCAAGAAGATCAACTACAAGCTGGATGAGACCCGGCACGCGATCAGCGTCCTTCCCAAAGATCGTGGTGCCATGCTCCTGGAACTGGAGCGCAGCAATCTGCCCGTAGGAAAGAGCGTACCCTCAGGTTTTGAGGAGCTCTTTGCCAACCCCAACATGATGGCCAACCAATGGCTCAACGACCTCAACTTCATGCGGGCCATTCAGGGCGAACTTGAGCAACAGTTGAACGAATTCAAGTTCATTAACGATTCTCACGTCATCATTCGGGAGGCTAAACAAGAGCTTTTCGTGGACGAACAAATCCCTTCAGAAGCGGTTGTAACCTTGCAAGTGAACCGCCCGGTCTCTAAGCAAGAAACCAAGCTCCTGGTCAGCATGATCAGCCGGGCGGGCGGTGCCAACCTCCACCCAGGCAATATCACCCTGGCCACCACCGATGCCCAAACCCTCCACCTTCCCTCAGAATCCAAGTTTGCCTCCATCGCCACGGACAAATTGGAGTATCAGGACGATGTAGAGCGCCGGATCGAAAACAAATTGAGGGGGGTTCTGGCCACCATGAACGTCCACGGCACCGTCGTGGTCAGTGCTGACATCGACTTCGACCACCGGGAAGTGATGGAGAGTAAAGTCGAAGACGGGGCAACCCTGAGCGAATGGAAGCAGAGCCACGAGCTCACTTCGGCAGAGAGCCTTCCCGAAGGCGCGCCTGGCGCGTTTCAGAACGTTCCCGAAGCGGCGGCAGCCCCCGGTGGCACCGAGACCACAGAAACTACCGACGACACCCTGACCAACTTTGAACCCAGCCGCACCACGACCAAGACCCTCACCGATCCCGGTGATGTGGTAAAATACAAGATAGCCTTGATTGTGCAAGGTGACAAAACGCTGGATGTTGAAGGCGAAGACGGTACAATAACCCAGGAATACGATGGCATCACCGACCGCCTGATGCGGGCTCTGACCGCTGTTACGGAAAGCGCCGTGAGCATTGAAGGCGTGGATACCGAAGTGGAAATCCTTGACCACCCCTTCAACATCGCAGGTTTGGGCCTGGTCAGCGAGGCCATCGCCAGTCGTGAAGCTTCGGAACAACGGGCTTGGAGCAACAACTTGATATCCATGGGGGTTCAACTCCTATTGATTATAGTCGGCTTTCTCGTTGTCCGCCGCTTGCTGAAGAATTCCACCGTAATACCCGCCGCCGAACACGAGGAAGAGGAAGTCAAGGAAATCCCCGCAGCCACCCTCGAGGACATGCGTAGACAGGAAGTGGCCGCAGAAATTTCACAACTCTCCATGGATGACCCCGAGGCCGTTGCGGCCCTGTTGCGCAGTTGGATGACTGCCGAAGAGGAATAGAACCACGGTCCCCGAAGATACCAGTGAGCTTCTCGCCGACGTAGATGGCCGCCGTAAGGCAGCCATCCTTTTGGCGTGCCTTGGACCCGAAAACGCCAGCCAGGTTCTGGGCAACTTCAGTGACGAAGAAGTTGACCAGATGACCTTGGACCTCTCGGGGCTGGGCACCGTGGACACGGATATAAAGTCTGCCGTCCTGGATGAATTCTACGAGATGGCGGTGGCGAAGCGTTTTGTTGCCCAGGGCGGCATCGATTTTGCCAAAGACCTCTTGGAGAAGTCCTTCGGAAGCGAACGCGCTTTCGAGATCCTCAATCGACTCCAGAGCAGCCTTCAGGAGGTGCCCTTCCAGTTTCTGAAGAAAGCGGACCCCTCCCAGATTTCAAGCTTCATCCAAGATGAGCACCCCCAGACGATCTCGCTTATCCTCGCCCATATGAACCCGGCCACCTCATCTATCATTCTCTCTTCCCTGCCGCAAGACGTGCAGTCCGATGTGGTAATTCGCATTGCCACGATGGACCGAACGGCACCGGAAATTGTACGGGAAGTGGAGCGCGTTCTGGAGCGGAAAATGGCGGCGGTCTTCAGCCAGGGCTTTACCTTCGCGGGCGGTGTCAAGGATGTCGCTGAAATCCTCAACATGATTGAACGGGCCTCGGAGAAGGCCATCATGGCGGACCTTGAGGAGCGCGATCCAGAACTGGCCGACGAGATATCCCGCCTCATGTTCACTTTCGACGATGTCATCTTCGTCGACGACGCGGGCATTCAGAAGACTCTCCGTGAGGTCGAAAGCAAAGATTTGGCCCTGGCACTCAAGGCCTCCAACGAGGAAGTCCAGGAGAAGGTCCTTCGGAACATGTCGGAGCGTGCTCGCGAGATGATCCAGGAAGAAATCGAGTTCATGGGGCCAGTCCGCATGAAGAACGTGGAAGAAGCCCAGCAGAAGATCGTGGCCGTCATACGCCGTCTCGAAGAGTCGGGCGATGTGGTCATTTCAGGTCGCGGTGGCGGAGATGCGGATGAAATCCTGGTCTAAAGTCCTGAAATTCATACATGCGGAGACCGAAGGCGTATCGACCTATGGCCGGGATCTCCTCGAATCCTTCCCGGACAAAGAAACCGTACCGCCGGCATTTGAATTAATGTCTGAGTCCCCCGAGGAAGAAGCCGAGGATATGCCCCTCGACCCCGAAGCTATCCGCGCAGAAATCATGGAGTCGGCCCGGATCGAGGCTGAGCAGAAAGTGCAGGAGGCCTATCAGGAGGGCCTGGCACGGGGTACCGAGGCCGGGCAGAAATCTTTTGAGGAATCGCTAGCCCAATGCACGGAAGCCCTGACTGCGGCAGGTGACGCGTTGCAAGAAACCCACGCGGCCTTTCTTGAGAGTCTGGAGCCGCAAGTGCTCTCCCTGGTGAAACACATCGTTGCCAAGGTTATCGATGTCGAACGCATTGCCAATCCTGAAATCCTCCAGCACACCGTTCAACGCGCCTTGGAACTCCTGACCGAGGAACAGAAGGTAACGCTCTCCCTGAATCCACAGGATCTCGAAGCCATGCGGGCACACGAAGTAAGCCTGCTGGAAACTTTTCCGCGTCTCGAATCCCTGGCACTCCAAGCCGATGAGTCGGTTGAGCCCGGCGGCTGCGTGGCAAATACGGAAACGACCAGCGTGGACGCCCGCCTCGAAACCATTCTGGCCCAGGTGCTCGACAGCCTGACGGAGTAACCGGCCCATGATCGATCTCTCCGCCTACGCGCAACGTGTCGAGGAAGCCCGCCCACTGGTGGCCTCGGGAAAAATTACCGATATCGTAGGACTCACCATAGAGGCATCTGGACCTCCCATGCAGGTGGGCGATCTGTGTTACGTCGAGTCGCCCCGCGCCGAGACCCCCGTCCCCGTGGCGGTTGTCGGTTTTCGCAAGGAAAAGATCCTGCTCATGCCCCTCGGAAGCATGCAGGGCATCGGACCCGGCTGTCCCGTTCGACCCACCCACCGGCCTCCCCAGGTCGCCGTAGGCCCTGGCTTGATTGGCCGCGTAATCGGCAGCGACGGCACCCCCATCGACACGGACGCGCCGCTGAACTACGTGGAAAAAGTATCGCTTCACGCGGAGCCGCCGCCGCCCCTGTCACGACAGCGTATTCTGACACCCATTGCCACCGGCATTCGCGCCATTGACGGGTGTCTAACCTGCGGTCGCGGACAACGCATGGGCATCATGTCCGGCAGCGGCGTCGGCAAGAGCAAGCTCATTGGCATGATCGCCCGAAATACAGATGCCGATCTGAACGTCATCGCCCTCGTCGGCGAACGTGGGCGGGAAGTGCGGGAGTTCATCGAAGGCGACCTTGGTGCCGAAGGCCTCGCCCGCTCCATCGTCGTGGTCGCCACCTCCGACGAACCGGCGCTACTTCGCTTAAATGGTGCTTTCATCGCCACCGCCATCGCCGAATGGTTCCGCGCCCAAGGCTTGAATGTCATGTTGATTATGGATTCTATCACCCGCGTTGCCATGGCCCAGCGAGAAGTTGGGCTGGCGGTGGGCGAGCCGCCCACGACCCGGGGCTATCCCCCATCGGTCTATGCCATGCTGCCCCGCTTGCTGGAGCGGACGGGCACTTCTGCGGAGGGCAGTATCACCGGATTCTACGCCGTACTCGTGGAAGCAGATGATCTAAACGACCCGGTGGGCGATACGGTGCGCAGCATTCTGGACGGACACATCGTCCTTTCGCGCGATCTCGCGGGCAAGGGGCACTATCCGCCCGTGGACATCCTGGGCAGCATCAGCCGCGTGATGAATGAGGTTACCGACGACAACCACCGCCAGTGGGCCTACCGGTTTCGGGAACTCCTGGCCGCCTACCGGGACTCCGAAGATCTCATCAATATCGGGGCCTACGTGCCGGGCAGCAATGCGGAAATCGACCTTGCGGTTCAGTTGATGCCCGAGTTTAACGCATTCTTGAAACAGGATTTGAAGGAGGCCGCACCCTTTGCGGAAACGGTCCATCGCCTGTCCCAACTAACGGGGAATCGTTAGGCCATGCGCGATCCCAATCGATACGCCATCCTGTTGCGTTTGCGAAAACAGACGGAGGACCTGAAGGCTCAGGATCTGGCAACAAGCCACAGGGCGCTCCAGCGCTCCCAGCGCGAACGCACCTCGCTGGAGTTGACGCGACGGTCGGCCCTGGAACAAGCCGGAAAAACCTTGCTGGAGGAATTTGATGCGGCGCAAGTTCGGAGTTACTATCAATATGAGCGCCATCTGGCCACCCTCCGGGATCAGAAAGACGCGGAAATACGTGATTTGCAATCGATAGAAGCCGAAAAGATGGAAGCCCTGGAAAAAGCTACCCAGGCCCGGCACATCGCCGAGAAACTTCATGAGCGTCGGCGAAACACCTATCTGGAGTACCTTGATCGGGAAGCGCAGAAGCAGCTCGACGAAACCGCCACGATGTACGCAGCTCGGGATCAGCTAAGCCGGGCCGCCCACGACCCGAAGTAAGAGCAGGGGTATTGCACTATGGTAAAAATCATCCTAATGGGCGCTATCTTCGTCATCTCCCTGGTTGCCACCTTGGCAGGCCTGGTAATGATGGAGGGGAAATCACCTACCGAGGCGTTGCAGGCCTTCACCAACCCAGAAGGCTACGCCGAGACCCAGGAAAAAGAAATGGCCGAGTCTAAGGCCAACGAACCGGCCCTCGGCACCCTGGCCCAACAGCTCAACGAACGGGCCAGCGATCTGGAAAAGCGTGAGATGGCGCTGAACGAGCGTGAGAAACAGGTAAAGCAACGTGAAGACGACTTGGACAAAGCCCGCTCTGATCTGGAGATGATGCAGAAAAGCATCAACGAGTCCTTCGACGCTGCGGCGGAGCGTCGAATGACGCAGCTCAAAACCGTTGCCATCACCCTGGAAAGCATGGAGCCGGAGAGCGCGGCCAAGCGCTTGGAGAGCATGCCGACCGACGAGATCGCGGAAATCCTCCTGAACGTCAAGGCCAAGAAACAGGGGCCAATCCTGGACGCCATGTCCACGGAGATAGCGGCACGGGTTATCAAATCGATGGTCGACGCAGGCTAGCCACAGGGGCGGATGCGTGTTGGTCTTGGAATTCCAAGACTTCAAAGTCCCTTGGGTCTGAAAAACAACTTCTGGGTGCCACCCTTACACGGAGGAGCGAAGCGGGGGAGTTTAAGGGTGTAGACCATTTGGACACGTGTTACGCCAACAAGAAAAAAAGTCGGTGTGGGATTATCGGCGTGCCTTCACCGTCCAAGTGATGACGCAGAAAACTTTCGCAAACCCGCACCCTTGACGCTTCCTTTGCATGCCTGAATACGCACGAACCCTCGTGCCTCGGGATCGTGCGGCACATCCAACAGGATTAATGGTTGCCCGGCACGGGCAAGGGCTATCGCCCCTTGTCCGTGGCACCCGTAGTGCTCGGCGAATACTTAGCAAATTTCTAACCCAGGAAAGGTGTACCCATGCTTGTCGAAACTGCCCCCCCCGCCCAGGAACCCCGTCACGGCAAGGTGGACGCGGACTCCTATGCCTATGTCAGCGGCGCAGCAAGTTTCGTCACGGTCTTAACCGAGGTCAATGCCGAAGGCGCAGCAAGAGACAGCGACGCGCCGCCCAGGGATGTCGTGGAAAGCAATGTAAACACCCCCGAGAACAACGCTCCAGAGGAATCAGAGGGTGTAACCGAAGAGTCCGCAACGACAACAGACGAAACAAACTCGGAACAAGACGAAACAGCGACTTCGACTCCTTCCCCTACGGATGAAACCGGTGACACCAATTCTGCTGAAGAGGAGACCGCATTGGATCAATCCGTTGCTGAAACGGTAGATGAGAACGTGGAAATCCCCCTCGATTCCACCAACGAATCGGTAACAACCGAGGAAAATATAGCCTCCTCCCCACCGAGATCACCGAACGAAGTTATCGCCCCGCCGCCACCGGAAAGCGACTCCGCTGAAGAACTTCCAGCCTCCCTATCCTCCATCTTGTCGCGTGGTGCTGCCTCCGGCGAAACCGCGAACACAACAGCCTCCTCCGATGGCGACGAGGCCTCTCCAAACACGGGACAATCTCCCAAGCCCCCTTTCCCAAAGACGCTGAATGCGCTCCTTGCGGAAAATGCGGTAAAGCAACAGGACGTCGAAATTCCGACGACGCGGCTAAGCTCCGAGGCGAATAGAACAAGCACCGCAACCACGGAGCAAGCAGCCAAATTGGACGGTGTCCCAGATGGCGCAGCTCCGCCGCCTCCACAAACAACCGCAACGGAATTGGGGGGCGTACGGATGGTCTCGCCGACATCAACGCCCCGCATTCCCCTGACCAACCTTCCGGGTGAGATTGCGCAGCAAATTAACCTGGTTCAGCAACAGGGCACATCAACGATGCGACTGCGCCTGTCACCGGAAAACCTCGGTGAGCTGCGCCTCGAAATTCAGCGTATCGGGGACACGGTTCGGGTCACGATGGTCTCATCCAGCCCACAAGTCCGTGATGCCCTGGACAGCCAGATGGCAGAACTCCGTACCGCCTTGGAGAAACAAGGACTCAGCCTCGCCGAAGCCACGGTAGAGGACAGCCCGAACCCGCACGACAATGACGGTGGTGCCGCACATAAGGCACGCCAGAACATCGACACAGACCAAGCAAGAACAACCGAGATTCAGATACCCACGCTGCAGCACGCAGATCCCTCCAGAACCCATGGGGAATCTGGCGGACTCAACGTGCTGGCCTAGCACAAGAAGGAGCATCGTATGAACGCACTCGTCGGCTATCGCGGCAACAGCCTGGGCAACCTGTCTGTTACCCGCACAGAGCAGGAAGAGGCCACACGGCAAATCACATCGACCTTTCGGGCCAAATCCGCCGCCGCAACACAGAAATCCACGAGTTCCAAGCAAATAACAACGGCGGAAGCCACCGAAGCTCCGAACAATGAACTGGGCCGAGACGCCTTTCTCCAATTGCTCGTACTGGAGCTTCAAAATCAGGATCCCCTGGAACCGGTGGACAACGCGGATATGATAGCCCAATTGGCTCAATTCGCCTCGCTTGAGGAGATGGAGAACCTCAACAACAGCTTCGAATTGATCTCGGGCAACATGGATCAGTTGAACTTCATCTCGGCGCAAGGCCTTATCGGGAAGTATGTGGAAGGGGTCAACGACAGCGGTGAAATCGCCGTGGGCACCGTAAACTCAGTGTATCTGGACGGCAGCATTGTCGTGCTGAACGTGGACGGCGAAATCGTCTCCATGAGCAACGTGCTTTCCATCGCCGACGAAGCGCCCGAAGAGGATGCCGAAAGCGACAACACATCCGGCGCCAGCAACGATAGTGAGAAACGAGGCGTCATTGATCGGCTCGGTTCCACCATCAACAATTTATTCCACTGATTCCAGGAAGTCGGGCCACTACCGATATTTGTGGCCCTAACTACCCCCGAAAACTTTTCATTTTCTTGAGCATCTGTTGCGAAGTTAGACACTACGCATTAATCCGGGCGAGCCTGAGCCGCCCCCACCAGGAGCATCATCATGGGCAGAGCACTCTATACCGGCGTCACGGGCCTCAAAGCGCAGCAGACCAAATTGGATGTCGTGGCCAACAATATTGCAAACATCAACACCACCGGCTACCGCAGTTCCCGCATTCTCTTTCAAGATCTCTTCAGCCAAACCTTGAACGGGGGGTCTGCCCCAACGGCCACCAACGGCGGGACCAACCCGCAACAGATCGGCCTGGGCGTTCAGGTCGCCAGCATCGACGTAAATTTCGGGCAAGGCTCCCTGGTCACCACAGGTGTCAATTCCGACCTGGCCATCCAGGGCAACGGCTTCTTTGTCCTCAGCGACGGCACGACCAACGTCTACACCCGCGATGGCTCTTTCACTGTGAACTCGGTCGGCGTGCTGATAGACCCCGCCACGGGTCTGCGCGTACAGGGATTCACCGCCGACGCATCGGGCGTGATCGATGCCGTCAACGGCGTCCCGGGCGACATCACGATCCCTCTGGGCGGCGCAGGTATCGCCAGCGCCACTACGGAAGCCGATCTCGTGGGCAACCTGAACTCCAGCACCAACGCGGGCGATACGGTTATTAGAAACATTGAGGTCTTTGACTCGCTGGGCATCGCACGGAACATCGAGTTCACCTTTACCAAATCCGCCACAGGCAACCAGTGGGACTGGGTCGCAAATTACGACAATGGCGGTGGCGCCGTCGCTGCGGGCAATGGCACCTTGGATTTTGATGGCAATGGAAACGCTATTCCCGCCTCCGCAACGAGCACCCTCAGCCTCACTGCCGCCCAATTGGCCATAGAACCTCCCCTGCCTGCGGCGCTGTCGGTGGCGGTCGATTTTTCTGATGTGACCCAGCTTGCCCCCCCGGTGGATCCTGCGGCCGACCCTGCCGCCCAGCCACCCAGCGATATTGCGCTGCGGAGTCAGAATGGCTTCGCCCTGGGCATCCTGGAGAGCTTCAGTATTGGAAACAACGGGCAGGTCGTGGGGGTCTTCTCCAATGATCGCACCCAGGTGATTGCCCAGGTCGCCCTGGCCTCCTTCGCCAATGTGGGCGGCCTTGATCGGGACGGCAACAACGCGTTCCGCCAGACACCCGCCTCGGGCCTGGCCAATATCGGCGCCCCGGGAACGGGCGGGCGGGGCACGGTAAGCGGCGGCGTATTGGAAAGCTCCAACACGGATTTGGGCACGGAGTTCACTGAACTCATCATCGCCCAGCGCGGCTTCCAGGCCAATGCGCGGACGATTACGACCGCCGATGCCATTTTGCAGGAAGCGGTAAACCTGGTCCGCTAATCGTAACCTGACCTTATCGCTAACCGGAGCACACAATCCCGGGGTCGCTCAGATTATGGACGTATTCTCGCCGGGAGTGCTAGAATACGATACGGATTGAGAAACACCAACATCGGTGCGCAGACGCCGTGATGAATACAAGGTATGGTGTATGGACATCGCGACACTTATTGGATTGGTTTCGGGCTTCCTCCTGATCATCGTCACCATCGTGATGGGGAGTCCCCTTGTACTCTTCATCAATGTCCCGTCAATGGTTGTTGTGTTTGGCGGCACGCTGGCGGCGGTGCTGGTGAACTTTCCCCTCTCCCATGTTATCGGCGTGGTCGGGGTGCTGAAAAACGCGTTTATCCATAAGGAAGTTCAGACCGAAGATCTCATCACCAAAATGGTGGAGTTTGCCACTGTGGCCCGCCGTGAGGGCATTTTGGCCCTAGAAAGCCATGTGGCCGAGGCGGGCGATGAGTTTTTGGGCAAGAGCGTTCAACTCGCCATCGACGGGACAGCACCGGAACTTATCAAGGACATCCTCACCACGGAAATCGCCTTTATGGAGGACCGCCATACGATGGGGGCCTCCATCATTGATGCGGCGGCTACCTACGCGCCCGCATTTGGCATGATCGGCACGCTTATTGGACTCGTGCAGATGTTGGCCAACATGGAGGATCCTTCGTCGATTGGCCCCGCCATGGCCGTTGCCCTCCTGACGACCCTCTATGGCGCCGTCTTGGCCAATCTGATTTGCCTCCCGTGCGTCGGCAAGCTTAAAGCCCGAACCGCCGTCGAACTACTGCAAAAAGAAGTCGTCATCGAAGGCATACTGAGCATTCAGTCGGGCGACAATCCCCGCGTGGTCGAGCAAAAACTGAAGGCCTTTGTTTCGCCCACCGTTCGAGAGCGGATCGTCATCGGCGGGGCCGGCGGAGGGGGCTGATATGGGCAAGAAGTGCAAATGTCCACCGCCAGGGGCTCCCGGATGGATGGCCACCTTTGCCGATCTCATGAGTCTGCTCCTGACTTTCTTCGTTTTGCTGCTCTCCTTCTCCACCATCAGTGACGACAAGTTTAACCAGGCCCTCATGTCGTTGGAGGGCGGATTTCGGCCCTTCCCAAAATCCGCAGGCTTCATTACGCTGATCCCAAAGCCACCCAAGCAACAGAACGACAAAGCCGCCCAGACAGCACGGCGTATTCGCCGCCGACTCCAAGTTCGGGGAATCGAACGCAAAGTCAAGGTGGAATACGATGCCCTTGGCGGCATTAAGATTAACCTGCCCAGCTATTTGCTCTTCGATGCCACCGAAGCCACACTGAAACCTGCGGCCCTCCCTGTTTTGCAGGATATTGCCGAGGTGCTCGCGGAACTGCCCGAAAGCTTCTTCGAGGTCCAGGGGCACACCGATGCACGCCCCCTGGCCAGCGCGCTTAGATACCGGGACAATTACGACCTGAGCTATCAACGGGCACACAGTGTCACCGAACACCTGGTGGCCACCGGAGGCCTTTCGGTAGACCAATTTGAGATTCATGCTATCGGCGCGGGACAGCCAATCGCCACCAACAGCACGGTGGAAGGCAGGACTGCCAATCGCCGCGTAGAAATTTATGTGCGTGGCTTACTGGACAAGAAGAAGCTGAATACGCTATTACAAGGACTGGAAACGGGCACAACGCGGGACCGTGAGGTCAGTATTCCCCTGTCACCCCGCGAACTGTACAATCTAAGGTAGAGAGCCATGGCCGAAGAACAAAAAACAGAAGAGGAAGGGGAGAAAAAATCCTCGCCCCTCATAAAGAACCTGATAATGATTTGCGGGGCTATCTTGGTACCCGCGATCATTGGCGTGATCGTGTTCAACTTCGTGCTCAAGCCCAAGCTAGGGGGAAACGAAAAGATAGAAAAAGCGCCGATGGTAACAAACGCCTTTCCCGAAACCATGGGTAGTGTCAAGTTCGAAGAGCAACAGATCTCCGTGCAAACCGATGACCCCGACGTGGTTGCGCCACTGTTGATTGAAAAGATTACGCTCGTTTGCCAAGACGAGGCTACTATCGCCATGGTAGGGTTGCACAAAGACCATTTCGCCGCCATGATTCTCAAGCTTCATCAGGGCCGAACCCGTACCGAGCTTAGCGATCCCTTGGTCAAAAACAGCATTCTGGAACAGATCAAGCAGCAGGCCAACAACCTACTCGGGCGATTGAGTCCTGAGATGGAGCTAAAGGTTTTGGAAGCCCTCCACGTGAAGTTCATGATTGTTGATCTATGAGCGGAGAAGCCCAAGACCATGATTTTGGCGATGAGTTTGTGACGGTCACCCCCGCCCAGGAACGCATCAGCATTGATGATATTGCGGAAGTTACGCTCGGTGTATCTGCCGACTTGGGCCAATGCTCCATCTTGGTACGCGATATACTGGCGCTGAAACAAGGCACAGTATTTCCCTTGAACAAACTTGCCGGGGAGATGGCCGACATCTACGTCAATGATATCCCTTTTGCAAAGGGCGAAGTCGTTGTCATGGTGGACTCACTCCATGTCCGGATCGCCGAGGTCATTGGCGCTTCGGAAAAGGACTTGGGCCATGCGTAAATCATCGGCCCTGCTTGCTCTCCTCCTTCTGCCGCTCCTCTTCACGAGTACACACGCCCAGGACACCGAATTCCATCAGACACCACCGCCAAAGGTGCCGCTGGCCGTGGAAGAGGCACCTGTCGAAACCGTGGAAACACCGCCCAGCGAGCAGAACGCTGATCCGGGACGTGTAATGGAAAAAATCGGGGCGGCATGGGCTAGAGAAGAAGCGGGCGAAGCGGCTGGAGACACATCCCCGGGCGAAACACGCTCCGATGGTGAAGGGGATGAAGGCGGGGATATCTACGACGGGTCCATCCTGCAGAGCATTATGGCCCTCAGCGCGACCTTAGCCCTGCTTCTCCTGCTCTTCTGGGCGCTCAAGAAGTTTGGACGACGCACCCCCCTTCTTTCCGGGCACACCTTGGGCACGGTCATGGGGCGTATCGCCCTCTCCCCCCAAGCATCGCTGCATTTCGTCCGGGTTAAGGACGAGGTGCTCATTGTGGGTGTAACGCAGCAGTCGGTAACTCTGCTTCGCTGCCTGGAGGCGGAACTCTTCGAGCAGGAGGACATCGCCCTACCTAAGGTCGCAGAGAACCAGGGAGCGCCAGCAGACTTTCTATCGCAATTGCGGACCGCCCAAACCACGATGCAGGAAAGCCCCGCTGGTGTCGATGAGGAGTTGGACAATCTAAAGGGTGACTTGCAACGGCTCAAACAGTATTTCCAGGACAGTGCCCGTGCCCGTGAATAGACCTTGGATAACAGCCATCGCGGTAGCCCTCTTCGGTGCGTTGCTCCTCGGTGCCCCCGATGCCCTCGCCCAAAACACAACGGATGCAAGCGTAGGCGGTGTTGATATTGCCCAGGCCGCCCGGAATTTTATCAGCCGGGAGAACGCCCCCACGTCGCTGACCATCGTCGTGCTCATTACGATCATCAGCATCGCCCCGGCCATTCTCGTGATGACGACATCCTTCACCCGAATTATCGTGGTGCTGGGCTTCTTGCGGCAGGCCATGGCCACCCAGCAAACGCCCCCCAATCAGGTTCTTATCGGCTTGGCGCTTATTCTCACCTTTTTTATCATGACCCCAACCTATCAACAGGTCAATGAAACCGCCCTCCAGCCCTACCTCAATCAGGAAATCAGCGACACGGAAGCCCTTTCGGCGGCCTTGCTCCCCATGCGCGAGTTTATGTTTCGTCAGACGCGGCCAAAAGACATCGTGCTGTTTCTGCGAATTGGCAAAATGGAGCAGCCCCAGACCCGTGACGATGTGCCCACCCATGTCCTGATGCCAGCGTTCATTCTGAGTGAACTCACCACGGCCTTCATGATCGGCTTCATCATCTACATCCCCTTCCTTATCATCGACATGGTCGTAGCCAGTACGCTCATGGCCATGGGGATGATGATGCTCCCCCCCATCTTCGTCTCCCTCCCCTTCAAGATAATCATGTTCGTCCTTGCAGACGGATGGTTCCTCCTCTTCAGCTCCCTGACGCGAAGCTTTGGGTAGCCGCACGAAGACTCCCTGCGGGACTTTCTGAACCCGGCGGAATCGGGTTTGCCACTTTTTTGATGCCAGCGTGACAACCTTCAGGCTGAGAAAAAAGATTCGGGGTGGCACCTACACGCGCAGCCGCTTCGCGGCTAAGGAATCTGCTCGAAATAACCTTTCCAACGTTGATCGACGTGCGCTTTACTTTTCCATGAAGTTCCGAAGCAATATAGATGTAGCAAACAGATACGCAGACCTACGCCCCGAAGGGGCTCAATAGGTTAGCCCAGGGCAACGCCCTGGGTAAAATGGTCCACCATAAAATAGCCCTGAAAGGGCGTAAGAGGATTCCCTGCGACACTGAAAATTTTCCCGCATAGTATGATTGGGTTACACATAGGCGCTATTGAAAGTCTATCAAGAGAACACCCGTTGCGGCCCTGCTATTTTGCCCTTTCAGGGCGGGTCGGTTTTTCGGC
>JAJRPE010000645.1 GCA_024280935.1 Candidatus Hydrogenedentota bacterium
CTCAGCGCTTCCTCGGCATCTGCCCGGCGCACAATGCCCAGCATACGTTGTTCACTGTCCGTTACCGGCACGATGTAAAAGGTATAGCGATCAAAAAGTTGGCCCACTTCTTCTATAGGCGTGTCGGCGAGGACATAGATGGGGTTCTGAATCATGAGTTCCTGCAGCGTCTTTTCCGCAGACGACAACAGGAGGTCCCGCAGCCGAACGACCCCAATCAAGGTGCCATGCTCACCGTGAACATAGGCGTACTGAACCCCATAGTCGCTATAGCGTTCCGCATTTTTCCGAAGATCATGGATAACCTCGCCGACCGAAGTTGTCTGGGGGTAGGTGACAAATTCGGTAGACATGATGCCGCCCGCCGTGTCCTCCCCGTATTCAAGGAGTTTCCGTGCATCCTCGGCTTCCCCGGGGTCCATTTCCCGAAGGATCGCTTCGGCATCCTCTTCATCCATCTCGCCAAGAAGGTCGGCCCGATGATGGCTCTCCATCTCGTCGACAATGGCCGCCGCCTCGTCAGCGGCAAGTTCTTCCACCAGGTCGGACCCTTGGGCATCGGAGAGTTCTTCAATGAGATCGGCCGCTTCTTCGGGGTCCAGAAGCATCAGCACATCGTGGCGCTCCGGTTCGTCGAGGCGCGTAAGGGCGCGCGCCACTTCGCCCGGGGTTAGTGAATCCAGATACGCCGTAAGCCCCTCGCCGTCTTGAGCGGAAACAAGAAGGCGGATTTCCTCCCAGCTCTCGTTGACTCCTGGCTCATTCATCTATTCAGCACTCCAACCCAGCGACATCGCATACTATGGTGACCGATCTTCGCTTCATATCGTGAATCGTTCCACTATTACTTGCAGTAGCCCAGTGTGGTTGCGAAGGATGTCATCTTAGCCAAGTTCACTGTGAGATAGGAATGACCGAGACCAGGTGCCGCACGAATATTGGGCGGGAGATGAAATCAGGGGCACGGGCTGATATACTCGGTTCCTCAAATTACTCTCCAATCTCAGCTGCCGTCTCAACCGCACATCGAATGGCCTCTATCGCCGCTGGATCCCGATACCTATGTCCCTCAATGTTGCCGAATGCGTGACCCTTTCCGCCCAGCAGACTCCCCACGCCGAAGCCTTGGTTTGCGACGATGCCCGCATAACCTTTGGAGCGTTGCTGGAAAGCGCGCAACGTGTTGCCGCCTATCTGCTGCGTTCGGGCCTCCAGCGCGGTGATCGTGTCGCACTTTTGCTGCCGAACACCCCCCACTTCCCCGTTGTGTACTATGGTGTCCTCTACGCCGGTGGCGTGGTGGTTCCAATGAATCTAATGCAGACACCGCGAGAACTCCGCTATCTCTTCGAGGATTCGGATCCGCGCTTCGTTTTTGCCTGGTCCGAACTTGCGGAAGTCACTGTTACCGCGCTCAAGGACTCCGCCGTTTCGCCTAAGTTGGTCGTTGTGGAGTCGGGCCGGACGCCCGTTGTTCCTCCTGTTGGTCGCTCATTTTTGACGGAGTTGGCGCAATTGACCGGACTCCTCCCTCCTATGGCAGAGACGCAGCCCGATGACGTGGCGGTGATCATGTATACGGCGGCCTATCGCGGCAAGCCCCTCGGCGCGCAATTGACCCACTTCAACCTTTTCCAGAACGCGCACACGGTAGGTTCGCGCCTGCTGAAATACACGCCCGAGGACCGCTGCCTGTGCGTGTTGCCCCTCTTCCATACCTTTGGGCAATGCGTCCTGATGAACACTGCCTTGCTTGCCGGAGCCTGCGTCATACTCGTGCCACGCTTTGATGCGACCAAGATATTCGATGTAATTAAAAAGGAGCGCGTATCCACCATCGCGCTCGTGCCGACCATGTATCGCTTTCTATTGGGCACAAAATCCAGCCTATCGCCCGATTTGTCATCCTTGCGCCACGTTCTCGTGGGCGGGGCCACCATGCCCCAAGAACTTACAGTCGCCTTCAGGGAGCGTTTCGGCATCACGATTCTGGAGGGCTATGGCCTCACTGAGACCAGCCCCGCCGTTTCCTTCAACATGTCGGAAGAAGCCAATCGACCCAAGTCTGTCGGGCTGCCGATCTGGGGGTGCGAGGTCCGCATTGCCAACGATAACGGCGAAACGCTGCCTACGGGTGAAGCCGGGGAAATTCTGGCCCGTGGCCACAATATAATGAAGGGTTACTGGAATAAGCCGGAAATCAATGCCGCGACGATCAAAGACGGCTGGCTTCACACGGGAGATTTGGGGTGCCTGGACGAAGACGGTTACATCTACCTCAAGGGTCTGAAGAAGGACATGTTGATTCGGGCGGGCTTGAACGTCTATCCACGGGAGGTTGAACTGGTCCTGGAAGAGCATCCATTGATCCAGGAGGCTGCCGTTGTCGGTGTCCCCGACAAGGTCCGGGGCGAAGAAGTCCAGGCCTTTGTGGTTGTCACCTCCCCAACGGCGGATCTGGAAAAACAATTAAAGCGGCATTGTCGGGAGCTTATGGCGGGCTATAAGTGCCCCCGGTACTACGAGATCTTGCCCGCCCTGCCGCGCACCTCCGATGGGATAATCGACAAGGCCGCGCTTCGGCGCAGATGAACGGCACAGGTCTTTTCTTTCACATCATAAATTCCGTCATGGAGCCAACACAGCAGACTGTGCTATACTTTTCGTGAATACAGCAAGGGTAGCGGTGTGTTCCGTTTGCCTTCGAAATGCAACGAAGGCCCCACTGATTCAGGGTTGATAAAGGTGGCATTTTGCTGTTCATCCAACGGCGCACGCGAATAATGTTGGAAAGCTCAACGGCCTTTACAGCATAAAGAAGGTGGGTGCCAAAAACGGCATCGGTACAATACGGTTGAATTATGGCCTTTCTGGATTCGATAGATTCTCCCAATGACATTAAGTCCCTCTCCCACGCCGAATTGGCTGCGTTGGCCGTGGAGTTGCGCGAACGCGTAATTGATGTGGTCAATCGTAACGGCGGTCACCTTTCTTCGCCGCTGGGTGTGGTCGAGTTGACGCTGGCGCTCCACTATGTGTACGACATTGGGTGCGATCAGCTCATCTGGGACGTGGGCCATCAGTGCTACCCCCACAAGCTTCTGACCGGGCGGCGAGACATCTTCGACACCATTCGCAAGAAGGACGGTATCAGCGGTTATCCGAGGATTTCGGAAAGCGACTACGATTGTTTTGGCACCGGCCACTCGTCCACCTCCATCTCGGCTGCCGTGGGCATGGCAATCGCCCGCGATCACCTCAAGGAAGACTATGGCGTGGTCGCACTCATCGGCGATGGCGCAATCACCGGCGGCATGGCCTTTGAAGGCCTCAGTCACGCGGGGCACCTCGGGCTGGATATGCTCGTCATCCTCAATGACAATGAGATGTCCATCTCCCCCAATGCCAGCGCCTTGAACAAATACTTTAATCGGCTGATCGTCGCGGAACCCTATAAGCGGGCCAAAGAAGACGCGGGCAGCTTCGTAAAAAATGTTCTCGGTGATCGCATGACCCGTGCGATTCAGGATATCGAAAAGTCGGTGAAGAACTACATCACCAAAGGCGCGCTCTTCCAGGAATTGGGTGTAAACTACATCGGCCCGGTGGATGGGCATGATCTTCCCCTCCTCATCGAGTGTCTCGCAAGCATAAAAAGCATGAGTGGCCCCATCCTTCTCCATTGCCGTACCGAAAAAGGCAAGGGACTGAAAGAGGCCGAGGAAGATCCGTTGAAGTTTCACGGGGTCTCCCCCGTCGCTATCCGCCCCTCAGAAACAGAGGGCGACCCCCGACCGGCCGAAGCAGAGGCGAAATTGCTCCCGGCGAGGACCTTCACCGACGCTTTCGTGGAAGGCATGCTCGAAGCCGGTGCGGCGGACGAGACCATAGTCGGCATTACCGCTGCCATGCCCACGGGTACTGGACTCAGCAAGTTTGAAGAGAAATTTCCCGACCGATTTTACGATGTCGGCATCTGTGAACAACATGCTGTGACCCTCGCGGCCGGCATGGCGGCCAAGGGCCTTCGCCCCGTGGCGGCTATCTACTCCACCTTCCTGCAACGCGGCTACGATCAGCTTATCCACGATGTGTGCATCCAGCAACTCCCCGTAGTATTCGCTATTGACCGTGCCGGCCTGGTGGGCGAAGACAGCCCCACGCAAAACGGCACCTTTGATATCTCCTTCCTACGCTGTGTGCCTGGATTAAGGGTGCTTGCTCCTCGCGATGATGTGGACACCAAGCAAATGCTCCTGTGGGCGCTCAAACAAGATGGTCCCGTCGCAATTCGCTACGCGCGCGGCAAGGCCCCCACCATCGGCGCACGCGAAGGCCGTGACATAACGCAGGGCGAAGTGTTGCGGGAGGGCACCGACGGGAATTTCCTGGTCGTCGGCCCCTGCGCCCAACCCTGCCTGGACGCAGCGGAACGCCTGGCGAAAGAGGGCCATTCTTTTGGCGTAGTCGATGCTCGGCATATAAAACCCCTGGACACGGCTCTCCTGGATACGCTTCTGGACCGGCCCATTATCACGGTAGAGGAAAACACCCTGGAGGGCGGTTTTGGCGCTGCCGTCATGGAATACTTCGAGACGATCGACCGGCTCCAAGAATTGAGGATTCACCGCGTTGGCATTCCCGGTGTGTTCAGCAAGCAAGCAAGCCGATCCGAACAACTCGCCGCGCACGATCTGGACGCAGGCGGACTCTACCGCCGCGCCCTCGCCTTCCTCCAGCAGGAAATCCCCCATGCAATTAGCTAAGGGGCAATTCTCGAGTGGCAATTCCATTGGCACCGAGGAGGATGAATCGCGGCTCCAATATAAAAACACCGCCTTTGGCGGTTTGGTAACCGAAGCGGGATTGCGCCGAATGAGCCAGGCTGGATACGCCATCCTTGGTGTATGGGCTATCACGCTTGTCAGCTACGGGTTGCTTTGGCCAGAGCCCTACGCCCACGGATGGTGGCTCGTGCTCGAACTTCTCGCCGTTGGTCGCACGGTCTGTGCCTACGAGGGTATCCGTCTGGGCTTCAGCAACCTGTATATCCTGATACAGGGCGGTGCCCAGGATATCGGGATTTGCCTGATTATATTTCCGTGGATTGCCCGGTTTTATGAGCGGGTCGCCCGCGACCGGGCCATTGATCGCATACTTCGCAGTGCGATCCGTGCCGCAGAGCGCCATCGGGAGCAACTCCAGAAGTTCGGGGCGGTCGGCCTGTTCTTCTTTGTCTTCTTTCCGGTTTCGGGGACCGGCACACTGGTGGGAAGCATTGTCGGCTACCTGATTGGCATACCCATACGCCTGGTGCTGCCTGTCGTAATCGTCGCCCACTTATCGTCCCTCGTCTTTCTTCTCGTGTTTTTTGACTGGCTCGAACCGGTACTTCGTTCCGTCAACTCAGGATTTGCCCAATATTTTGCCTGGATTCTATTGTTTGTCGTCCTACTGTCGGGTTGGCTCTACCGCACCGTAAAAAGTCGTTTTGCCCGGCGCGATGGCACCGTAAACACCATACAGACACTCACGGAAAGCGACTTAACAGCCGAGGAATAGGCCCCGACTGTTTGTGTCGCCCTCCCGCCCTTTGCTAGAATTCGGGCCTTCACCCCAACCACTACACACCACAACACCAAATCCGAGGTCCAATGCAGCCCAAGTTTTCCGTAATTGTCCCCGCATTCAACGAGGAAGCCTATCTGCCTCGTAGCCTGGGAGCGATCCGCCGAGCGGAAGCAACGCTGGGCGAACCCGTGGAGATCATCGTTGGTGATAATATGAGCACGGACGGTACAGTCCGCGTGGCGGAAGAATTTGATGCCCGCGTGGTCCAAGTCGAAAAAAAGTGCATCTCCAGCGTGCGCAACCAGGCGGCGGCGACGGCAACAGGAAAGTTCCTCGTCTTCACCGACGCGGACAACGAGATTTCGGAGAACATGTTCGTTGAACTCGAAAAGCTCCTGGAGAGCGGCGAGTACATTGGCGGCGGCGTCATAAACGCCCGCTACGAACGCCGTTCCCTCGGCCTGAACCTGATCCAGTTCATCATTCTGTCTAACCTTCGAATTTGCGGCGTTTCCATGTTCATGTTCTATGCGCCCGCCGATGTATTTCAGGAGCTGGGCGGCTTCAATGAAGAATTACTGGCCAATGAGGACATGGAATTTGCCATGCGCCTGAAACGGCTTGGAAAAACGCGGGGTCTGAAATTCTGTAATCTCAAGTCCGCGAATATCGTTTTGTCGGCACGCAAGTTTGATGAGTACGGAGACTGGGCCATCCTGCGCCACCCCATCATGTTCGTGAAGGCATTCATGAACAACCCGGAAGTCACCTATGAAATCTGGTACCGCCCGCGCCGCTGAATCCTGGAGCTAGTCCACAGGTATGATAGATTTCATTTTCAAATGGACGCTGCGGATCATCCAGCCCAGTGAAGCCAAGCGGATGGAGCAGGACGGTCCCATCGCCCTGCCCAAGATAAAGGGTGCCCTACCCGACGGTACCGAGTACGTGTTTATCGACGATCAGGGTGCCGACACCACCGTTTTCGCCTACTCGGGCATGGATGCCCTCTTCGCCGGGCGCGCCCGCTTTGAGTTCAAGCGGATATTCCGTAGCCTGAGCGTTCCCTGCAACCTGGTTTGTTTCCGCGATCCGCGAACGAGCGCCTTTCACATCGGGTACGACGACGAGAGCCTGGGTATTGACTTTTACACCGAGAAAACCCGGGAGATCATGGAGCAACTGGGCGCGACACACAACATCGCCCTGGGTTCCTCCTCCGGCGGAATGGCGGCGTTCACCTTTGGAACGCTGTGCAAAATGGACAAGATCATAGGCTTTTCCCCCGCCTTCCCCCACACGGTATATCGTGGCCGCACGCACTTTTTTCAATCGCTGTTCAATTTTCGCGCGCTCTTTCGGGAACCCCAAGCGTACATCGAAGTGCTCATCGTAACCGTGTCGGTGATTTGGATGGAAGACGTGGCCCTGAAACGGATACGGCGGAGGTTTCCGTTGGAAATCTGGGACACTTGGGGAATCTATGAGGGCGCGGGCGACAAGCGCCCCAACGCAACCGTGTACTATGGCGAGCGAAGTGCCGCCGACACACGCCAGGCGAAGATGCTGGCCGAAGCCTTCCCCGAGCAGGTACGCTTGGAAGCCCTGGATACGGGGCGGCACAATTGCCCCGCCGTGTTGCTTCAACAAGACCGGCTGGTCGAGGTCCTCGACCACGAAATTTCCATGGTGGCAGCCCCCGCCAAAACACAATCCTGAGTAGGACTGGCCCATCAATGAAGTTTATATTTTTCCCCAATGGCTGGGTGCTGGCCCACGTATCCCGCATGGTCGAAGTGGCCAAAGTACTCCGCGAGCGCGGCCACGAAGTGCTCTTCGCCGGTGAACACGAACACCCGCGCTCCTATCTGCATACGAGTCGAAAAGACGGCTTCGAGACCGTCCAATGCATGGAATTCGACTGGCCCTATATCTGGGACCGCTTCCTGAAATACGGCCCCTGGCTCGCTCCCTGGGACGTGCTCAACCACCAGAAATTCGCCCCCCTCGA
>JAJRPE010000646.1 GCA_024280935.1 Candidatus Hydrogenedentota bacterium
CTCGATTGAAATCCAGATGATCGAGGGTGGCACGGGCGACTTCATCGTCGTGGGCGATGGCACGGATACCTATAATCTCACCACAACCGTCGCAAAGGAGCAACAGGGCAGCAGCTATGTCTACAAGGAAAAGGGCAAGGAGGCCACCATCAACAGTGGCCGTATCAATTGGTGGGGCCGTTCCCCCGATTGGAAAGACACCCTGGGCTTTCGCGGCGAACACGACGTGGAAAATCCCGTGGGCGAATGGAATACGCTGGAGGTGATCGTCGATGGAGGAAAAATCTCCACCTTTCTGAACGGCATCCTGGTGAATCGAAGCGTGGAAAGTACGCCAAACAGCGGGCAAATCCAAATTCAGTCCGAACTCGCGGAACTTTTCGTTCGTCGTGTGGATCTGCTCCCCTTGAAAGACACCGGCACGCCTTCACGCAATGCGGCCAACCCCGAAGCCATTGCCGCCATTGCGAACGGCGCAAAAGATTTCGCCAACGCCGCCTGGTGGGGCTTTGACGCGGAAGATTCCACCGCCGCAATTCAAGCCGCCATCGACTCGGGCGCCAAGAAGGTGCTGGTGCCTTTCGTGGGCAAGCCCTGGATTGTGATGCCCCTGAAACTTCGCAGCGACCTCGAACTTACTTTCGAGCCGGGGGTGCTGGTGCTGGCGAAGCGGGGCGAGTTCAAAGGACGGGGCGATTCGCTTCTTTCTGCCCATGGCGCGGAAAACCTCACCATCCGAGGCTACGGCGCGACCTTGCGCATGTGGAAAAAAGACTACCAGAACCCGCCCTATGAAAAAGCCGAATGGCGCATGGGCATCCGCCTCATGGGGTGCAAAAACGTCCTCATTGAGGGTCTCCGCATCGAAAGTTCCGGTGGTGACGGAATCTATGTGGATGGGGGCGGTCCCCGCCGCTGGAGCGAAAACATTACTGTCCGCGATGTGGTCTGTGACGATCACCACCGCCAGGGCATGAGCGTGATCAGCGTGCAGAATCTTCTCATCGAAAATTGCGTCTTCTCGAACACGAGCGGCACGCCCCCGGAAGCGGGCATCGACTTTGAGCCCGACAGCGCCGACCAGCGTATCGTTAATTGCGTGGTGCGAAACTCCGTCTTTGAAAACAATGCAGGGCATCAGATTCTGATCTACCTCAAGCCCCTCGATCACAACAGCGAGAAGGTGAGCATCCGCTTTGAAAACTGTACTGCCCGCATGGGCAAACCGGGTATGACCCTGGCCGATTTCACCGACATGGACCAAACCGGCTGGTCGGGTATCGCCGTGGGCGCCTGTAAAGACAACGGCCCGAAAGGCACCATCGAATTTGTGGATTGCACCACAGAAAATACGGGCAAGGAAGGCGTGAAAATATTCGACGTTTCCGCCAACAGTGTGGATATAAATTTCCGCCGCTGCACCTTTGCCAACCCGTGGGTGTCGGCCTTCCGAAACTATGGCGGACCCCGCGTACCCGTGCTCATTCATGCCCGGCGGCCCAGCCTCGTAGGCCGCACCGGCGGTGTTCACTTTGAAGACTGCGAAGTCTATGACTGGGCCAATCGCCCTGCGGTGCAATTCCTCGAAGACAGCAGCAACAACGGGTTTTACGATATCAGCGGCCAGATTACCGTCCACAATCCCACAGGCACCCGAAAGATGCTGGGCAACAATCTACACAATGTGACGCTGAAGGTGGTGGGCGGTTGATAGTTGATAGCATGGCGAAGATGCGCTTCCACACAGGGTGGCACAGGCGTCTCGCCTGTGTTTTTTTTAGCATCGCGGTGCAGACATTACCGTCAAAAAACAGCCCAAAGGGTGCCACCCTCACGCGGAGGAGCGAAGCGGGGGAGCTTGCGGGTGCGAATCATCAGGACCACTATCGTGCCAAGAATAAATACTGCGTAGGCGTGCCAGGACGCGTTATCTACCTGCCTGATAAACACGGAAAATCACTGCGGACCCGCACCCGCAAACTTAGCCGGGAACCGGCTGCGTGTGAGGGTGGCACCCTTATGGCTCTCCCATGCAGCTCGGTAGCCCGTGTGGGCGGCAACCATAAATACCACGAGACTCTGTCTTAAACCGCCAGTCAAGGAGAAACTGAATGAAACGAATCGCCACATCGATCCTTTTGGCAATCTTTGTTTTTGTCACCTGCCTCACATCCTACGCAACCCCCTTCTCCATGGCGACCTTCACCGCCGATGTCACCGAACCCATCGGCCACCCCGGCATGGGCGGCGGGATTGCCCCCGCCAGGGAAGTCATTGATCCCCTTTACGCCAAGGGGGTTGTCCTCCTCGGCGGCGAACAGCCCGTGGTCATGATTGCCATTGACTGGTGCGAAATCCGCAACGATGCCTACGACCGCTGGCGGGATCTCCTCGCCGAAGCCGCAGGCACCACACCCAAACACATCCTCCTCACCGCCGTACACCAGCACGATGCGCCCGTCGCCGATCTGACCGCCCAGAAACTCCTCGATGAAGTCGGCTTGGAAAAAAGCCTCATCTTCCCCGACTTCCATGAGGCGGCGGTCCAGAAGACAGCCCAGGCACTCCGGGATGCCCTCCCCCACGCCCAGCCCATCAGCCACTACGGCGTTGGCGTGGCGATGGTCAAAGACATCACGTCCAACCGCCGCACCGTGCAGCCCGATGGCACCGTTACCTTCGCACGGGGAAGCGCCAGCGGTGGCGGGAAGGCCTTTCCCATCGGACTCGTGGACCCCTGGCTCCGCAGCCTCAGCTTCTGGAACGGCGACCAGCCGGTGGCCGTCCTCAACAGTTAC
>JAJRPE010000647.1 GCA_024280935.1 Candidatus Hydrogenedentota bacterium
CTCCTCCGCAGCGACAAAGATCTGCGGGAGCATCGCTTTGTCGTATGGTGCCTTCACGAGCATTTTCAGCGCTTCTGCACGGCGACGAACCATGACTCGGAACCGTCACTCATGCGGCTGCGCAATTGCCAACACCTGCACACCCGCATGGAAGGCATCTTGAAACAGCCCGATGTGGATGCCGCCTTGCTGGATGCCTTCCACCCCACACCCGCTGTGGGCGGCGTCCCCCGTCAGAAAGCCCTCGATTGGCTGTCCGAGAATGAACCCTTCAACCGGGGTGTCTATGCCGCGCCCGTGGGCTGGGTCGGCTTCGACGAAACCGAGTTTTGCGTGGGCATACGTTCGGGGCTTATCGAAGGCAACACGCTGGCCCTCTATTCGGGCGCGGGCATCGTGCCCGGTTCGTCCGCCGAGGAAGAGTGGGATGAAATCGAGAACAAGATGAGCAATTTTCTGGAGGCACTGCACGATGGACCCGGCTGAAGCACCCAATCTCAACTACGCCTGGTGCGGCCTCCTGGTGGAGGAACTTATCCGCCAGGGTGTCGCGGGTTTTGTCATATCCCCCGGCTCCCGGAATGCCCCCCTCACCGTTTCCGTGGCCCGCAACGAACGCGCCCGCTATTGGATGCACTTCGATGAACGGGGCGCTGCCTTCTTCGCACTGGGCCTCGCCAAGGCGACAGGACAGCCCGCCGTCCTGATTTGCACATCGGGAAGCGCGACCGCCAACTACTGGCCCGCCGTTGTGGAAGCTGATGCCTCCGGGATTCCACTGATCATCGTGACTGCGGACCGACCACCGGAGCTTCTCGACTGCGGGGCCAACCAGGCCATCAAGCAGTCGGACCTTTATGGCAGCTACGTCCGCTGGGAATGCACCCTGCCCTGCCCAACGCCCGACATCGATCCCGCCTACGTTCTCAGCACCGTGGACCAAGCGGTTTCCCGCTGTAAGGCAGCCAATCCAGGGCCGGTCCACCTGAACTGTATGCTGCGCGAGCCACTTGCGCCGAACGCTGATGGTACTATTTCTGACCATTATTCCGACAAACTGAGTTCGTGGGAGAGCCGCGCAGAACCCTACACGGTGTATGGTGGTGGATGCCCCACGCTCACCGACGAAGTGCAAGCCCATCTTCTCAAGAGCATCCAGTCCTGTGACTCGGGGCTACTGGTATTCGGCGCACTCACAACGAAAGACGAAACTGCCCGGGCCGCCCCCCTCGCACGGGAATTGGGCTGGCCGGTCTTTGCCGATGTTTGCGCGGGACTCCGAGGCTTTCCCGATGTGCCGTCCCTGATGTCCCAAGGAGACCTCGTCCTGCTGGACGATGAGTTAACGAACACATGGTCTCCCGATCTCGTGTTGCACGTAGGCGGTCCAATGACCTCTAAGCGCTACCAGTCTTTCGTTGAGCGGGTTCAACCGGAATACATCCGTGTTTGTAACACCCGGTCACGGCGGGATCCGGGACACCTCGTTTCGTTTCATATCGCCATGGCTCCCGGCCCCTTCTGTGCCTGGCTGACAACATGCGATGGAATAAGCAACACCACCCCAATTCCCGATGCCCTTCGGGATCGAAACGCCATCTGCGCAGACGAATTGGAAACATGGGAAAACAGCAACTACCCCCTTTCCGAAATTGGTGCTGCCCGCCTCGTTGCCGAACAAAGCCCATCCCCCTCGCTGATTTTTCTCGGCAACTCTATGCCCGTGCGGTTGATGGATAGCTTCGGCTATCCTTTCGTGCCGAATGTGCATGTGGCCGCCAATCGTGGTGCCAGTGGCATCGACGGAAACATCGCCACGGCGGCGGGCATGGCCCTGGCCGTCGAACAGCCCACGACCCTGCTGGTGGGTGATTTGACGGCCTTGCATGATCTGAACTCCCTGGCCCTCCTCCAGCATGTGGAAACACCATTCGTCGTTGTCGTCCTGAACAACGACGGCGGCGGCATTTTTCATCACTTGCCCATCGCCAAATCGGATGAGCCTTGCTTTGAGGGTTGTTTCGGCACACCCCACGGATTGGACTTTCGCGCCGCAGCGACCTTGTTTAACCTGCCTTACGAGCGGCCGATAGATATCGCTGAATTCACCCGCACCTATGGAAGGGCCTTGAAAACGCCCGGTCCCACCCTCATCGAGGTGGCGGTGGAACGCGAAGCATCCCATGCTGGCCATGTCGCCCTGTGTAAGCAGTTGCGGGATGCCATGAACACACGGCAAAGCTGAGGAGCGCACGATAGAGTATGGCCCCTCAATCCGACATGTCTGACCGGAATCCAGAATGAGACCGACGGGTGCCACCCTCACGCGGGGGAGCAAAGCGGAGGAGCTTGCGGGTGTGAATCATCCGAATAGAGGTCACACAAGCAAGAAAATCTGCGTGGGGTTCTTGCCACGCGTTCTAAAGCAATTGATAGCACGATTACTCTTCCGCAAGCCCACACCCGCAAACTTAGCCGGGAACCGGCTGCGTGTGAGGGTGGCACCCTTACCGTCTTTTTTTAGAGTACGCATTGGGTTGTGGGCAAAGCTCACGTTAGATGTTTTTCTAAGATGGCAGGGCCACAACCGAATTTTATTCACCACAAAAAGACGAAGAAGGGGAGAAGTAACAGATTGCCCGGTCCGGTCCTGGACAAATGCCATCGGCTATGGCATAGTCCGCGAAGCGGATGACGGACTAAAGCCTGGGGTGTAGCGAGGCACGAGCGGAGCCCCAGGAAGCGAATAGCAATAACGTAAAAGAACCCGCGCAGCGGGTGACGGACAATCAGGTTGGCCTGGTAAAACACGACACACAAGAGGCGCTGCCAAATGGATTCATCGTATTGCAATCTCATCTACCCCATGGCGTTTTCAACCAGGGGCCGCCAAAAATGGATTGACAATACAATCTCAACGAGGAGGAACATCACAAGGAGATGACGTTCCAGGAGGAATTCATCGGGCTGCTTGAAAAGCATAGCGTTGAATACGATGAACGGTATCTGTGGGACTGATGGGTTTCCGCCACCCGCTTCGCGGGCTTGGGCTTCAGGTACAACATTGATCCTGGGGCTACGCTCGTACCTCGCTTCACCCCAGGCTTTACTCTGTCACCCGCTACGCGGGCTATTGGGAATCAGTAAGCGTTCACGGCGGGAGGAGTGCGGACTTTCCAGTCCGCAACAGGGGCAATGTTATGTCAGCAAAGGCCGCTCGTGTTTTTCCATGACCCACAAGCATCGGCTGGCATAACGTGTCCCCTGCGGCGGGTAAGAAAACCCGCCCTCCTGATACCCGGTGAACGGTTACTGTTTTTCTAAACACGGGCAAGGGCTATCGCCCCTTGTCCGTGGCACCCGCAACAATCCATGAAGACTAAGGCGCAAAGAATGAAGCTCCTGAAACCTACCGCACTTGCCGGTACACCCGACAAACATCCACTCTTGCTCTTCCATGGTTTTATGGGAAACATGAAAGACTGGAGGCCGCTGGCGAATGCACTAAGCGACCACCACCATGTGCTCGGAGTCAATCTCCCCGGCCATGGACCGGAATGGGAAAATGCTAATGTCAGCGCCTTCGACATGGCACATTGTGCGGCAACACTGAATGAACAGCTCGACCAGATGGGCATTGGCCCTTGCGCCCTGCTGGGCTATTCCATGGGGGGGCGCTTCGCCCTCTATCTCGCTGTAAACTTTCCAGAGCGCTATACCCGCGTCGTGTTAGAATCGGCCTCACCGGGGCTGGACACGGGCGAAAAGCGACAAGCAAGACAGGCCCAGGATCAAAGACTGTCAGATCGGCTCATTGAAATGGAGCCAGGCAGCGAAGACTATCGCGCCTTTCTCGAAACATGGTATGACCTGCCCCTCTTCGACTCCCTCCGTTCCCGGCCCGAGTTGCGCAAGGAACTCATCGACCGTCGTGTAAATAGCAACAGCCCCCACCTCCTCGCACAATCACTGCTGACCTTTGGCACGGGCACCCAGCCCAACCTCTGGCCCGACTTGGCGGACTACCGCACCCCAACCCTCCTCCTCGTGGGCGAACAGGACCGGAAGTATCGCATTATCGCGGAAAAAATGTGCGCGGCCTGTCCCGCCATGGCGATGGAGGTATTCGCCGATTGCGGACACATCGTCCATCTGGAAAAGCCGGAGGCCATGGTGACGACGGTGCGCGGTTTCCTGCACCTGCGGTAGGGTGGAGCGAACGCAGCAATCATAGGTCATGAACGCCGCGCCAAGGGCGCCACCCTCACGCGGAGGAGCGAAGCGGGGGAGCTTGCGGGGGGAGAGCATCGGGGCAAGTCTCACGCCAGCAAGAATGATTTCATGGGCTGTCAACGCAAACCCCTCCCTCAAGTGATAACGTCAGAAAGTCTCCGCGAACCCACACCCGCAAACTTAGCTGGGAACCAGCTGCGTGTGAGGGTGGCACCCTTAACAAAAAACTTGGACATCAGGGGTTTCATAGCCAAACATTGAATCCACCAAGCAAAACCCCAGGCACGTGCACGAACCCTCGTGCCTCGGGATCGTGCGGCACGTCCCACAGGCTTGATGTGTTCACCATCGGATGTGCGCCATACGACGCATTTTTGCTAAGCTACCCCTTCGTTTCCAGGAAATAATGTCTGCGGTATCTGTGTCCACTAAGGCCATGTGAAACCCGCTTGAAATAGCAAGGAGAAGGCCGTCATGGCGTCAATTGAGTGGACGGAAGTCCAAGAATACACGGAGATTCTCTACCACAAGGCCGAGGGGATCGCGAAGATCACCATCAACCGCCCCCACGTGCGGAACGCCTTCACGCCGACCACCAATGATGAAATCAGCGATGCCCTCCGCGATGCCCGTTTCGACACGGAGATCGGGACCATCATCCTGACCGGCCAAGGCAAGGAGGCCTTCTGTTCGGGGGGCGACCAGAAGATTCGAGGCAATTCGGGCTATGTGGACAGCGCGTCGGGCACCCATCGGCTCAACGTCTTGGATCTCCATCGACAAATTCGCACGCTGCCCAAACCCATCATCGCCATGGTGGCAGGCTATGCCATTGGCGGCGGCAACATCCTTGCCATGGTCTGCGATCTGACCATCGCTGCGGACAATGCTATTTTCGGCCAGACCGGACCCAAGGTTGGCTCCTTCGACGGGGGCTATGGCTCTTCCCATCTGGCCCGCATGGTCGGCCAGAAGAAAGCCCGGGAAATCTGGTTCCTCTGCCGCCAATACAACGCCCAGCAGGCCTTGGAGATGGGCATGGTCAATACCGTGGTGCCCTACGAGCAACTGGAAGAAGAGACGGTCCAGTGGTGCCGCGAAATCAACGCGAACTCCCCCATGGCCATCCGCTGTCTCAAAGCAGCCCTCAACGCCGACGAAGACGGTCAGGCGGGCCTCATGGAGTTGGCGGGCAACGCCACCTCGCTGTTTTACCAAAGCGAAGAGGGTCAGGAAGGCCGCAACGCCTTCAACGAAAAGCGCAAGCCTGATTTCTCCAAGTTTCCAAGGAACCCATAGCATAGTGAAATATCGTGTCGTCGTGTGAGAGTGGCACCTATCACAAAACGCACATCGTCAAGACATAAAAGCCCCCTTGCGGGTGCAAGCCAGCAAGGTAAAACCCTTCATCAAGAAAGGGACTGTAAGCGTGTCATACCCGTGCGTTACGGAACACCGATGGATCAAGGCATGTCCCGGCGAACCCGCACCCGCAAACTTAGCCGGAAACCGGCTGCGTGTGAGGGTGGCACCCCCAGAATTCCCATTACAGGCCCTGAATATACCCGAAATATTGAGAGTTCACCCACCATGCATCCCCTGAAAATATGGCTGTTGGCGGCCCGCCCAAAAACCCTGGCGGCCGGGTTGACCCCCGTGCTGATTGGCACCGCCATGGCCGCTGCTGCGGGCAGCTTCCACCTGGCCTCGGCCTTATGTGCGGCCTTGGGTGCCTTGCTCATTCAAATCGGGACCAACTTTGCCAACGACTACTTCGACTTCGTGAAGGGCACGGACACCGAGGAGCGGGTAGGCCCCAAACGTGCGACCCAGGCCGGGCTGGTCTCGCCGAAGACCATGCTCATCGCCACGATCATCGTGTTCGCGCTATCCTTCGTGCCGGGAGCCTATCTC
>JAJRPE010000648.1 GCA_024280935.1 Candidatus Hydrogenedentota bacterium
CGTCAAGTTTCTCGGGATCGAGTTTCAACTGGCTGATGGATTTCTCCATCGCCTCCCGGTGGGCATCCACATCCTTTTGCGCTTTCGCGAGACCCCAATCCAGGACGACGCATTCGCCGAATTCGCCTATCATAATATTGGAGGGTTTCAGGTCTCGATGGATGATCCCCTTGGAATGGGCGTAGGCCATGGCCTGGCATATGTCGAGATAGGAGCGAAGCATCCCGAGGCGTGCGTCCAGATCCTTGCAGGCATCGATGCCAACCGCCAGGGTGTCGCCCCGCACCAGCTTCATGGTGTAATAGAGCTGCCCGTCTTTGCGCAGACCGAGTTCATAGACGGGGACAATGGAGGGGTGCTCTAATCGCCCGGTTATCTTTGCTTCCTGAAGGAAGCGTGCCATCATGGCCGCCGATTGGCGCATGGGGCTGCCCGGACTCTTCCCGGCGGGCAGACGCGATAGTGTCTCGTCGGTGGGACTGACATCCTGCCGGGGGAGCAATTCCTTGAGGATGACATCCCGGCCGATTTGTTCGTCGTGGACCAAGAGAATCCGCCCGATGCCGCCCCGGGCATATTCCGAACCGCCCGTGTAACGGCCCACGGGTTCGGGCGTAATTTCCACAGGCAACCCGTGGGGCAAATTTTCAGCGGCGATGGTTTGGTCTTCGGCGGGATTCCAGGTGGCGCCATCGCGGGTGAGCGATTGGGCGAAGGCATATTCGACGGCTTCATCCCCGCCAAAGGTGCCCAGTGCGGCTTTCTCGTC
Source organism: Candidatus Hydrogenedentota bacterium (assembly GCA_024280935.1). Classification (GTDB taxonomy): domain Bacteria; phylum Hydrogenedentota; class Hydrogenedentia; order Hydrogenedentales; family JAEUWI01; genus JAEUWI01. The sequence continues at coordinate 770 of JAJRPE010000648.1, forward strand.
CCCACGATGGGCATGAATGATATTGTCCACCAGCCGAATCAACAGGGCGTGGTCCTCGGGACTGAGGGCTTTGGATGCCAGGAGAACGTCGGAAAGGGTGGCATCGGCCTCTTCGCTCAGGGCAAAGGCCGAGCGTGCAAGGCTTCCCCGCGACAGCAGACGGAGCTGGCAGGCGAGTATTCCAAATATCAAATCGTATTCGCGCATGAAAGCACCCGTGTCGATGGTAGAGGGGTAGCGTGATAGTAAAACAAATTGGGGCACATTGCAAGAGATAAAACGGGATCGTAAAGGCGTTTACGGGAAAATATCTGCGTGTGGTCTTGTTACACAAAAAGTGCTGTATTTTTGGGCAGATCCCTGCTCGTTTATTGGGCAGCTCGGACAGTTAGGTGTGGATTGTCCACGACAACGAGAAACTTCTTGGCAAGCGTCTACGACACAATGTTGTTGGCGAATCCAACGTTTTTGTTTCCCTCCCTGGAGGGGTTAGGGTGGGTTTAGTGCGCGGGTGAGAATGAACCCACCCCCAGCCCCTCCGAGGAGGGGAGCCTTTTCAGCCCTTTGAATCGCTCAATCGGTAGCGGGATACAGCAGCGGGAAGAAATCACCATCCAAGGGGCTGCCCTTTGGCACCGGGGGTACCCCCGCGAGCAAGGCTTCGTCGGAATCGGAGTGAACGCCATCCCGCACGACGTTCAGGACGACTGCGCGCCGTGGGCGCTCCGATTTGTTGTCGTAGGAGCCGTGGACCAGGAGCGGATGGTGAAAGGCGCACTCCCCCCGTTTCAGCCGGATGGGGATAGGCTTGAAGGCAGCCTTTTGTTCGTCGTTCAATACGGACTGGATGGCCTCCATGTCGCCCGCCAGGCCCGTGGCGGGTAGGAGGGGCCAGGTGTGGCTTCCGGGCACGTAATAGAGACAGCCATTTTCTTCGTCGGCATCATCCAGTCCAATCCAGCAGGTGAGATGCTGCATGGGCAGGGTCCGCGTCCAATAGGAATAGTCCTGGTGCCAGGCCACCACACCGCCATGCTTCGCCGGTTTGCAGAATAGTTGGTCGTGCCAGAAGCGCACGGCCCCACCCAGCAAATCGCCTGCCGCCGTCGTGAAGGCCGGGTTCCACAGAATGTCATGGAAACCGGGTGTCACCCGCCAGGCACCGAGGGCGTGAAAAAGCACCGTGCTTGGGTCCGTCGATTCGTTGGAATTGAATTCGTAGAACAGGTGGTTGCCGGGGTGCTTTGGGTTGGTGAGTGCGGCCAGTTCTTCACAAAGGGCATCGCACTGGGCATCCGTCAGGATGTGTGTGCCCGCGACGTAGCCCTTTTCTTCATACTGCGCCACCTGCTCCGGAGAAAGATGGAACGCACCCTTGTCTTGGGCCGCGTGCTGTTCGTGGAATAAATCGCCTACGGGCTGGTGCTTGGTTGCTAAATCCATGGGTTTTGCTTCCTTTGTTTGGTGTCGTTCAGCCATACGCAATACTTGCTGCGTTCAGCATGTCTTTGGGTCGTTGCCTTTGGCTGTCAGTGCGGCATAGTTATTCCGTCTGCGTCTCGTTCGGGCGGAAACGGGAAGCCAGGAGATAAATGGAACCGGCTTCCCTTGTCGGGGATTATATTGCACGTAAGGGCAAGGGTGTTACAATGCCCGTAAGCGTTGAACTAAACGGCTTCGCCGTAAATCTATGTTGCCGTTGCTCAAACATCAACCCAGTCGGACGTGCCGCACGATCCTGAGGAACGAAGGTTCGTGCGCGTGGAGCAGCAGCACCGTGCTATTCTCGAAGTCCCCTGCGCACGAACCCGTCAGGACTCGTTTATACTCGCCTTTTGGGGATCGTGCGGCACGACTGATATTCGGTGAACACTTGGCAATGGTCCTTTGCTTCCCTGATGCGGATTTGAGTTGATGATACGGATAGCAAATTTATATAAAAGTCGAAGGCTGCGCTACACGCTGCTTGTTGGCGCAACGCTGCCGATTCTCTTTGCACTGGCGGGATGGTGGCTGCTTCCGCCCCTTGACCCCGCAGGCTATCTGCATACCCCTGCTTCGGGCCAACTCCTTGACCGGGAGGGACAACGGCTTTACGTGGCCTTGAACGAACGCGACGCGTGGTCTTTGCCCCAGCCCTACGAAGGCCTCAGTCCCTATCTTCTGGAGGCGACTTTGGCTGCGGAGGACCAGCGCTTTTACCAACATCCCGGCGTTGACCCCGTGGCTATCGTGCGGGCGGCGGGACAGAATCTTCGGCAGGGCGGGGTGGCTTCGGGGGCGTCGACTCTGACCATGCAGCTCGTCAAGTTGGGCGGGCACAACAGCGCTTCGCTTCGGGGTAAACTGGGGCAAGCGGTGTATGCGTTGCGGCTGGAAAAGTCGCTGGACAAGGAGTCGATTCTTCGGGGCTATCTCAATAAGGCACCCTACGGCATGAACCTGATCGGTGCGGAAGCGGCGGCGTGGCGTTATTTTGGCAAGACGGCCCGTACTCTCAGCCTGTCGGAGGCGGCCCTGCTTGCGGGACTGCCCAAGGCCCCGAGCCGCCTGAATCCGCTTGCTCATCCCGAGCGTGCGCAGGTCCGTCGTGATTATGTGCTGCGCCGCATGTTCGCGGAAGGCTACATCGAGACCGTGCAGCGAGACCGCGCCCTGGCAACACCGGTACGCGCCGAATGGCACGATTTTCCGCGCCACGCACCCCATTTGGGCACGCGCTACCGGGACGCGCTGGCGCATGGCGAGGTGATTTCGCTGACCTTGGACGGGGCGTTGCAGCGGGATTTGGAAGCAACACTGCCCCACTATCTTAAGCGCTTTGACCGTGCCATCACCAACGGTGCGATCATGGTGGTGGATGTTCATACCGGGGCCCTGTTGGCCCGGGTTGGTTCCGCGAGTTTTGAGGATACGCCGGGGGGCGGCCAAGTGGACGGATGCCGCGCCCTCCGTTCGCCAGGTTCCACGCTGAAGCCCTTCCTTTACGGCTTTGCCATGGCGCAGCAACAGCTCTATCCGACCGAAGTGCTTCTGGACGATGTGCTGGACTATGGCCGTTATGCCCCCGGCAATTTCGACGGGGCCTTCAGCGGTCCCGTGACGGCGACGGAAGCCCTGCGCTATTCGCTCAATGTGCCCGCCGTCGCGTTGCTGGACCGCGTGGGCGTGGCTCCCTTTCGCGGATTTCTACGGGATGGGGGGCTGACAAGCATCAATCGAAGCCCTGCGGATTACGGCCTGGGGCTGGCGCTGGGCAATTGCGAGGTTTCCCTGGAAGCTCTGACGCGCCTCTATCTTTCCGTGGCCAGCCTTGGCACACAAAACGAGCTGCGCCTCCGGTCGGGTGCGTCGGGGAGCGGGGGAGCGCGGGTATTTCAGCCCGAACTGGCCCGGGCGCTCTACGCTATGCTGGCCCAGCCCTTTCCAAAAGAGTTGAAGCCCGGCCTACTTCGCCGGGAAGGCAATGACGCGCCGGTTTGCTGGAAGACAGGTACCTCCACGGGCTACCACGATGCCTGGACCTTCGCTTTTAACCAACATTACCTGGTGGCGGTGTGGCTGGGTAATAATGATGGGAAGGGTGTGCGTCAGTTGGTTGGTGCTTATGCGGCACTGCCGCTGGTGGCCAAGGTGTTTCGTGATTTGCCGCCCTTGCCTGGGTCTGCCTGGCCTCCCGCCTCCCAAGGCCCCTCCATTGCCCTTTGCGCGGCATCGGGGTTGCCCGCGAGTGAGGCCTGTGCCGATCAATTTTCCGAAGCCATGCCCAAGGGGCTTTGGCGTCATCGGCGTTGCACCCTCCACGCGACTTCCCAGACGGGACGGACCGTAGTCGCGTCACGGCCTGCCAAGGCTGCTGATTGGGATTTGGCATCCCTGTCATCGCGC
>JAJRPE010000033.1 GCA_024280935.1 Candidatus Hydrogenedentota bacterium
CTCCACCGCCCATTCGCCGTCGAGGGTCTATTCAACTGTCAAAGAACAAAATCAATGCCGCCGTATTTTTATGGGTGGCTGTCCCTATTTCGCAGGGACGTACCCCCGCACAGGCGCGGCACGGTAGAAGTATGCGCTGCGTGGCCCGTGCTGATTGCTCCGGGAAGTGCAGCCCACGGCAACGCGGGGGCATGTCCCGGTGGATCGGGGTGTGGGCTGGCGGCCTGACAAGACGGCCCTCTCCCAAAGCCCGCCGGGACAGGCACGCGCACCACAGAGCGCGTCTTCGCCCACGGCATCCTGCTCGCCAACACGCAACCACCACCAAGGCGAGGTCGGTGGCGCGAGTCCGTCCCTGGGGACTGCCTCGCCCAAGTCCGCTGCGTGAAACGATGCAAGCATCGTGTTCAACGCCACAGCGAAGGTATGCACGGCACCTCAACAGGCGGGGCTGTCCCCAAAGGAACGGACGATGCGCCCGCCGCTGTTTTCGCTGATCTCGCGAAGAAAGCCCGCCTCCACCGCCCATTCGCCGTCGAGGGTCTATCCAACGGTCAAAGAACAAAATCAACAGCTTGACCTGATAAAATCGGCGCGGAGCAAAAAAGGGACTGACGCAAGGGTCGCGAGGAACGAGCGCAGATTGGTCTGTCCCTCTTTTGCGGAACTTATACTGTGCCTGTATTGTTATTTAATCGTAGTCTGTCCCTTTTATACCCATTTTATACCCGGCAGGAGACTTTCACTCCCAACATCTTACCGACTTATCCCGGCGCTTCTCCCTAGTTTTTTAGTACGATTAAATGCGAGGCACAGGCACGCGGTCAGGCCCACTTCACTCTACTTCTCGTAGCCCTTTAAGAAAATCGCTGAACGAGTCGGCCAATGGGTACAAATTCTGTTCATCCGACGATTCGTCGTAGAAATGCTTGTGATCCCAAAAGTACACTGTTGGTTCATTTCGGTCGCAGCGAAGAACGAAAAGATTACCTCCAGGATCCATCCCAATAGTGATGCAATTCTCTGGAAGATCCTCTCCCACATCATCGTGTGTTCGCTCTAATTTGGCCCAGTCATCTACACATACGCCAAATAGACTATCTAGAATAACGTAGTCATCTAGAAACGTCACATCGTGAACTGCAGTTCCTTCTGGCTTACCACCGTCCTTCTTTATTAGAAACGTTCTATAATCGGCTGGAAACTTCGCACCAATAGCTTCCTCTAGTTTCTTTATCCCTTTTTCAACGGCACTCCCGCCTTTTTCGGGGCGGTGCGCGAATGGCACTATGTTCATCTCTTTCCTAACCTTTATTGTTCACCAAGTATAATCGCTTTCAATCTAGCCGCGCGCTCCCGGGCGAAAGCGGATCCACCTTTGTGGCTGAATCGATTGTTGATTGCGAAGGGCACCTCCTGCATTCTTGTCAAATCTTCATGATGGTGCCATACATTCCCTTCCAACCTCTGCTTCTTTGCCAATTTATCCGCGTCAATCATGTCCGACGCTTTTCCCTTCATATCGTCAAGATACACGGTCTGCCGAACATGCCCAGAAGCCTCGAAATCCGGATAGCCATCCCTATACAGCACCTTGTTGCCGTCCCAATCAATATACTCTACAGTGCCGTCAGGATGCTGTCGAATTTTTCCGCCTTTCTTGACCCATTTGTCTATTACGGGGGCGTGCTTCGGTTTGGAGATTCTTGACACATCACCGATTACGTCTCCACCCTTGTTCAAGGTAACAAAAACTTCGTCACTGGCTCCCGACAGCTTTCGTGCTAGGTTAGCGCCCTCACCGGCACTATCGACCATCATTACAGCTGTACGCGTACCACGTGCGGTCCTGACCGCGCCAACGACGGCGGTCTTGGCCCCCTTCAGTATTTTGAAGACCTTCGTCGGGGACACAACCAGAATCAGTTGGACGCCCGTGTACTGATTGTTGTTCCCATGCGTATACAGATCCAAATCGCCGTAAGGATCCACCATAAAGATCTCACTGTACACAGCAGCCATTTTGGGGCCAGGATTCGGATGGAATGTTCTGATTGGTCCCGCAACTGCCGTTTCATGAAGGTCGCCGATGAAGCCAGTGACCGCACCTGAAGTCTCCCCGAATGATTGATGAAACTCCTGTTCCCCAAAGGGGTCCAGCCCGCTCCAGGGGTTGTTGCCGAGGTAGGTGTAGGGGTTGCCGAGGTTATTCGCATCGCCCCAGAGGCCGATGGTGTCGCGGGAGATGAAGCGACCGAGTTCGGGGTTCATGTAGCGGGTGCGGTAGTAGTAGAGGCCCGTGTCGCTGTCGAAGCGGCGTCCGTTGAATAGGTAGGCGTTCTGGAAGGCGGATTCGGCGAGGGGGCCGTTGCTGGCATCGTAGACCGCGGGCATGCCGTAGTCGCCATATTCGTAGCGCTCCTGGAGGGTGCCGGTGTCGTCGGCCAGACCGATGACGTTGAAGAGGTCGTCGTGGAGGTAGTAGTGGGTCTCCATGCCGGGCTGGCCGTCGGTGTTGCGCTGCATCTGGAGGACTTCGTCGATGTACTTGCCGTAGACGTAGCTCGCGGTGACGTTGCCGTTGCCGTCGAGTTCCTCGATGACGCGGTGGCCGTCGTAAACGCAGGTAGCACCTGAGGCAAGATTGCACCGCTATCTGTTATGTCATGTGCGCTACGGAAAAATAGAGTGGATGGACAAATGTCGGCTGTCGCCCCGCGACCTGCGCCCGATGGTGGACTGGGTCGTGGTGGCCGTGGGGTCGTAGAAGCGGACATCGTCGAAGAGGTAGTCGGCCTCCTCGCCCACGCCAAAGCCGATGTCCTGGCTGGTGTTGGCGAGGGTGGTGGTGGCACTGAGGACCTGGGCCAGCGTGCCGCCCTGGGGTCCCCGGCTGATGGTGAGGGTGCCGCCCGCGCTCCAGGTGGCGGACACGTCATACCACGTATCCCTGGTGCTGTCCACGGTGGCGGTGTCCAAGACCGTAACGGCATCGGCATTCCACTCGCGAAGGCTCAGCTCGTTGGGCGTGATAACCAGGGCGATGTATTCATATTCCCCCTCGGTCGCGGGGGGCACGACCGCCTGCTGGAATACCTTCATCAGGACCAAGCCATAATACTCTGGGCCGTAATCGTTTTCCGTATCCGGGGCGCCGTCGAAGTCTACCGTGTCCTGCTTGGACTGGTAGGCGAAGGAGAAGGTCTCTAAATCGGTGGGCACGTTGCC
>JAJRPE010000649.1 GCA_024280935.1 Candidatus Hydrogenedentota bacterium
GCGTATATCCGATGGCCAAAGTCATTGGGATGGTTGACGCCGTTGCCCGTGATATCAGCGAATTTCTTGTGGGCCAACAGCGTGGTCCAAAAGGCGGTGAGATCCGCCACCGCCACCCCCGGTTGCTGAAGTGTCACGAGGGCATCGCGGTATTGGGGATAGCGTTCCGTCGCCGTGTGTATCCAGTCGTCGTTGCCGCGCATGGTGGTCACGAGGACGAACTCTGTTGCCAGGTGTATGGCGCGAATACCCGCCATAATCGCCTCTGTGTTATTGCGATAGGTTTCGGGTGACATTTTCCCCGAGGCATCGTTCATTCCAAAGGCTATGAGGACCAGATCAGGTTTTTTTTCGGCCACTGCGGCCACCTGCTCAATGCCCCAGGGCGTTGCCTTGCCGCTTATCGAGAAATTGGTGTAGTCCACCACGCTGCCGAAACGTTCCTCCAGCGCACGGGCGACCAGGGTGCCATAGGGTGGCATTCGGGGGGGGGTGTCCGATGTGGAAGAGGCATTCAGTCCCGCTGATATGCTGTCGCCCAGCAGGCAGATCGTCAGGGGTTCTTTGTTCCCCAGTTTTTTCATGACAGCGGGCAGTAGCTTGGGAGAAGGCCTGGGATTTGGTCCCTTCATCGAGGTCCATTCGGTGGGGTTGTGGTTATAGCTAACTTCCACCTGAAGCATGTGGAAACGCACGGTGTTCTCGAAGAGAATGTCCCGGCTGCCGTCCTTGTAGCGCTGGCCTGTTTTTCCCAGTGGCGGCTCAAACTCCGCTCGGGTTGTGTGGGGAATTCGGGAATCCGGGGTCAGGGTCAATAGCTTTGATTTGGTGTCCACGGTGTAGTCCCGCCCCTCTTCGAAGATCGCGCCGGTCGGTGGATGGACGAGGGCATGGATCGCAGTCGGCGTAAAGAGAAGGGGCGCTGTTGCCAGCCCCCCCGACGGCGGTTCCAGGAAAAACAGGCTTTCCCCCTGCATGATGCCCTGATCCCAAAAGGGTTCCAGATGCCATTGCGCAATGACGGGTTCGACGCTTTGCGCGCTGAAGCCGACACACGCAAGAAAGCCAAGTACAACGCAACATAAGCAAGCCCGCATGTTTGTCTCCCGGTTTTTTCCAATGCCAACACATAGAGGGCCTCCATTGTGGGCCAAGCGAAGCCGCCTTGGCAAGCCTCGCATGACCTCCGTTGTACTTTGCCCGTGAGGATCTCCCAAAAGAACCACCGGGAAGGACATGTCGGGCTGGAAAGCCCAACCCCCTTTGCCGTGGTGCCCAGAGGCCGTCGAGAACGCCTGGCGAGAGTGCAACGCCCGCGCCTTATTCAATGGTATCCGGCGTAAACACTGTTTGTCGGAAACGCTACCCATACACAGCCAATCAAACACAGGAGAACGTGCCATGCCCGTATCCATGGGAACACACCCGCGACACCTCGAAGAATTGCGCCTCGGCGGCGGATACAACAGCAGCCCCGGCGGCGGGTCGGACTTTGACCAAGCGGGGAACATTCAGAGCAACGGTGATCTGGATATCGATGGAAGTGGGAGTTTCGGCGGCGACCTTGCGGTGGCGGGCGATCTTGGTGTCGGAGGCCTTGACACCACGTGGCGCACCTACCTGTCCGCCAACATGGGAATCCCAGATCCCTCCCTGCCCTGCGGTCCGGCGAGCGCCACGAACTGGCGGAACTACCAGGTGGTTACCCATAGCCTCGCCTTTGATCCCACCTCGCCCCAGGCGGCTTTTTTTCAGTTTCGCCTCCCCAAAGGCTACGACGGGCGTCCACTGAAGTTTACACTGGAATGGAGCGCTACCGCTGGTACGTCGGGGGATGTGCGGTGGGGAGTTAACCCGCTCTCCTTTAAGGACGGAAGTTCGCTGGTACAAACCGGCCCACTATACTACTTTACCGATACGTTTATTTCAGTGAGCGCATTTCACGAGGCTACCGCTGTGATAGACGCACTATCCGTTGACAGTGGAGGCTTTGTAACGTTACGAGTGCTGCGAGACGCTGCCGATGCTCTCGACACCTTTGGAAACCCAGCCCTGTTGATGGGCCTCGCGCTCACTCTCTAAACGTGGTAGAATCCTATCAATCTTGCCGCTTCTTACCTGGTCACGGCTGGCAATTAAGTGAGAATAGAGAAGAGTAATCGCATACATTGAAAGTGCTATCTGCTATACATGGTCGAGTTCTGGGTCAATATCGTCTTCGAGCGCTCATTAGGCAAGTGGCCGAAATGATTCCACAGAATGCCACCGTGCTTGATGTTGGTTGCGGAAATGGTAGCCTCGCAGCAGGTATCCTTCTTCTCCGCCCAGATATACACGTCGAAGGCATAGACATTGAAACTGTACCAGGCGCATCCATAGACATACACTATTACGATGGGAAAAGAATACCTTTCCCCGACCATTCGTGGGACGTATGCATGGCGAACGATGTGATTCACCACTGCAATGATGCGAAGGAAATTCTTGAAGAAATATGCCGAGTGGCGAAAACCAGAATAATCATCAAAGATCATATCGCCGATTGCTGGCTAGATTTTCAACTACTTCGACTCATGGACTGGTTGGGGAACAGAGGTTACGGAACACCATTGCCTTACAATTTTATGACCTCAAAAGAGTGGTCCAAACTCTTCCAAGAGCTACACTTAGAGCAAAGTTCTTACAAAACTGATTTGGGTCTGTATCCACCAGTATTCATGGGGTTGCTGGACCGTAGATTGCACTTCCTGGCCACTCTGGCCTTGCCCAGTGGAAGATGATTTTTCGTTTTGTTCATATGGCGTAGTCTGCTACGCGGAGAAATTTTTATTGTTGGTCGCGAATTGAGCAGACAACTCTTCTGAATCAAAAAGAAATCCAAACCGATTTCTTAAATAGAACTCCACCCCCCTGTCGGGATTAGGAAGTCTGGCCATAGCCCCATTACGAATCAATCTTTCTCGAATGGTGGATGTTATTCGGGTAGCCATTCCTCGAAATAAGACCTCGGAAGCCGAATGCACTCGTATATACGTGCGATGAGATCGTTGTTCTTTCCGGCTCGCTTGGGATTCCAGAATTCCCAGACGATGTCTTTTTGCTGCGTAACTTCAAAAACTCTCCCGAAAGTTGATTCAACAATCAAGGTGTTGCCATTTGGCAATCGCTGACACCGGCCACTCTGAAAAGCAAAAAACGGATTTTGTATTGTTCCCTTGTAGACCCACTTCTCTTGTCCGGTAGCAACATCGATTTCCCGGATCGCGGACTTCGTTCCGTATTGATTGTTGTCGAAGACTATCAAATTGCCATTGTCGAGAATGCTTGCGTCGTGTTGGTTCTTGTACTCGCCCTTGCGCCACCAAACGACTTCTTCTTTATCCAAGTCTACGACCATTAGACAGTCAATGCGCCGAATGGACAGCAAGATCCTTCCCTTGCTGAACTCAGGCGCTTTCTCCACGATGGCTCCGTCGAGCACTTCGATGGAATTGGTGTGCAAGATGTCGCCGTTATGTCGTTCTACGTTGCCGCTAAGTTCCGCCAACAGCTTGTCCTCGCCAGCGTTTCTGAGACATTCCAGAATAGAGACTTTCCGAACGACCGTGCCGTCAGGGTTAATTTCGGTTATCGTGTCATTCACAATCGGCTTTTCTTCACTAATCCAACGCATCATCTCAGGAGAACGTGTCAAAACAAATATAGCGCCATTTTCTGTGACATCCATGTCATGGTGAACGAAACCCGGTGCTCGGGCCCAGATGAGGCTTGAATTTTTGTCGAGTTTTAGCAAGCCCTCATGATGTTGCAGAACGATGATGTCGCCGTTTGGATAGGGGTGCGCCATATGCCACCTTGGCTCGTGGGAAGTATCAAGAAGCCCTGCACTATGTTTCGTCGGATCATATGCCCATTGCTGCAATACTGCGCCGTGCATGTCCACTAAAATTGCTTCCGCCCGATGGCCTGAAACGTAGAGATTCACACCATTGAACGATTTGCTTTTGTCGTAGATTGTGATAGTTTGCTCAGACTGGGCTTCTTCGGTAGCGTCCAAGTAGCCAAGTGCGGACAAACGCTCAAAGTCATCGCGCTGTTCTGGCGTGAGGGCTTCCGGCATATTCTTGCGTGCAATGTCCCAATGTCCTGATGGCCTTTGGAGTTGCTCAGCATTAATAGCCAGTGGTATCGCAAATGAAATTGCCAAGGGGATAAGTATGGTCAGAGTATGTCGAACCTGATGCACGTTTCGCCTCCATAAGAAAAACATCGGCCTCAGTCGCGCCGTTTTTGTAGGACGGGTCAGAATCAGTAACCACCGGCAGAGCCGGGGGTATGAGGAGGGCCCTTAAAAGGGGCCGGTATCATCAGTAAAAGCACAAGGAGGAGTTCTTTTTTAATCCACGAAGTGGATGACGGAACTTAGCCCAGTGTGTAGCGAGGTACGAGCGTAACGCTGGGTACCTGTAGCATACACGCCCCAAACCCGCGTAGCGGGTGACGGAACACGCGAACAAAACTTCCGTCGACCGCTTCGCGGGCTTTATCATCATGCGTCCTTTATTCCCAGGGTTCCGCTGCGCTCCACCCTGGGCTAAGTTCCTGTGCTCCGCTGGGGCACCTTCGCAATCCCACACGTTGATGTATGTCGAAAGTACGCTGATATACGCAGGAACGGCAGAGCCGGTGGATTAGCCAGGCTTCAATATTTTTCCAACATACTCTCCAAGAGCGTCTTGTAGCTTGCGTAGGCATCGTCCGTCAGGGGGGCGGGGTCTTGGCCGTAGGGGTTTGGGTTCATGGTTCGGAAGTGGGGCTTTACGGTGAATCCCTTTTCCGTGGCGTAGCGCTTGAAGAAGTCCACGGGATTTCCGCATGCGTAGACGAGGGCGTTGGTGTCTTCCTGGGCGGCGAGGGCGGCCGCTTGGTCACCTTTCTCGTGGGCATCCTGAATGGCGTTGATGACCCGGGGGTTCACGGAGGTTCCCTGGCCGATTATGGCGGTGGCTCCGGCGTAGAGTCCGGCGTAGGCGGCGGTTTCACACCCTACGATATAACTGAATTCCTTGTCGCGTGTGGCGTGGGCGAGGTTGAAGATAATCTCGGCATCGGGTGTGGACACCTTGGCCCCGCAGAGGTTGTCGATGTCGGCGAGTTTCACGAGCAGATCGGCTGTGAGATGGTATTCGGGCTTGGAAGCGGGCGGCTGATAGATGTAAAGGGGGATGTCGATGGCGGCACACATGGTCTCGAAGTAGCGCAGGAAAAGATCCTCTCTGCTTTCTCCGTTGAGGGCGATGGCCTCGGGAACGGTGTGGACCACACCCGCAGCACCGGCATCCTGGGCGAACTTGCAGAGTTCCACGCCTTGTTCGATGAACCGTTCGGGGTCGGGCAGTTTCGTGTAGTCACGATTCCAGTCGCCGTTGCAGCCGACCAATACGGGCGTTTGGCCCTTCAAATGGCCGCACACGTTGGCGGCGAGCTGCTTTACGTCGTCGACCGTGAAGGCATACAGCTGGCCCATGCCGGCGCGGATGAAATAGGCGCTGACACCGCCCTGTTGTTCCATAAAGTCGATGAGGTTGCGCTGACCCTGGTCGTCCAGGGTGCCATCCTCGTTAAAGGCGGTAAACGTGGGGGCAATGCTCCCACGGATATGATCGGGTACATTCATGATGACTCTCTTGATTTCTCTACTGAATACTGCAAAGGCCCGAGATACACGCCACGGACCGGAAAAAGCAGTATGCCACAGGCGGTAATGGCGCTGCATGTTTCTGTTTGTTGTTTGCAGCCTCCCTCTTCTATATGCTATTATTTCCGAGCTTTACCGCACTTCGTGTACCCGTGGCTCAACTGGATAGAGCACCTGACTACGAATCAGGAGGTTACAGGTTCAAGTCCTGTCGGGTACACCATTTTTTATATTTCAAGCAACCGCATGACTACCATGGCGGTTGCTTTTTTCAGGCGCGTGCGTCTGCGTCGCTGATGTTCTCTTGGCGCATCGGCGTACCCGTGGCTCAACTGGATAGAGCACCTGACTTCGAATCAGGCGGTTACAGGTTCGAATCCTGTCGGGTACACCATTTTTTCGTCGATATTAGACAACCCCACGCATGTGCGTGGGGTTGTTTTTTTGTAAGCGTTCACGGTGCCGAAAAGGCTCCCCTCCTCGGAGGGGCTGGGGGGTAATTCTCACCCACATACGCGAACCCACCCCTACCCCCTCCAGGGAGGGGAACCTAAGGACGTTGGCTTCGCCAACAAGAAACCTGGCGTAAACGCTTACTTTTTTTGTTTTGGCCGCTCCTGTTCATGGGAGCGGCCGTTTCTTTTTGGACGCACTTTCGACACAATATCTTCATACTTAGTTTGTAGTAAACAGTTTGTTTGTAAGGGCTTCTGGATGGTGCTCCCTTGGCAAATGCGATGTTTCATGGTATAATAGTGTTGCTACCGTTGAATATGAGAGGGACTTGAAGTAAGCAACGCATGCGTGTGTAGCGGCGCATGGCAGGAATACATGGAGGTGTAGTGTCATGGCCTATTATGGAATACCCGAGGATCCCTCTCTTACTACCCATTCGCGTGTCCGCGCCTGGTGGCTCCACTCCCTTTGGGGATATCATGTGCTCGATGTGCGCCGTCACCCCAAAATGGGGTGGTTTGGTCAACTGTCCTATGATGAGACCATTCGCATGGTGCCCGACAGCAACGAAATTAACTGAGGTGGCAGTTTTTACTGCGCCGACCCCGCCAATATAGATCTGCTTAAAATGGCGGGATAGTTGAGGGGGTCTTGCCGTCGCCCACTTCGCGGGCTAACCGTTCCCGTAAATCGACGATGAACCTCATTGCTTAGCCGCCACGTAAGCGTTCACAATGCCGTCGCATCTTAGTCCTTAAAAAATCAACCTGCGGGTGCCACGGATAGGCCTCTCAGGGCTTACCCGTGTAGTTTCCAGAAGTGAGGAGAAACGGCCCAACACCAGAGCCTGCGCATCTGCACGGGTAAACCCTACCGGGCCTACCCGTGGCACCCGCAGTTCTTTTTGCAGATTATGGTTGCCCGTGTCGTGAACGCTTACGTCGCCACAAAGCGTGCGTTGCGCCAGTCGATGCCCACGGGCCATGGAAGAGGGCGAGTGGCCTTTGTTGGCATCACGTTGCCTTCATTGCGGACTGGAAAGTCCGCACTCCTACCTGCGCGACCGCTTAGCAATACTCACGGTCACGGGAGAGGATGAGAGACACGGTATATGGCCCCTTGGCCTATTGCGTCGATTTTCGTGAGCCAGGGCGTTGCCGTGAATTGTTTCAGCACCAGTTCATCCACAGGACAGGTGTCTGGACAGTAGACGTAATCGACGCACCACGTGTCGACAAAGGCACGCCGTTCTTCTTGGCTTGCCGCCGAATCAAAAAATCGGTTGACCGATTTTTGGAGTGGTGCCAGGCGCTGGTCCCCCAAGTTCATGGCACCCGGCCCGCCCAGGATTTGGTAGTCGCCATGGTGGACCACAATTTCCCCAAAGGCAATGGGTGACCAGGGTGGCACCGCGATAGTTCCGGCGGGGAGGGTTTCCAGCAGTTCGGCATCGGCCTCCGTCATGTATTCGTAATGAAGGTAGGCGAATGGTCCCTTTCCGGGCGTACGTCCCACGGGGCCTTGGAAATAGACCGCCGCCACCACATTGGACGCCAGGCCTCCCACGAGAATGAGCACGGTCCACATTCGGGCGTAGCGGGGTTTCATCTGGCGCAGCCCCGCAGCACAAAGGAGAGCCAGGGGCGGACCCAGTAGAATCATGCTACGCTGGGGGCTGAATTTCAGAAACCAGCCCTGTCCCGCCGCCAGAATCGACACGACGAGCAATCCCAGGAACCAGAGTGCCACCCAATTGAGGTGGGCTTGTACGTGCGATGCCGAGGTTGGGATGTGCCTTTGTAAGCGCAGCAACGCGACCGCGACGGGAATGGCAAGGATAAAGGCCGCGTCGCTGGCCAGCACCGCCGCCCCGGCATCCCCGCCGCGCCACCAATTTCCGAACCACGCCTGGTGGCCCAGATAGAGGATGGCATAGGCCAGGAAGTACGCGCCAAGGGGCAATACCAGAAGTCGAACCGGGCGCGAGAATTCGCCCCAGGCACGGCGCAGCCACCCGAGCAGGGCGGGCCAGTGAAAGAGGGTTGCGAAAAGAAAGGGCAGCAACAACATGCACTCGCGGGTCACATCGCTTACGTTGGCTTGGTAACTGGGATGTTGCCGCAACAGCATGATAAAGATGGCGGAGCCAGCGAGCACGGGTGCCAGGGTGGTTGCGGCGAGTTTTAGGCGAAAGGCGACATCGTTCTTGCTGCCCGCCATGAGGTAGAGGCCGCCCACGGCCCAGAAGAGGGGGCCCAGGCGGAGGTTCAGCAGGGCGGTGATGAACAAGAGGAAGCAGGTAAAAAATAGATGACCGGGACAGCGACAGCGGTCTGTTTCGACGAGGGCGGTGAGCGCGGCGAAGCCCAACGCGATGGGGAGAGTGTAATACAGCCGGGGCATGAGAAGGAGCGGGGCGAGGTGCTGTCCTTCGATGAGCTCATACCGTGCGAAGCGAAAAAACCACAACTCGAAACCGGGGACTTGCAAGGCACCCGTTGCCCACGATGCAAGGAATGCCATGCCGCCCAAGCCACCGCCAACCGCAAAGAGATAGAAGGCGAGGGTTGCTTCGCGGGGAGCGATGCGGCGCATGAAGCGATAAACGCACCAGAGCAGCAGCAGGCCGCCGACACCGTTGGCAACGCCGAGAAAGAGGAAGGGAGACAGTCCCGACATGCGGCCAAATTCCCCCAGCAATCCGTAGAGCAGGAAAATGGGCACCGCAAAATAGCCGAAGTCACTCTTGCCCGCTTCGGCCTGGCAGGTGGCAAAGGGTGATGCAAAGCCCGAGGCGAAACTCTCCATGCAAACAAGGTGATGGCTGCTGTCGCCCGTGTGGACTCCTGTGGGCACGGCATCGGGCGGCGGGGCATACTGGATCCAAAGATGGGTGGCGGGTTCCACCATGGCGAGCAGGATCATCACCGCATAGGGTATGAATCTGGTCCATCGGCGGCTTTCAGACATCGCTGCGAAGCCCCTCGGGTATAACGACACGGAACAACAGCGCATCGCCTTCCCGGTCCACTAGTTCCAGCCAGGAGGCACGCAGAAATTGTTCACGCACCGCAGGGTCTACGGGCCACGTTGCGGGACAATAGACATAGTCCACACACCAGGTCATGGTAAAAGCGAAGCGCAGCAACTCCGTCGTATCGGGGTCAAAAAACTCCTGGACATCACGGGCCATGCGCAGCATATTAACATCGCCGAACTCGAGACTGGGCTGACCGAAAACGGTCCGTGCATCGGGTCTCCGCGCTACGATGACATCCCCCAGCAAAGGTGGCTGGGATGCGGGGGCCAACACGGTTCCTCCGTCTATGCGGTCAATCAGGGCCATATCGTCAGCCAGCACGATTTCGCTGTGAACCCATGCGAAGGGCGATTTTCCGGGGGTGTGTCCGAGGGGTCCCTGAAAATACAGGACAGACACCCCCAGCGAAGCGAGGCCGCAGCAGACGATCAGGGTCGTGTAGGCTAGCGTGATTTTTGGGATACGGGTTCGCATGGTCTGGAGGCCTTCGGCGGCCAGGAGGGCCATGGGCACGCCCAACACGACGAGGCAGCGCTCTGGCATAAGGCGAAGAAACCAGCCTTGTCCGAAGGCGGAAATCGCGAGGCATGTCAGCCCGAGAAAGCACAGGGCCACCCAGCTTTCGGAGGCCGCGAGCGGTTCCTTCTTCGCTTTTCGGAACACCGCGATACTGCCGGGGATGAATCCCAATAAGGCCCAGTCTGAGACGGCAATGGCCGCAGCGGTTTCCCCGCCCGCCCACAGGTTTCCATACCAGATTTGGTGTATGGCGTAAAGGATGGCAAAGGCCGCGCCATACCCGGCACCCCACCCCAGCAGCAGTCGGCCCGTCCAGTGGAGGCGTCCGAGGTGGCGCCAGAGGGCCAGGAGCACCGGAGGCCATAGCCAAAAGGTGGCCGTTATGAGGGAGCCGAACCAGGCGCAGCGGCGCAACAGTTCGGAGAAGTTTTCCGCGCCGGTTATGTTCATGCTGAAGGCCGTGTGCATAAGCAGGGTGGCGGCGAGGGTGGGCAGGAGGTAATAGGCGGCATAGCGCAGTTTTTGTTTCAGCGGCAGGCCGGGCTGGACAAAAATGAAGCAGGCGGCCACACCCCACATAAGGAGGCCGACGCGGGCGTTCAAGTAGGCCGTGATGAATTGCAACAGGATGGCCCGTTTGCCTGGCAGGGGCAAGCCGCGACTCATTGAGCCGATAAAGGCTACGAGGCTGGCGAAGCCCATGCCGAGGGGCAGGGTGTAGTAGAGTCGGGGCAGCACCAGCGCCGGTGAAAGAAAGGGGCCCTCGATGAGTTCATAGCGTGCAAAACGGTGGAACCAAAGCTCGAAGGCGATGCCATCCTGGCTGTCAAGCATGGCACTGAGCAGCCAGGTGACGCCGCCGAGTCCGCCGCCCAGCGTAAAGAGCAAGAATGCGAGAGAGGCCTGTTTGGGGGCCACGTAGCGGAGAAAGCGCCAGACCATGAAAAGGAAAAAGGCACCCGCCAGACCGTTGGCGAAGCCCAGCATGAGAAAAGGCGCAATACCCAATGCATGGGCAATCCATCCGACGGAAGCGTAGAGCCAATGATGGGGCAGAGCGAAGAGGCTGAGGTCGCGGCGGCCCGTTTCCGTGTCACAAGCCAGGTAGGGCGAATAAAATCCGTTGCGGAAGAGTTCCATGTCCGTGGTGAAGAAAGGCGTGTCGCCGATGTGAAAACCGGTGTGGGCCACATCGTCGTTGAGTCCGTAAGTCAGCCAGAGATGGGTCAGGGGTTCGATGAGGGCAAAGCACAGGATGATAAGAAAAACCCAGCGGGGTGTTTTGGTGCTATGTGTCATGGGGTTTTCCTCATGATCACACGTATGCGCAGAGGGACTGACGCGGATACCGCACCGCATTGATGATGGGATTCGTTGAGACTTAGCTGCCCTCCGTGTCGAAGTGACCGGCCCTGATATCCGTGGCTGTCCCATTGTTGGCGGGGTTGGCATCGGGTCTGTCCGTGCAACGACGGGACAGCCACGCGCTTCAGCGTTGCCTGCGCCACGGCCAGATAACGGGCTTGTTCAACGTTGCCCGAACAATACGTAGCGGCGTGGCGCGTGTCAGTCCCCGGACTTCCGGCTTCGTGTGCAGGTACCCTTGGGGTGGTCTTTGAAGTGTTCAAGGCGGCTCCTTTTCCAGTAAGACCTGCATAGTGTTGTTGTCGATTCTTCGTTTCCGCAGTATACCTTGTCGCGTGTGCAGGGCGCTCGGCACACGCCGCATCAGGCCCCACCAGGCCGCCAGTGTAAAGCCCACTGCCCGTGCGGTTCCCCATTCGCTCCGGGCTACGCGGAAGACCCGGCTCCATTGGTGGCAGCGCTCCCGCATGATCGGCCCCAGATTTTTCCAGAGCAACGGCAGAGAATAGTTTTTCAGCACCAGAAGCGCATGGTTCTGAAAACACTGGCGGGTACGCCACCAGGTCCGTCCCTGGATGCTGGCGCTGCCGATATGGCGGGCGCGGGCATCGGGGACCAGGGTCGCGGCATGTCCCGCCCAGCGGGCACGGAAACAGAGGTCGCTGTCTTCAAAATAGGCCACGAAGGCTTCATCGAGCAGGCCAATTTCATCGAGCATGGTCTTTCGGAAGAGTCCATAGCCGCCAGAGACTCCGAAGGGTTCGCTTTCGGGCACGTAGTTGGCGTGGGGTTCCTTGTAGCCCAGGCTAACGGGGCGACCATTCACGCCAATCCCATCTCCGGCGCTGTAGATGAGCTGGGGATCTTCGGCCCAAAGGACCATGGGAGAAATCATGCTGTACGTTCCTTCTCGGGCGCACGCCATGAGTTTTTCGATGCAATCCTCTGCGAGTGTAACGTCGTTGTTAAGCAGGAACACCCACGGTGCCCGCGCTGCTGCCAGGCCCCGGTTTGCTGTCGCCGCGAAGCCAAGATTTACAGGCGACACTAGACATTGGACTTCGGGAAACTCTGTTTTCAGGTGTGCGGGGGTTTCATCGGTGGAGCCATCATCTACAACGATTATTTCCATGCCCTGAAAGGGAAAAGGCTCAACCCCCGAGCGGGAAAGCGGGTCGTCATCCTCGCGAACGCGGGGATCCAGTGTTGTCTTGGGGAGTTCTTGTCGTGTTCTGGATTCCCACGTTCGTGGGAATGACGGTGTGGCATGCCCCTGGTCGTAAACGCTTGCCTGAAAGGTCTGTCGACGCAAGGACTCCAGACAGTCATGCAGCAGATCCCAGCCGTTCCACGTGGGAATCACCACGGTTAGGGCGGGCGATGTTTCTCCGCTCATGAGCGGGACCCTTTGGGTGTAATCCAAATCATGGTGCGGTAGCAGTGTCCAAAATGAAGCCGGGAGAGGATAGGCACCGACCAGCGAAGGAGAACCTGGGCCAGCGCGTTGCCCCGCCCCGGCCAGTTGCACATGAGTATGCGCCACATCCATTCCCAGGCCCAGAGAGAGGCATTACCCGTTTGCTCCACATCGTAGTGTGGTTCCGCGAGTCCCGCCAAATGTTCGGCTACTTTCGCTCCATCGGGAAGGCCCCTATCCACATGCTCTTCGAGCCAGCGAATCGTGCCGTCTGTGAGATCATGGTAGGTAGTGCGGACCCGTGTTTCCGCTTCGGAAGATGCGTCTCCCGAAGGAAATCCGATGGCCGCGACCCCATCGGGACGGAGGACGCGGAGAATCTCCGAGTTGGCGACATCGCGGTGAGGCTTGGGGATGTGTTCGTAGGTATCCATGCAGACCACGGCATCGAAGGTTTCGTCCGCAAAAGGAAGGGCTCCGATATCGGCCACGACAGGCAACACGTTTTGTGTGGCGCGGCACGCTTTCAGGTGCCCGTGGGCGATGTCGATGGCAACCACGGGGGCACCGGTAAAGCGTGCCAGGCCGTTTTCATTGGCACCGATTTCCAGGAGGCGCTGGGAGGCCCAGGGACGGCCCCGAAAACGACGGAGGATGGGCAGGTAGCGAAAGGCCCAGTCGGGGTGTCCCCGTCCGTCCTTCTCCGCATAGCGTCGTAATGAACGCATGACATCAGGAAACATCGCGCACCCTCGCCGTCAAAAATCGGAATCCAGGTACGCGGTCCAGATGCAGGGTTTCGCGCAGGAAGGCAACATCATAAGCATCCATAAAAGGCGTCCACCGGAGACAGGCCACATAGGTCATGCCGAATAATACGGCGCAGCCCGATGCGATTGCCAGATTCCCCACACGATCCAGGTAGGATTCACAGGCCAGGGTGATCGAGAGACACAAGACAAAGCCCGGCAGACTGGCGATTATCGGCCACAGGCAGGAAGCACGAAGAAGTTCCAGGGGCGGCACATCCACATCGCGACGAAGCGCTGCGAAGAACCACAGGGTCGAGATGGACAGGGCCAGGGTGGTGGCGACGGGGATGCCATAGAATCCTATCGCCTGAAACAGGATGATTGTCAGCAGCACGTTGCCGATCATGGAAATCAGGCCCGCACGCATGGGAAGCCCCGCGTTTCCTTTTCCGAGAGCAACGCTGACACCGGGACCGGGCAGAAGGTTCATAGCATATCCGACGAGAATAATTTTGGCCACCCAGCAGGAAACGCCCAGCGTAGATTTGACCTGATAGAGGGAGAGGAGCAGGTCGGTGGTGGCGATGGCAAAGGCGGTCAGGGGGATGGTGAGGGCGGCGACATACTTGGTGGATCGGATGTAAAGCTGGGCCACGCGCCCGTGATCCTCGCGGGAATCCAGATCGGACACCGCAGGGATGAGGGCGCTCACCACGAGGGCGGGCACCTGGCGCACCTTGGCGGCAATGTCCTCGCCAATACGGTAGAGTCCCACAAGCTCCAACTGGCCGCCCGTGGCCAGCGCCACGATGATGCGGTCGGTCTGGAAATTGATGAGGTTCGAGAGCCTGGCCACCTGGGAGCGCCATCCGAAAGCCAGCAGCGTGCGAAAGAGGGACCAGCGCAGGTGACGCGGTCCGAATTGCAGGGCGGGGAAAATGCGGTAGGCTACGATGATATTGGCGACCGTGAAGGCCGCGAGCACAACCCCGTTGGTGTAGAGCAGGCCCCGTACCCCGTCGCCTTGTTCCAGGAAAAAGATGGTCGCCGCCACCTTCAGCAGCGAGGCCCCCACACTCAGAACATTGGTGATGCCCATACGTTGCAAGCCGGACTGGAGGGCAGCAAAGGGAGCCATGCAATTGGTCACCGCGAAAAGAATCAGGGCACCGCGAAAGAGGAAGCGTGCCTCTTCCCAGCGTGCGGTGCCTTGAAAGGCCCATTCGCGTTCGGGCGACAGGATTTTCATCAAGGCCAGCGTCCCGTTCATCACAAGGTCGATCAGGGGCCAGCCTGCCGCGACGATCACTATCCCCAATACACCGTAGAAGAAAGCCCCCGTGCTTACGACGGCACTTACCTCGTCGTCACGATTCTGGGCGGCGAAGGAGGCGATATACTTGGTGAAGGAACTGGCGACCCCAAAATCAAAGAGGGCGGCGTAGCCGGTAAACACGGCAACCAGCGACCAGAGTCCGAAACCTTCCAGGCCGATGGTGTCGATGATGTAGACCGTCAGACCAATGCTGACCAGCGCCTCCCAGATGCGTCCGGCAGCGTTGTAGGCGGTGTTGTGTGCGATGGTCTTACGGATGGACATGGCGAGTCCCAGGGACGGACCCGTTTGGATAACGGTAGATTTGTGTTGCCAACAATGCCAACCCGTGTAAGAAAGTGGCACAGGCATCCCGCCTGTGCAGATCACAGCCGAGACGGCTGTGCCACATTCCTGTGGAAGAGCATCGTGGAGTCCCAGGGACGGACCCGCGCCCGGTAGCTTGACCCAACAAAGGCTGCTGGGTGGCGAGCCGGACGACGTAACCCAGACAGGCATCCGCAGACGCGCGGGCCTGTCCCGGTGGTTTTTTGGGGAAGGTCGTCTTGTTGCCCGTCTGCGATGTGCGGTGTGCCACGGACAAGGGGCGACAGCCCTTGCCCGTGCTTGGAAAACATGCTCGTTGGAGAAGGAGAAAGGTTTCGCTCGATTCCACGTTTCTGCACGGGCAAGCCCTGCGGGGCTTGTCCGTGGCACCCGGAAGCTTTCTCTTGTAGCTGAGGTCGCCCATACCGTGAACGATTAGTGCCGGGACATGCCGCCGCGCTACGGTGGCCGGTGTATTTTTCAGTTTCTGACGTGGGCCACTTGGCACACCCCTCTTCCGTACCGTGCCTATGCGGCGGTACGTCCCTTGGCAGTCCCTATCGCACGGCATAAAAGGCCACCTCCTCCAGCCCGATGCCATTTCGCCGGGGCAATTGCAAGGGCGGCCCAAGGGCCTCGAAGTATTCGGGTGCGTTCCGCCACTGGCGGAGCATTACAGCGATGTCCCCGGAAAGGGCGCCCGACGTTTCCACAAAGTCGGTGGGAATCATGACATAACGTATACCTGTTTCATGCAACCACGCGACTTGATCAACCAATGATTCCGTGGCAATCCGTATGAGGCTCCAGTGATTCTGATAGGTGGGACCATCGATATAATAACTCCGCTGGTCGATGGTTAACAGGGTGCCGCCATAGTTCAGGTGGGCGTTGGCATACTGGAAGGCCCCATAGCGCTCGACGCGCTCGGTGAGATAGTCCTGCTTCGTTTGCAACCCCAAAACGACCGCCACCTTGAAATGGACCGCAGCAGCATGAAGGGTGAGTCCGTAGGCAAAGGAGAAGAAGAGCAGGGCAATCACGGCCCTGCGTCCTCGGGGGAGGCGCTCTGCGGTGAGCGCGGCGACCACCATCATGGGCGTAAAGAAGGGCAACAGGTAGCGAGCAAGGCGTTGGAAGAAAAAGAAAACCGTTCCGCCGCTGAGGCTGTAGGCTCCCAGCCACCAAGCCCGTGCGCCGCCCAGCAATAATCCAGGCACGCCCAGAATCAGCACCAGGCCCCCCGGTGATTTGCTCCATCCGTCGTAATCCTGGGGCCGCATGATGATGTCCCAGGGAAAACGCAGCAGCGCCAGGGGGGTCAGGCCTCGGGAGCGCTCAATGGACTCGTGGCTTCCGGGTGCGGAAATTGCAATGTGATCGATGGAGCTTTGGGGGAAATAATCAAGTAGAAAGGGGAAAATGGGGTTGCTCGTAAGCAGCCAGGTGCGCCCCAACCAGGGCAAAGCGGCGAGCGCAGCTATCCCCGCGAAAACCGCGCTGTATTTCATGCGTTGCCCCGGTGTTGCCCGCAGCAACACGGCCACCGCCAGGAACGCGGCACATACGTATCCCGTGTGCCGAATGCCACAGGCGCTTCCTGCGAAGATCGCTGCGAGAATGAGCCATGACCATTGACGCTGATCGTTCCACGCGACCAATGCCGCCAGGGCTGCGGTGCTGAAGGCCACGAAAGGCAGGTCGATGCCCACGCCGCCCGCCTGATCCATGTAAATGGGCGCGGTTGCCAGCAATGCGGCGGCTACCAGGCCCGTCTGCCGGGTGGCGATGCGCCGTCCGAGGCTATAGAGGGCAAGGCACGCCAGTACGCCCATCGTCCAATTAAGCAGGGAAACGGGCAGTTCATGACCATCACTGCCGCCGTAATAGGCCACGGCGTAGAGGGCGTGCATGAAGTGGGGATAGCCCGAATAGACATTGCCCGGATGGAGGAAAATGTGGCCGATTCGGGCGTAGTCCGCAGGAAGAGCCAGGTGGGCGACACAGGCATCCCAGTTGGTGACGGGCGCGAGCGCGCCAAAGAGGGTGAGTCCCCAGGCCATCAGGATGGCGGCAAGGCTCCCTTTTTCGAGCAGGGAGAGGGGGGTAGCGAAAAAAAGGCCGATTGGAGCCGGGGTATGAGAAGCACGCCAATATATCAGTACGGCGGTGAAAGCGATGATAGCCAGCAGCACCTGCGCGGCGATAAGGGAAAAACTGCCCACGACGAGCGCAAGGCATGCCACAGGGAGCATCCCCGCCAAGAGACGCATTCCGGTAGCTTCCAGCGCATCCGCGAAGGAAAAAGATCGCAAGCAAACCGATGCTATGCCCCACGCGGCCATCATAATTAAGAGGAATGACATTATTATATGCCCTGCAGGGAATGTAGCAAGGTGGCGGGGCCACAACCAATATTTATGGTCCTGACTGCTCCCAAAGAAAGTTTCCTTGTCATTGTCGAGTTTGTTGCGGAGTAGAATACTTGAAAAGATAGCATTTGGCTTCCGGTGAATTCACCTGTTACGAAGATCCCGTGGCACCCGTAGTGGTGTTTCAGGAGGAGCGGAGTTCGGATTTGATGGCGGTTATTTGCGCGGTTTCCGTTCTGCACGGGCCTCAAAGCAGCATGTTATGGGCTGGGCAGGAAAATACCGTATAATCCGGCACACGATTAATCGCGTTTTGAGAATTCAACGACAATTGCTTTTGAAAAGGAGGCAACTATTGCATACTGTATCGCACCCATGGGTACGCCCCCGTCATGGGCTGGCCCTGTTCATACTGGTATTGTCGGGTGGATACCTGAGCGGCTGCGTCACGGCTGGTGTGGGCGCACAAAATTCGGTTATCCGCGCCAAAGATGTTGTGGCACCCGCCTTGGTCCATATTCGTCCTGTCAAGGAGGTCTACGCCCAGGGCAAGCGTCGTGAAGTGCTCATCGTGGGCAGCGGTTTTATCATTTCGCCCGACGGCTACGTTGTTACCAACGAACACGTAGCGGGCGAAAGCAAAACCGTGCGGTGCGTATTGAGCACCAAAGACGAGGTTGATGCCGAAGTCATCGGCGTGGATCCCTACACCGACCTTGCCGTGCTCAAGTTGGACGTGGGCTATCCCTTGCCCTATGTGCGATTCGGCGATTCGAGCCGCTTGCAATCCGGGCAGACCGTCATTGCCATGGGGAGTCCCCACGGCCTGTCGCGCTCGGTTTCCAAGGGCATTGTCAGTGTTACGGGGCGCCACTTGGAATCCCAGGCAAGCCAAGCGCCCTTTACCAACTGGATCCAGACCGACGCGGCCATTAATCCCGGCAACAGCGGCGGTCCCCTGGTGAATCTGCGCGGCAATGTAATCGGCGTCAATTCCATGGTATTGCGCGGCGCGCAAAACGTAGGTTTCGCCATTCCGAGTAATCTTGCCCGGCAGGTTACGGATTCTATCATCGCGAATGGGCGTGTTCGACGCAGTTGGGTTGGCATCGATCTGCAAGGCATGTTGGCGCGAACGGACGACCC
>JAJRPE010000650.1 GCA_024280935.1 Candidatus Hydrogenedentota bacterium
GGGCACACCAAGGGAATAGGCGGCTCCAATGAGTTCGCCGCTGTCTTCGCCCGTTACGGTGGGTGCCAGGCCGCCGACATAGAGCAGCAGCGCAAAAAAGCCAACGGACAAGGCCGTGACGTAGTCGCCCCGCGTGGGCGGTGTCAAGAGGCCGCTACTGGGATTAGATCTTGTTTTCGTCACCCTGCAGAATCCGTTTCAGGTTGCTTCGGTGCTTGACAACGACGAGGGCCGCAAGAAGTACTCCCATGACCTGGACAAGCAGGGGCAGGGGAAAGAGCCATACGGTAATGGCGAGCGACAGAGCGCCGAGAATGGAGCCAGCACTTACCATGCGCGTAATCGCGACGACCACGGCAAAAAGACCGATAGCAATGAGGGCAGGCCAAGTGGCGAGTCCCAAAAACACGCCCGCGCTCGTGGCCACCCCTTTGCCGCCCTTGAAGCGAAGAAAGAGCGAAAAGGTGTGCCCCAGGACAGCGGCAACCCCACAGGCCATGGGCAGGTGGATATCCTCGGGCGAAAGCCGCGCAAAGAAGACCACAGGCACGAGCCCCTTGACGATGTCAAAGAAAAGGGCGGTGGCCCCCAGCGGCTTGCCCAGCACGCGCATGGTATTGGTCGCGCCAATGTTCTTGCTGCCTTCCTTGCGGATGTCCACACCGCGCAGCCACAGGCCCATCCACAAACCCGAAGGCAGCGACCCAGCCACGTAGCTTAGCGCCAGGGCGAGCAATAGCATGGGGGACAGGCTCATTTGCGGGGCTTCCCGTCACCCCGCTTTTCGTGGCGTGGTCTTTCGTTACGCGGCTTTTCGTCAGCCGTTTTTCCATCACGGGGCTTCCCCTCACGAAGCTCCAGATGAATCGGGACCCCTTCAAATCCAAACTTCTCCCGCATCTGATTTTCCAGGAAGCGCATATAGCTGAAGTGGAAAAGGCGTTTCTGGTTCACGAAGAGCACAAAGGTCGTGGGCTTGATACCGGCCTGGGTCCCGTAGAGAATTTTGGCAAACTTGCCCTTAATAGACGGCGGCTTGTGCTTTTGCTTCACGTTCTCAATGAAGCGATTGACGTCGGCTGTGGGAATGCGTTTGCGGGTCTGCTCATAGACCCTATCAATATACTCAAAAACGGAGAAAAGACGCTGGCGGGAAACGTTGGAGATGGTGAGGTTGGGCACAAAGTGAATCTGCGCCATTTTCAATTCCAGCTCACTTCCGAGGTCCTTAAAGCGTTGGGCCTTTTTCTCGACAAGGTCCCATTTGGTCCACACCAGGACCATGGCCGTGCCATTTTCCCGCGCATAGCCGATGATGCGCTTGTCTTGTTCCGACATGCCTTCGGTGGCATCGATCATCACCAGACACACATCGGCGCGACGCACGGCGCGGAGGGAGCGGCTTACGCTGTAATGCTCGACCTTCCGTTTGATGCCTGCTTTTTTCCGAAGGCCCGCCGTGTCGATGAGCACGTATTCCTTGCCTTCCCACGCAAAATCGATGTCGATGGCGTCCCGCGTCGTCCCCGGCTTGTCGTCTACGATGGTGCGGTCTTCATTGAGGATGGCATTGATGAAGGACGACTTGCCCACATTGGGTTTGCCGACGATAGCCACCTTGATGCGCGTATCGACTGGCGTTTCTTCCTCGTCGCCTTCTTTGTACTCAGCTAAACCAGCAGGCTCGGGAAGATGGCTGATAATGGCATTGCGCAGCGGATCAATGCCGAGTCCATGGCCTGATGACATGGGGAAGGGGTCGCCAAGCCCAAGCTCATAGAAATCATACTGGTTGGACTCCACCAGCTTGTCATTGTCGAGTTTGTTGACCGCCAGCAGCACAGGTTTTCCGTACTTGAAAAGCCGATCGCGCACTTCCCGGTCCACGCGCGTAATCGCTTGCTGACCGTCGACGACGAAGACAATCACACGGGCTTCATTCAGCGCGGCATCGACCTGGGTCTGCATCTGTTGGGTCACGTTGTCATCGGGGTTTTCGATGATGCCGCCCGTGTCCACCAGGCGAAAGCGATAGCCTTCCCACCGGGCCTCCCCAAAAAAACGATCACGGGTGATGCCCTCTT
Source organism: Candidatus Hydrogenedentota bacterium (assembly GCA_024280935.1). Taxonomy (GTDB): domain Bacteria; phylum Hydrogenedentota; class Hydrogenedentia; order Hydrogenedentales; family JAEUWI01; genus JAEUWI01. Next base: position 2,085 of record JAJRPE010000650.1, read on the forward strand.
CGTCATGAACAATTGCCCGCGACTTTCCCGTGAGACGGTTAAAAAGGGTGGATTTGCCCACGTTGGGCCGTCCGCATATCGCCACGAGGGGCATTTTCTTATTCTTTGCCATGCACTTGAGCCTTTAATTCTTTAAGTTGTTGGATGCCATCATAGATATACTCGCCGCAGGAACCCAAAACCGCAATCGTGGCGGCACCGACCAACCACGGCAGGAGGGGCAGGGCTATCAGGGCACCCAACATGGTGACCATGAGCACGCCTGTTGTTATTTTTCCGAGCAGGCGAACGTGTATAACAACAGGGCCGACGAATGCATTCAGGAGCATGGCCCCGATGACCATAATCGTATCCCGCAGCACAATCAGAACAGGAAGCCACAGAGGAACGCCCGGTGTAAAATGAGGGTTGGCGGCCAGGAAGACAAATCCGAGGTTGATGAGAAGCTTGTCGGCCAGCGGATCCAAGCGCCTGCCAAAGCGGGTTTGCTGGTTGAATCGCCGGGCTATCCAGCCATCCAGCATGTCAGTACACGCGGCCACCAGGTAAACCAGCAACGCGGCATTGCGAAATCCAGGGAAGCTTGGACTATAAAGATGCACCAACGCACAGAACACCGGAATCAGTACGACCCGGCACAGCGTAATCTTGTTGGCAAGTGTCACAGCACAGACGCAAGCGCCCTCTCCCCGAAGTCACTCCGGTTACCGAACGGTATAATACGCCTTTTTCAGCGATTGCTTCAACTATTAGCCGACATTCTCCACGTCTCCGGCAGGCAAGTGCCGCCGAATCTGGGCCAATAGTTCGTCGGGGAAGAAGGGCTTGGCAATGAGTTCCACCGCCCCGGCCTTCAGGCTTTGCGCACGGGCATCCGGGGTGTGGGCCGAGGAGAGGCACACAATAGGAATGTCCTTGGTCTGGGGATTGGACTTAACCTGAGCACACACTTCATAGCCGCTCATCATGGGCATCATGATATCGAGCAGCACCAGATCAGGCTTTTCCGCCATGATCACATCCAGGGCGCCGATACCGTCAAAGGCCGTCAATACCTCAAACCCATCAGAGCGCAGGGTGCGTTCGAGGAGAGAGACAACATCGGGTTCGTCATCAACTACGAGTATTCTTTGAATTGCCACAACTATCTCCCACGTCTTGGATTGCGACCGGCTGCTGTAAACATCCGTTGGGCCGACCCCAGCCGGACATTGGGTCGGGATACGCGAATTGGACGAACGAAACCCGCCCGTTTAATCTTGGGTATCTGTAACATCATGCCGTGATCGTAAAAACCATCGGAACTGCCCTGGGTATGCACCACCAGCACGGTCAAGGGCTGGGACAGGGGCACCTGAAACTCCTCGTCGCGCATCAATTGCACCGTCAACAGGGTGCCCGTCGGATATTCGTCTACCATTCGCATTCGTAGGCCCCGTGGATTCAGATCCAAGACAACGCCTTCCCTTTTCTCGTCAGGCGCGTCGGGGGACCAGACCAGGCTTGGACGACACACTTCGGTTCGGGCCAAGCCACGCCGCCCGCGTTGCATGGAGCGGTTGTCGGAAGACATGACCATACCGCCGTCTTTGTCCCGTTCGAGTTTGGGGTACTCAGGTCGCCTTGACATCGTACTTCTTCTTCCTTTTTCAAGATTCAGGCGTCTGCGGCCACTTTGACAAACTAAGAATACCGCAATTAACCCAAAATGTCCACTTTTCTCGCTTTGCGCATCCAGAATCGGGGCACTGCGCCCGACTCTGAGCAGCGCCGCCTAAGAAAGTATACCCTACTTGCTCTGCAGGGGAGAATTTATCCGATCATGCCGTAAAATCCCGCAAAACGTCCGGCAGGGCAGGAGGTCGGACATTCCTGTCCGACATAAAGGGCGTGTCGCTCAACCAAACCCGCGCGAAGTTGTGGGCCAACCCGTTGTTCAAAAACACCGGCGGGACGCCCATGCTACATTGTTCGTGTATCCCTTGGGGTTGATCGCTCACGCACAGGCCAACACGCGCTGGCTGGCGCAACGTGCGCCTTGTGGCGGGTAAGAAAACCCGCCCTCCTGACTTCGGTCGATAGGACAAGCAACGACACCTTGCACCAACAAGCCCACCCTTGCGCATTTCAGGGACGCTCACGTAGCTTAGCCTTCCAGGCTGAGACAGGGGCCACGCAAACTCCGAAGGCAGCTGCTGCCCGACGAGGGTGGCCCGCAATTCCCAAACGGAATAGTGCAGTCACCACCCCACCTTCGGAGCACCATGGTTTCCATTCCAAACGCACAAACGCAACGTGATTAGTAACGTCCCACGCACTCACTATCTCAGCCTGGAAGGCTAAGCTACCTTCGCGAGATCAGCGAAAACAGCGGCGGGCGCATCGTCCGGGGCAACGTGCCCACCGATTTAGAGACCTTCTCCTTCGCCTACCAGTCCAAGCAGGACACGGTAGACTTCGACGGCGACCCGGATACGGAAAACGATTACGGCCCAGAGTATTATGGCCTAGTCCTGATGAAGGTATTCCAGCAGGCGGTCGTGCCCCCCGCGACCGAGGGGGAATATGAATACATCGCCCTGGTCATCACGCCCAACGAACTGAGCCTTCGCGAGTGGAATGCCGATGTCGTTACGGTCTTGGATACGGCGGCGGTGGACAGCGCCAAGGATACGTGGTATGACGTGTCCGCCACATGGAGCGCGGGCGGCACCCTCACCATCAGCCGGGGTCCCCAGGGCGGCACGCTGGCCCAGGTCCTCAGCGCTACCACCACCCTCACCAACACCAGCCAGGACATCGGCTTTGGCGTAGGTGAGGAGGCCGACTACCTCTTCGACGATGTCCGCTTCTACGATCCCACGGCCACCACGACCCAATCGACGATTGGTAGACGTTTTGCCTACGACGCCATGGGCCGCCGCGTCTCCGAGACCTACTTCGAGGACGGCGCCTCCCACACCACCTACTTCGTCTACGACGGCCACCGCGTCATCGAAGAACTCAACGGCAACGGCAATGTCACCGCGAGCTACGTCTACGGCAAATACATCGACGAAGTCCTCCAGATGCAGCGCAACACCGACGGCCAGCCCGGCATGGAGACCCACTACTACCTCCA
>JAJRPE010000651.1 GCA_024280935.1 Candidatus Hydrogenedentota bacterium
AGCAGCATGGCCGCCACGTAATAGCGACCACCGCCGGGGATGAGATCCAACGCCGCCTGACGCCACTGGTAAAGCCGCGCCACGAACTGGTTGCTGATGCCCCGTGGCGCGCCATTGGCGGAACTGACCTGTAACTCGTCCACGATGCGCAGGACCGAAGCATAGCCGCGAATGATCATGTCGGCGGGAAAAGTCGCGACCATTTCACGAAAGTAAGCCTTGCCCGCCGCGTCATAGGGAGCAGAATAATGGTGAAACACTTCGGTATGCCCGGCGGTGCGATAAGCGTGCCCCATCAGGATGGCCCGGACATACTCGTCCAGAAAGGGATCGCCGAAATCATAGAGGGGCGCTTCCACGCCCAGCCGCTGATCGCAGTAACTGGTGAAGCCGATAATCGTGTCGTGGGTGGAATTGTTCACCCCCGACAACACGCGGACAATAGGCAAGCCCAAGGCCGCGAAGCTGACAACAAAGACCACCAACACCAACGCCCGTCGCCACCAGGTTTTCTTGATGTGCCCAGGAGAAAAACAGGCCACCAGCAGACAGAAGACAGCCGCAGCGAAGGCGATATCCTGGCGAAAGCCCAATCCCAGACCACCCACGAAGCCTGCCAGCGCCGCCAGGGGCAACTGGACACGCAGGGGCAAGGGGCATTTCAGCAGCAAGCCCATCACGAGAATAATAAGGAAGAAAAAAGGCACCTTGCTGTAGTCACGCAACTGCGGCAACTGTTGAAGATGGACCGGCGAAGTCATAAGCAACACGGTAAAGAGCGTGGCCGTCCGTCGGCCCATGCCCAGCCGGAAGATACCGTAGCCCAACGCGTTGCTCAGTCCATAGAGCAAACCGTAGAGCGGGGTGAGGGACTGCCAGGCAACGCCAAAGAGATAGAAGCAAAACGCCACGCTCATGAGAAGATAGCGGTGGAACTGCTGCCACTGGGTCCAGCCGGGGAACTGGGGTTCCGGGTGAAAGGCCTGCACCGCGTCGTAGGACATATCACCATGGTCTTCGGGCAGCAGCGTAACGTCGACCGGAATGTTTTCACAGTCAAAAGTTTCGGCGCGCAAATACAGAAAATCTTCCAAGCCCGGCACCTCGGCCAAATTGGGATTGGAAAAGCCCTCGCCACAGGCCATCATCACGGAAGGCCCGAAAATCTGTTGCCAGAACTCAGGAGCACCGCCCCACGTGCTCACATAGAGCACCCCCATGAAGAACGCCGTGAAGGACAAGGCCACAACCCGGCTACCCTCCGGCCAGAGGACGCGGAACCACCTGCGCAGGGTGTGGGAAAGGGCTGTCGTCGTGGTCGATTCTTCCGGTGAACTCATCGCTCGTCCTTGCTGCGGCTAATGGACCGCACTATAGCATAGCCACACCATAAGCGCTCACAGCGGGCTTCTGTTGATATCCCCATCCGGGTTCAAGAACAACGTCGGGTGCCACCTGCACGCGAAGGGACGAAGGACCGGAGCTTGTGAGTTCGGATCGTCAGAAAAAGCACCACGCTAAAATGTAAGCGTTCACGGCCCATGCCATCTTGGCCCTTAAAAAAACAATCGTCGGGTGCCACGGGTAGGCCTCTCAGGGCTTACCCGTGTAGTTTCTACCGATGAGGAAGGCGATCTAAAACCGGAGACAGTGCATCTGCACGGGTAAACCCTACGGGCCTACCCGTGGCACCCGATGGTCTTTTTCTCGACTGTAGTTGCCCGTGTTGTAAACGCTTACGCTAAAATAACTCCGGCGAAAACCGAAAACATCTTTCCCGCACCCGCTGTGATTCGCCTGCGCTCCCGACTATAATGGCCCTTCCATTGACCTTGACCCTGGAGTCCCCCTGCCATCGCCATGGAGCACCCCAAAAAACAGATTGCCAACAGCCGTTCCCTGTGCTATGGCACCTTTGCCTGGGTCGCTTTTTCCATCATTGCGGTTGCCATTCGCGGTGTCCGTTGGGAAGAGACCTACGAACACGCCCTGATTATCACCCGGCTCGCGCCCTACCCCGAAGGGCACCCGTGTTTCCAATACTGCCGCAACGTCTTCAGCGGCCAGAGCTATCTCTCGGCGTTGCTCCTCCATTTTATCGACTCACCCCTCTTGATCAACGGCCTTCGCAATGTACTCCAACTCGTTTTCTGCACCGTACCCGTGTTTCTCCTGGGGGCGCGATTCTCCGGCAAAGCACGCTATGGGCATATTGCCGTCGTGTTGGTCCTCCTCGGGATCCATCGGGGCCTGCAAAGCTACTACCCCATTGAGTCCTGGCCCCACATGTACGCCATTGGACAGATCGGCACCGGCTACGCCCTGCTCGTCCTTGCGCTTCTGCTCTACGGCTGCTGGCGTGCGGTGTGGCTGCTGCTTGGACTCATGGTGGCCATTCACGTCGGCCAACTCCCCATAATCGGGGCCGTGGCGGGTGTCCAATGGCTCCGCTACCTCTACCAGGGAAACCGGCAGCGCGTTGTGCAAGCACTGGGCTATTTTTCCCTCGGCCTTGTACCCTGCATCCTCTTGTTCGCCGTCATGACCAGGCTCCACGTGCCCTTGCCCACGGAAGGGGCCTACGCGGCCACCGGGGACATTCACGCCATCTGGGCGGCCTATACCGAGCGTTACGATCTCCACCGAGGCTTCGCACGCCTTAACCCCTTCTGGAAAAGCTGGATTGGGGTCGTTCTGGTATTGTTCCTCGCCGGACTTCGGGCCTTCGGTGAACGACAGCGGGCAATTGTAAGCACTCATGGGACCGAAAAGACTCCCCTCCTCGGAGGGGCTGGGGGTGGGTTAATGCTCCCCTCCAAGGAGGGGAACATAGAGACATTGGCTCCGCCCATATCAACGTGCTCCGAACAATGTAATTCAAATTGGCTGCAAGACCATGGCTGGGTCGGCCTCTACGGTGTCATTCTCAGTGTGGTCGTCGGCGGGATCTGGCTGATCCACCAGGCGATGGGCGGGGATATTCCCTTTCTCCTTCTGGGCTGGATGCCCTACCGCCTCACCAACCACCTCGCCATACTCCTCATTCCCCTGGCCATCGGGATCCTTGCCCAGACACCACCTGGACGCGACCGCCCCCTCTATGCCCCCCGTGTCTTTCTTTTTGGCGTCTTGCTGTGGCTTGCGATGGCCCCCTTGTGGAACGCCGTGCTGCCTGAAGCGCTGTACACCCGTTACGCGGGAAATCTGGACACCAGCCTTTGGCTCCTTTCAGGGGGCGCACTCATAACGGCTATTCACCACTACCGCAAAGACGGCGGCCCCCTGCTGGCTCCTCTGCTTCTGACCGGCACCGGGATTGCGGTGCTCGTCTATCTCTCGCCCTACGCGGCGGTGATTGGCCTCGTCGGCATGACCACATGCGGCCTCCTCTTGTGGGCCGAGGCGCTTTGCGAGCGCATGGGTCCCATCGAGAAATACCTGGCCATCGCCTCGGTGATACTGTTGATGGGATCGCTGATACAGCAGGCCGCCGCGCGCCAACACCTGCCCGTCCACCCGTTACAGCAGGAAGTCATGGAGTACCTCGCCGACCGGGGTGAATCCGATGCCATGCTCGTGCTCCCCTACTGGGACGTGGCCTGGCTCGCCAAGACCCGCCACCCTGTTTTCGCGGACTACCAGACGGCCCACCACATGACCTACATGCGATCCCTGGCACCGAGCCTCAAGAAGATGCACGCCGATATCTACGGATTTTCCGTGGATGGCGACGCAGGAACACCCCTCGCCCCCTGGCCGAAGCGAAGCGCCGCCGAGTGGCGCACGCTTGCGGAAGCCTACGAATTCGACTACGTGTTGGCACCCTCGGAGATGGCCTTGGCGCTAACGCCCGTGCTCAAGAGTCATCCCTACACGCTCTATCGAGCCGTTCCATAGCGTGCGGGCAGGCGTGCGGACTTTCCAGTCCGCAATAAAGGCCGCGTGATGCCAACCAAGGCCGCTCGTGCCGCTATTCGGTGTTTTGTACGCGTTCACGGAGCAAAAAAGGCTCCCCCCCAAGGAGGGGGAACAAAAGAACGTTGGCTTCGCCAACCAGAAACATGGCGTGACACTTACGGCGTTTTTTGCTCTTTATTTCTACTTCGTGCTCTTCGCGCCTTCGTGGTAAATAAAATTTTATCTGCAATCAACAGCCGACAATAGCCCTTATCTCAGCACGGATTACCTTCCAAATTTCCTTTCTTTCTTGACTTGACCTCCTGTTCATTTGATACACTACGTCTCCCGGTGCCGGGATAGCTCAGTTGGTAGAGCAGCGGACTGAAAATCCGCGTGTCGGCAGTTCGATTCTGCCTCCTGGCACCATTATTTTACCTCTTTACGCTGGAATAGCTCAGTTGGTAGAGCGCTTCACTCGTA
>JAJRPE010000652.1 GCA_024280935.1 Candidatus Hydrogenedentota bacterium
AGAGGGCGACATGGGGTTGATAGCCCAAACCGTGAATCCAGCTTACGCCGTCGATAAGGCCGCACTCGATGTAATGGACATCATTCTTCTGGGCCCATTCGAGACATTTCTCGAAGCTCCAGTAGGCCGAGTTGAAAGCATCCGTATGGAATCCGATTTTCATAGTGCTTTCTCCATATGATTTCCCGCAGGTGTCCGTGGCACCCGAAGGCTGTTTCTTTAGTAATCGTTGGCCGGGTATCAGGAGGGCGGGTTTTCTTACCCGCCGCAGGGCACCCGTTACGCCAGCCGATGTATGTGGGTCATGGAAAAACACGAGCGGCCTTTGCTGACATAACGCCGTCCCTGTTGCGGACTGGAAAGTCCGCACTCCTACCCGCCGTGAACACTTTCTTTAAGAAATAAGGCTACATGGATTGTGAGCGCTTGCGACATGGGAAAAGCCCAGGATGCCAAGCAGATCTTCGATACACCGCTCCTGCGCTTCCGGCGCGGATATCTCCGGCTCAAACGAGGCCCGCTGCTTAATCCCCTCCATCGCCGCCAGCATGAGATCGACAGCGCGTCGAGTATCGACCGGCCCCATCTGTGTTTCAAACTTTATGGCATCAACCAGGCCCACATAGGTCTCGCGTGCGGAGTCATAGAACTGTGCCCAGCCGCACTGAACATCCTTATCCAGCAGGGACAGGGCCATAATCTCAGCGGTGAACATCCGATTTCGTTCGTCAATCAGGCACGTCTTGACGGAAAACCGCAAGACGGCGATCAACCTGTCCATCGGGTCCGTCAACGGCGCAATCTGTCTCTGGGTCGTCTGTTGCCATTTCCGGTAGTAGAAGCGGCAACTTGCCAGGACAACCTCCCGCTTGGAGCTGTAATGGTGGTAGACGCTACCCTTCGTCACGCCAGCGTTGGAAGCAATGGCATCCAGGGAAACTCGGGCGAATCCCTGCTCGGCGAAGAGTTCAAAGGCGGCTTCTGCCAGTTTTGAGGGGACATGGGGTGCTCGGGTTGGCATGGGCTTATAGGATTCCTTTCGACAGTATTTATACAATACTCTCCAGTATGCCAAAAGTCAAAACATGCCTTATAAGCAGTCTCTGATCTATGGATCTTTACATGCTGCCACTATGTTTTATCGCGGGATAAACTCGATTTCGTGGCAGTATTCACATGCTTGGATCGATTCAGCGCCCACCCACCCGTTCTACGGATGGACGTGACCACCTTCGGCCGCCTCGTGGAGCACGAATCCCGCGTGGTTCATCGGAAACGCTGTTTCGTATTCGCCAACGTATTTGATGAACTCCACGTGCCCGTCCATATAGAGCACGTTGGAACCGCCGGGAATGTGGTTGTAGTGGGTGGCTTCCACCGATACCGCATCGTGCATCACGACGATGTCCGTCTGGGCCTGGCTGCTGGCGGCGGTATTGTTGATGTCCGTAATGAAGAAGCGCTCGATACCTTCACGCAGTCGGAGCACCATGTCATAACCGCCCACCGGCGTGGGATTGCCCAGGTCATCTTCCATGGGCCAGTCCGCATCGACGGCATCAATATCCCCGCTGCTAACTAGGTCGCCCAGGGCCTCAACAGCGGAGGCGAAGTTGGAAATATCAATGAACGCTGGAAACATCCGGTCGGACAGCGCATAGCCGTAGTAGTAGTAGGGTTCCACGTTTATTTCACAGGGTTCGACGATGCCATTGTTACTGAAGCCCGCCACCTCAATCCACAGGGAACTCGGCGTGTTGCCTTCATCCCAGTGCTCCAGGGCCGTGGCACCCGCAGCGCTGCTCGGGCAAATCAGCGTGTTCAGGTCGGTGAGGTATTCGGGGTAGAGCTGCGATGGCTCAAAGGTGGCGTTCCAGGGTTGGAGCGTACCCGCGCAATTCAACACTTTCATTTTCGGGTATTTTCCGCCAACGGACTCGTTGGCGTACATCTTGTAAACAAGGCCCAGCTGCTTCAGGTTGTTCTGGCAACTGGCGCGGCGGGCGGCCTCTCGTGCGCGGGCCAGGGCGGGCAACAAGATAGCGGCGAGTATGCCAATAATAGCGATTACAACAAGTAGTTCAATAAGGGTAAAACCATTGCGACGCATGGTAAAGATCTCCAATCAAGAAAATAGGCCAGTGTTCACGACACGGGGCGTGAATGCTTACGAAAACAGATTTACATGGATTCATACGGGGAGGGGGAAGTACCAATGCGGAGGCGAGACGCTACACAGCTTGGGCGATGCAATGAATCTCACGGTGGTGATGGCAGACATGCACGCCTGTTCAATACAGCTCAGGCGGGGCGCATCTGGAACGATTCATCCGCAGGGTACGTAATGGGGTCTCAGTACGATGTCGGCGGACCACGATGATGATGGATGACCCAAAGAAACCAGGCGGGTACTTGCGCCACTTCAGAATGAAGCGGGCGGGAGACAGGAAGCTGTGCCAACGCAAAGGCGACAAGGGGCAGGAGCGCCCCAGCGGCGGTCATGCAGAACCAGCAGACCTCGTCGCCATCGTGATGATGCACGCCACCCAAGAGCAGCGTGACCGCCAACAGCAGTCCCACGCCCAAGAGCAGGATTCGGTTGCGTGTAGCAACGTTCACAACGAGAACTCCTATCCTTAATGCGATTAGAGTCTCAATAGTAGCGTCTATGCCGGGGCGTGTCAAGTGCCCGAATGGCCTCACCCCCTATTTTGTGGACATTGTGGACATTGTGGACATTGTGGACTTGGTGGACTTGGTGGACTTGGTGGACTTGGTGGACGGCGTGGACAAGATCCTTTATCCGCCGCCTCCACTTCGTCCACAAGGTCCACTTAGGCTTTTGACCAAATTAACGTTGCTAAGTTTTCAGTGCGTGCGACATTGCACCTGAAAGCGTCGTGATCGTTCCTTCTCAATTGCACGCCACCTGGAACACTCAGGATTTGGCCTGAAAGGCCTTAACAGGTTAGCCCAGGGCAACGCTCTGGGTATCAAATCATCCCCCTTTTTCACCCTGAAAGGGCATCATAGCACGCTCTCCCATTCCTGTTGTGCCCTTTCAGGGCGTTTCATTTTGTCATTTCAACAACCCAGGACGATGCCCTGGGCTAACCTATTGAGCCCCTTCGGGGCAGTGTGTCCGAGAAACTATCGCTTCGAAAACAGGTGGACGAATTGGGAATGCTCCCATTGAACTTGGCAAACTAATTTCGATCAAATCCCTTGGTCCACAGGCAACAGGGTCGTTTCCAAGTTGGTCGCCGGACTACGTGCTCGCAAGTGCTATGGAACAGATATGCCGATGTAGCCACCGGACTCGGTATTGGTGCTCTCCGACAGATTCACCTCCCCCCATCTCTCGTCAAAATCAGCGAAAAAACCAACAACGGACTCTGGACTCGCGTCCCGCAGACTCACCCAGGATATCCCAACCACGCCAGCCCGTGTGTTTTCACTTACATTCCGATAGGTAATGATTATGTCGTAGTCGTACAACGGCCCAGTGCCCGGAAATTGTTGTTCCCCTCTTGAACCACCCACCAGGATGCACTGCACGCTGTTCCCGTTCACGTTTTCGTAGGTGACCACAAGCATATCGCTAAGGATGCCATAGGTCACTCTGGCCCCGTCCACCGTGGCATCGATAGGCAACAGCGAAACCTTCGGGTTACTGAAAAACTCCGTTAGATTCCCGTTGCCCATTCCTGGCTCAAAAAGCGAAATCGTTCCATCACTACCGATAGCCGCACCACGGACGTCACCATCGACTATGAACGGGTCGGACACCGAAAAATCTACGGACTCATGATCAGCGGGGTCCACAAGAAACTCGGTTTGCTCGGTAACGGCCCGGTAATAATAGGGCGGGGTACCCCAGGGAGATGTCAGCTTCGCCCCGTTGCTCGCGACGGCCTCGTCAAAGGACGGCGGAAAGTTCGTGAAGTACAGTTGTTTCCCATCCAGGACTACCGCCTCCCCCGGCTCGAAACTCTGGACGTTGCTATCCCGGTACTCTCGGTAACAGCCCGAAAGCAACCCGATTGCCAGGGCTATCCCCAAGAACCGAACAAAATTGCCAACGCTTCCCGCACGTTTTACGAATCCGAATTCTTCCAGCATTACTTGCCCTCCGATACATTGTCGCTGTCAGTCCGTGCCACGTATTAATCCATGCGTGCATGGTAACGCCCAATAGGGCGAAAAGTCTACTGTGGAAATCTATTCTTGGAAATCTATTCTTGGAAATCTATTCTTGGAAATCTATTCTGTCGTAACTCTATTCGCACGAGTCGCTCCCGCAGCGGTCATGTTCTTCCCTTTCCTATTGCCGTCTTAGCCATCCTTATCGACACTATCACGTACCCCTGAAAAAAGTAACCGTTCACGACACGGACACCCTATAGTCAACAAAAAGACCGGCGGGTGCCACGGGTAGGTTGCTTTGTTAAGAAGCAAGATGTCACAGGTCGTGAATGCCTACGAAAAATCTACTGCCAAGTTTGTTGTATGGATTTCGGGGACAAGAAACTTCGGTCGTGCCGCGCGATCCCCAAAAGGCGAGTATCAACGAGTCCTGACGGGTTCGTGCGTAAAGGGTCGCGCCGCTCGCACAAGGAGCTTTGGAGGAATCACGGTGCTGTCGCTCCAAGCGCACGAACCCTCGTGCCTCGGGATCGCGCGGCACGTCTGACAGGTTTAGTGCATGACCAGCGCCAGCATAGCCTGCGCAAAGAGCTACGGCGAAGTCGCTTACTTCAACACTTGCGATAAAACAAAAATGGGACCCGGTTCAGATGAACCGGGTCCCGCGGGTTGGCTGCGAACAGTCAGCCAACCAAGCACTAGATACGCTGAATTATTGACCGGCGGTATAGAGGTCAAGGCCTGCCTGGTTAAGGGGAAACTCGCCTTGTGTCGATGTGTACTTAATGAACTTCACATGACCATCCATGTAGAGCACGTTGGAACCGCCCGGTATGTGGTTGAAATCGAGGGCGTTGTCCGCGATGCCATCGTACATCACAACCACCTGGGACTGGGACTGTGCGCTCGCGGCCGCGTTGTTGATATCCGTGATGAAAAAACGCTCGATACCTTCCCTGAGCCGGAGAACCGTGTCGGTAAAATTGACCGGAACGGGCGTAGCGCTGATATCTTCCAGGAACCAGTCATCCTGAACGGCTGCGGCATCCACGTTCAGGATCAGATCCTTGAAGCCTTCGGTCGCAAGTTTGAAGTTTGCAAGATCAGCAGCGGTGAGGAACATCGAATCACTAAGCGCGTAACCATAGTAGTAATAGGGTCCGGCATTCAGCTCGCAAGGTTCGACGATGCCATCGTTGCTGAAGCCCGGAATGTCGATCCATTGGGGACTGGAGCTTTGTCCCGCGTCCCACAATTCGAGGGCCGAATTTCCCGATGCGTTGCTGGGGCACACCAAGGTATCCCAATCGCTCAGGTATTCGGGATACATCAATTCCGCATCAAAGACAGCGTTCAATGCCTGGATATCATTCTGGCAGTTGTAGACCTTCATGGGCGGAAAGACACCCCCCTCGGATTCATTCGCATACATCTTGTAAGTCAGGCCGAGTTGCTTGAGGTTGTTCTGGCAACTGCTGCGACGAGCGGCTTCCCGTGCCCGTGCGAGGGCCGGCAGCAAAATAGCCGCCAAGATGCCAATGATTGCAATCACAACCAACAATTCGATGAGGGTAAAGCCTTTATTTTTCATGGTGCATCTCCTGTGCTTGTTTTCGTTCCTGAGTCAATGTTCAAAGCGACAACCCGAGCTGGCTATCGCTGATATTCAACTTTTCGATCTGTAACCTGCCCGGTGCACCGGGGCTGGCTCCAGTGGGCGTCTTACGTAACGTCCTTACATCCGAACTATAGCTTGTTCCCGTGTTTTTGTCAAATACTTTTTTACGTCTTTACGGACACCTAATCGTGAAAGATGCCTTAACCCCTTGGCAGCCGGTATAATAGGTCATTAATCCGACACGCCATTTCTGCGTAGGAAAAGAGCTGAAGGCCATTTTTGGTAATCGTCGGCTAATAATTCAGGCATTCACGGCGGGCAGGAGTTCGGACTTTCCAGTCCGCAACAAAGGCAGCTCGTGGTCTTCCAGGATCCACACACATTGGCTGGAGCAACGTGTGCTTTGTGGCGGGTAAGAAAACCCGTCCTCCTATTTTTCCGTGAGTTCTTACAAATTATTTTGGTTTCAATAAAAAATAAGGAAAAATACCATGTCCCTCTCCGCTCTGGAACAAGACGTGCTCAACAACCTCCTGAGCCGTCGCCCCGATTTGGCCCCGTGCCAGGAAAGCCTCTTGGCGCTCCACGACGCGCTGGTGCAGTGCTATGAAGGCGGTGGCACCCTCTTTACCTGCGGCAATGGCGGCTCCAATGGGGACGCGCTCCATATCGTGGGCGAATTGAACAAGAGCTTCGAGCGGCTGCGCCCTCTGTCCGCCGAGCAAAAGGCCAAGTTCCAAGGACTTCCCTTTGGTGAAGCGCTGGCGGAAAATCTGGAAGTGGGCCTTGCTTCCATCGCACTGGGTTTCAACGGGGCCTTGAAGACGGCCGTGGAAAACGACAATCCCATCCGCGATATCGCCTTTGCCCAAGAGTTGAACGCTTTGGTAAAACCGGGCGATGTGTTGCTCGCTATTTCCACCTCGGGCAACGCCGACAACTGCCTGATGGCCATGGCGACGGCCAAAGCCTACGGGGCGACCGCCGTTTCCCTCACGGGGCCGAAAGGCGGCAAGATGGCGGAGTTTGCCGATGTCTCTATTAAGGCTCCGGGCGACTCGACCAAGGTCATCCAGGAAGCCCACATCGCCCTGTGGCACACCATGTGTCTGCTCATCGAAGTCCATTATTTCCCCGACATGCGGGTGTAGGGCCTCTATCATTCAACAAAGAAAACCGTAAGCATTCACGAGCTGTGGCATCTTGCTCCTTAAAAGAGCAACCTGCGGGTGCCACGGGTAGGCCCGAAGGGTTTACCCGTGAAAAAATATCGCCTCCCGAAACTGGATAGCCCCCTCTTTGTCGGCAGGCTGCTACACGGGTAAAGCCCTGACAGGCCTACCCGTGGCACCCGACGTTTTTTTGTTGACTATAAGGTGTCCGTGTCGTGAACGGTTACGAAAACCGTAAGGGTGGCTTTTTTGGCGTTCTGAATGCCTTTTTGTTCACCACAGAGACACGGAGAGCGCAGAGGATTGGGTTCCTCCGTGCTCTCTGTGCCTCTGTGGTGAATACTGGGTTGTGGCTCGGGATTTTACTATGCTGAAACGACTCCGCTTTATTCTGCTCTACGGCCTTTACTGCTGCGCCATGTGCGCGGGGGGGCTGCTGCTCCTTGAGGTGGGGCTGCGCCTCTTCACGGACCGCCCCCTTGGACTCTTCGACGCGACGCCGCTGAACCACACGAGTCTCTATCATCCCAGCAGCCGAATCCCCATGGAGTTGATGGCAATTCCCTATGTCATCGAGACCAATGCCCTGGGCTTTCGGGGGCCAGAGATCGGTCGTAAAAAGCCATCGAACACAATCCGCATCATCGCGTTGGGCGACAGCATCACCGATGGCTACCTGGTGGATAACGAAGACACCTACCCCGTGCGCTTGCAGGAGCAACTGCGGGCTGATGGTTACCGGGCCGAAGTCATTAATGCGGCACGGGGCGGTTCTACGATTGATCGGGAGTACTGGATTCTCCACCAATTTTGTGCAGGGCTGTCCCCCGATATCGTGGTGCTCACTTTTGTGGGAAACGACATTTACGAACTGGGCAGCCGTGATGTAGAAACCCTGCTCCACTACAACCCGGAACCCCTCGCCTTTGCGCACCGTGCAGCAATGTGGGCAACGCGAAGCGCTGCGGGAGAGTGGCTGCTGGATCGGTATTTCGCCATGCGCTTTGCGGGGTACCGGGGCCAGGGTTCAACACACGGCAAATCCTGGGGTGCGGAGCGCTATGACATTCCCGGTGCCACAGACTATGGGACCCTCCTCCCCGAGGCTCGCAAGAAGCTCCAGAGTCTGAAGCTCCATCTGCCGGTGCTGGAAGCGCCCATCGCAGCGCGGGCGGATGCCTATCTGGCGGTCCTGAAAGCGATGCGCGACTGGTGCGAAAAACGTGACATCCAACTCGTTTGGGTGTGGTTCTCCACCTTCGTGCAGACCTATGGCGACACAGCGCGGGAACCCGTCTATGACTATCTGCTCCCCAGCGTTAGCGAACTCGGCATCCCCGTTATTGATGTGGTGCCCGCCTTTCGCCGTGCGGATCGAAACACGCCCCTCTATCTGGCCCCGGTGGACTATCACCTGACACCGGCGGGCAACCAACTCCTGGCCGAAACAATCGGGCATGGCCTGATCGAACATGGTATACTGGGGTCCATCGACAAGGAGGTTGAGTAGTCATGCTGAACGTGGGATTGATCGGATTCGGTTATTGGGGACCCAACCTCGCGCGTAATTTCAGCAGCAATCCCGACTGCACGCTCTTTGCCATCGCCGATGCTGATGAAGGGCAGCGTGCGCGGGCCAAAACCGCCTATCCCAACACCCATGTGGTCGATGCGGAGGCGCTAATCGCCGATGAACACATTGATGCCATCGCGATAGCCACGCCGGTTTCCACCCATTTCGACCTCGCCCGCGCCGCCCTGGAATCGGGCAAGCACGTCTGGCTGGAAAAGCCCATGACGGCCACCGCCGACGAAGCCCGTATCCTGGTCGATCTCGCCCGAAAACAACAGCGCATTCTGATGATCGATCACACCTTCTTGTTCACCGGCGCCGTCCAACTGATGAAGCAGTCCATCGAGCGGGACGAACTGGGCAAACTCTTCTACTACGATTCGGCACGGGTCAATCTGGGGATCTACCAGCGGGATGTCAACGTGGTGTGGGATTTGGCCCCCCACGACTTTTCCATTCTCCACTACCTCCTCCCCACGCTGCCTGTGGCGGTGAGCGCCCATGGCGCGGACCATTTTGGCACAGGCCTGGAAGACATGGCCTATGTGACCTTGTTCTACGAAGACAATTTCATGGCCCACCTTCACCTGAACTGGCTGGCCCCCGTAAAACTCCGGCGTATCATGCTGGGCGGCGACAAGAAGATGCTGGTATGGGATGATCTCAGTCTGGACGAAAAGATCAAAATCTATGACAAAGGGCTGGATGTCACCAGTCCCGAGGGCCGCTACCAATTGCTTGCCGAAGCCCGTGTAGGGGCCATGACGGCACCAGTGGTCCCCCACGTGGAAGCACTGGCTAAAGAAGTGGCCTATTTTGTCGAATGTATACAAGAT
>JAJRPE010000653.1 GCA_024280935.1 Candidatus Hydrogenedentota bacterium
CTCAACCAACTTGACTGGGCCTTGCACGACAACGGATTCCGCTTCGCGCGGTACGCCGACGATTTCGTCGTCATAGGGTCTTCCAAACGACGGATGCAAGAGGCATTGGAATGCGTCAACCAAACGCTTGGCGGTCAACTCGGGCTGCAACTCAGTCCCGAGAAGACCACGATCACGACCTACGGAAAAGGCTACGAATTCCTTGGCTTTTTCCTGTCATCACGGTCGAGGCGAATGCGCGACAAATCCGAGCGGATATTCAAGGACAAGATACGGGAATTAACACAACGCCACCGAAATCTCGACAGCGATGTTATCAAGAAACTTAACCGGGTCATCAGGGGAACCGCGAACTACTTCGCAACCTGTTTTGCTACCATTCGTTGGCGATTCCAGAAACTAGACTCTTGGATTCGCATGCGCCTAAGATGTATGAAGAAAAAGCGCAAGAACTACAACGATAACCGCAAACTGCGAAGTGGATTTTTCGGTCGAAAACTCGGACTCCTCACCTTAGAGGAATTTTGCACTGAACGCAACTCCTGTGGCAACGTATCCAACGTCATTCCCCTAAACGGGGCAACCTCGACGGGGGTCGCCCGGTGAGTGACCCTCACGCCGGTAAATATGGGGAATTGACCCCATTGCGACAACGGGGAGGGGGTGGCTGCGGCCACTCCCTTACCCGCTGGCACCGTGGTCGGGATGTGCTTCTATTGCGCCCTTTCAGGGCTTTGGTTTTCTAGTTCCTTTTTTCCCACAGGGCGTTGCCTTGGGCTAACCTGTTGAGGCCTTTCAGGCCGAAAACGATATTCTAAACTCATGATTTATTGTCGACAAAAGTCCCAAAAGGCCCAAAAGGCCCAAAAGGCCCAAAAGGCCCAAAAGGCCCAAAAGGCCCAAAAGGCCCAAAAGGGCCTCAAGGGCCTAAACGGATTCAACCTGGCCTCGTACGGGCTATGCCGTCGTGACGTCAGTCCCCCCGCAAGCGGGGAGAAGCATAATTCCCCACATCAATGGGTGAGCCTTGCGCTGGTCTTCGTGCTCCTTTCCGCGTTAACCACGAACAGCAACGCCGTCGAGGCGACCAATGGCGCTACCCTGCCGCTGATTTTACGGGATACGCCCAAGCCCAACTACGGCGTACCGCACCCCCAGATGATCTCTGGGCGGATTACGCGCATGGAAGAGGGTAACAAAGCGCAGGGCGTCGAAGACATCTCGGTCACGGACGGCTATTCCGTGGTCAAGACGGACGCTGCGGGCGCGTACTCGCTGGTGCCCGACCCCAGCGCGGTGTTCGTCTACATCACACGCCCTTCGGGATATGACGTGACCGGTTCGTGGTATAAGCCGCTGGCGGCGGAGGTAGGTTTCACGCTCAAGGCCGCTGCGGAAGACGAAAACGAGTACATCTTTATCCACGTGACAGACACCCACCTCTCGGGCAGTCCGAGGTCACAAAAGGGCTTGAGCGACTTCGTCACCGAGCTGAATTCCCTGACACCCAAGCCCCGCTTTGTGGTTAACAGCGGCGACCTCATCAGCCTGAGTAAAGCACTCAAGAGCTCTGTCGCCACTGGGCAGACGGATCTCCGCACCTATGTGGGCATCATGAACAACTTGGACATGCCCCACTACAACGTGGCCGGTGACCACACCGACTCTGCCTATCGCATGGAAGATTTTCCACGGGGCGACCACCGTTGCGGCAAGCCCCTTTACTGGGAACATCTCGGTCCGAATTTCTTCTCCTTTGAATACGGCAAGATTCACTTCATGGCCATCGACAGCAGCTACCACCTCGGAAAGCGCCAGATTAACGGCGCGGAATACCCGACGCTGGAAATCCAACCCATGCACCAAGCGTGGATGAAGCAGGACATGTCGATGCGAAAGGCGGGTTCTTTTGTTGTTACCGCATCAGAGACCGATTTGGTTGAGCAATGTCCCGGCTTCATGGAAATGGCCGCAGAGAACGACGTGCGTTTCCAATTGACCGGGGATATTCATGTCCTCAGCGAAAAGCAGCGCGATGTCCCTTACCGCACCGGTGGGGCACTGGCGGGCTGTTGGTGGAATCCGAAATGCAATCAGTTGTGCCCCGATCTGAATCCGCAGGGATACCTCGTCTACCGCGTCGTTGGCGAGAGGATGGAGCATTTCTACAAGGGGCTGGGACGGCGCGTGGCTATCCTGTCCCATCGCGTGGGTGCGCCGTGGCAGGGGCAAGTGGAGATCCAGGCCCATGTGGTTCAACCACAAGAAGGCGAAACGTTGCAATGGTCCTTGGACGGGCAACACTGGAGCGAGATGGAAGGACGGGGTCGTCCCTTCTATCGCACTGTGTTTGAAAGCACCGTGGACTCGACAACCCTTCCAGACGGACTCCATCAACTCCAGGTCAGAAGCTCACAGACCGGGGAAACACGCTCGCGAAACATCGTCGTTGTTAACGGCGGTGCGCCGACGGCCCTTGAGTCTGATGCCGTGCTTACCTTCAGCACGGTCGCACAAACGCAGAAAAAGCTGGTTGTACGAACGCTGAAAAAGCCCGCCGCACCATTGGGGAAGGTCCGTGTGCTCTTCAACAACGAAACCATCGGTGAACTTGATGCCGATGCGGTCAAGGACTATTCCTTCGCCATTCCAGCGGACCGTGTGGAAAAAGCCAACACCCTTCGCTTTCAATTCGGCGAAGCAGGTGATGGCATGACTATCAGCGGCCCGGTGCTCACCGTTCAGGGGAAACCGCTCTTCGATCCCCGCGACCAGGCCATCCGAACAATAAAACGCGCACACTGGGGCGACGACGCAACAACTTGGGGTGGGTACATCGTCGGCGATGGCGGCCTGCTGGAAACGCCATTTATACGAAAACAGGGCACCTTCTGCTTTGTGTTGGGGGTTACGAAGTAACCGACTGGCATCAAGGTTCGCGGGGCCAGGTTCGCGGTCATTCCCCTCCGCGTCACGCGCTATGCTACTATCACCCGCATCAAATACGTGCCAACCAAGGGAGTCTGTGCTGTTATGCCCGAGAGCGATCCAATTTACCTTCGGGTGCTCGAAAGGCTCGGCTTCAACATAACCAGAATGCGGTGGAAGCTTCTCAAATTCGAGCAGCGCCGGGAGTCGCTGAAGCACAGAAAGGTTATGCCGGAACGGCTTCGGTGGCTGGGGTATGGTCACAAAATATGCCGCCAGTGCGGGGCATTAAATGACAAGGACGCGGGCAACTGCTGCCGGTGCAAGAGTCGCCTCCCCTCGCTCCTGGGGTATCGCGTTGGCCGCTTTTTCGGGTTCATGATTCCCCAGAGCGCGCCCCTCGCAATTCTCACGTTTTTCATGCTGAGTGTATTTGTCTTTGGTGCCAATTTTCTCCTGGACGGATTCAGCGCCATCTTCTCCCCCAGTAGCAAGGCCCTTTTTCTTCTGGGCGGGCTGTACATCGATGGCGGGACGGGCCAGTTCAACTGGTGGCGTGTCATGACCTTCGGCGTGGTCCATGGCGGCATTATCCACATCGCCTTCAACTGCTACGCCATGACCGTGCTCAGCGGCACGTCCGAGGTTAACCTCGGCCCAAAACGAACGCTGGTGCTGATTACCGTCTCCCAACTCGGCGCGGCCTTCGCCACGTGGTACTGGTATCTCCAGCTCCATGGAGAAAGCGTCTTCACCATGGGCGCGTCAGGCTGGGTCTCCGGCCTGCTGGGCTACGCCCTCGTCTACACTTGGTCCCTCGGCCCTGCGGGCGCAAGGTACCGCAGCCAACTTGTCCAGTGGGGCATCTACATCCTGCTCTTCGGTTTCTTTATGGGGGCCAACAACGCCGCCCACATTGGCGGGGCCCTTGCGGGGGCCGTCGTGGGTTACATCCAAAACCGCCCCGCCCGCAGCACCAAGGCCGAGGATTGGGCCTGGGATGGCGCGTTCTGGGCCTGCACCGCGATCTGGCTATGCTGCTTCGCGGCCCAGGCGCTTTATTTTGCCCAGCACATCGGCCAGTTTGGAATGACAGAGTAAGGCTGGGCTATTGGGATGCCTTGCCTTGTGAAAAACGCGATAGAAAATAATTCAAGTCTACGATGTTTCATTTGGGGGCAGCGGCGTTTTCGCCCAGCGCCCCGGGCTGACATCGCGTGCCTGAGTGCTTACAGCGCTCGGTTGATGGCGGCCACCAAGGCATTCACGCTGAAGGGTTTTCTGATGATTTCTACGATGTTCGGGGGCTTACTCTGTTCAAGCTTGGACTCCTCCAGAAGGCCCGTTGCCAGAATCACCGGCAGTGCTGGAATCAACGAATGAAAGTCCCAGGCCAATTCGAAGCCTGTCTTCCCCGGCATTGTATAATCGAAAATCGCCACGTCATACTTTTCCGTATTGGACTGGACGGCTTTCAAGGCGGTATCGACGTCGTTGAACGACTGAACCGTGAAACCGTGTTTCTCGAGCAGAAGCGCGCAAAGCGCCGTAATACTTTCTTCGTCATCGACGTGCAAGATATGTCCACTGCTTATTGTCAACTGGGGTGCTTCGTCACGCTTTTCGACGGCTTCATTTTCCAGCAACACCGGGAATAAGATGCGCACGGTCGTGCCCTCGTCCACCTTGCTGTCAATGGACAAGCCGCCACCCATCTCCTTCACGATTCCGTGCACCATGGGCAAGCCGAGCCCGGTCCCTTTGCCGACCTCTTTCGTCGTAAAAAATGGGTCCAGAAGGCGGTCGAACAGGTGGGGTAGGATTCCGGTTCCCGTATCCCCGACGAGAAGTTCGATATAGGCTCCCGGTTCCAGCGGCCCGCTAAGCGTTTCCATCAGAGAATCAATCGAGCGTGGCTTCAATGAAACCGAAAGTACGCCTCCGTTCTCACTCATGGCATGCATGGCATTCGTACATAGATTGGTGACTACCTGGTGAATCTGGGTGGCATTTGCCATTACAGGTCCGCAATTGGTGTCGATCTTCGCCTCGATGTTGATAGTGGTTGGTATCGAACTTCTGAGGAAGCGGAGGGCATCTTCAATGAGTATCTGCAACGTCAGCGGCTCGAAATCAACCTCGGATTTGCGACTGAATGTCAGTATCTGGGTAACAAGATCCGCAGCCCGCTGGCCCCCTGCGTCGATTTCTCGCAAGCACTGCGAGAGTAATTCGGTGTTTCCCTCCGTGTTTTGCTGCGCAATGTGGGTAAAGCCCAATATGGCTTGAAGAATGTTGTTGAAATCATGGGCAATGCCGCCCGCCAGGGTTCCGACGGATTTCATTTTCTGGGCCTGGCGCAATTGCTGCTCAAGTTCGCGTTCGTGGGTGACGTCGCGCTGAATGGAGATATAGCTGACGGTCTTGCCTGATCGGTCTTGCACCGGGGAAATGTTGGCTTCAACGCGATAGTGCGTCCCGTCCTTTTTTTTGTTGACAAACTTGCCGCTCCATGCCGCGCCGTGGAGAAGCGTTCCCCACATGGTTTTGTAGAAAGCGCTATCTTGTTGGCCGGACTTGAGGATGCGCGGATTCTGTCCGATGGCCTCGTTTCGCGTGTAGCCCGTGGTCTCTTCAAAGGCCGGATTTACATACTGAATGATGGCTTCGCTGTCGGTGATTACAACAGACTCCGCCGCTTGCTCAACCGCTTGCTTCAGGCGGTTCAAGTCGGACTCATTTTGTGCCCGCTCCAGTTCCGAAGCCGTGCGCCCCGCAAGTATTTCCAGCATCGAGGAGACTCGGGAAACGTTCTTGAAGGGATCGGTATGCATTACGGCCAGAATTCCCAGCACAGAACCCGTCGAACTTCGAAGCGGGACGGCTGCGTAGGCGGTCACGTTCATGTCCAGGAAAAGTTGGTCCTCTGGATAGCAAGATTGCAGATCCGACTGAAACACGCAAGCGCCTTGTGTAGCAACATCTTTACACGGCGTTCCCGCAAGATCATACACGAAGTTTTCCTGAATAATGCCCTCGGCAATAACCGCAGTGGTAGCAACCCGATCAGTCTCACCCTGTATGATTTTCCCGACGAGGGCGTACTTCACTTCCAGGGTTTCTGCCAAAAATTGAACCACCTGCGTAAAGAAATTCTCTCCTGAAATCGCCGAGATGCCGCGTGCAACCTTCGATAGGTCTTCTTCCAGCAGCTTACGTTCTGTGATATCGCGGCTGATTCCAACGAGACTGGAAAATTTCCCGTTGACATCAAAAATGGGTGCCTGCGTGGTGGATACCCAGCGGATCCTTCCATCCAGAGAACGCTCCTCTTCCAGAAAATCTATGAGCGGTTCGGAGGTTTCGATAATGCGTCTTTCTTGACGGCCCGCGCTATTGGCATGCTCGGGTGTAAAGAAACAGGAATCGTCTTTGCCAATGGCCTCATCAGGACTGGATAGGCCCAGATGGCGGGCGAAGCCCTTGTTAACCCGCGTGAAGCGGAGGTGTTCGTCTTTGAAGTAAATACTATCGGGAATGTTGTCCATGAGAATCTGAAGCAAAGCCGCATTTTTGCAGGAGGCCTCCTCCGCCCGCTTGCGCTCCGTGATGTCGCTTTGCGCTCCCCACAGTGAAACAAGATGTCCCTTTTTAACGATGCCATGATAGCTTTCGAGCAAATGGATCTTCTTGCCGTCTTTGGCGATAATCACAGCCTCATTATTGGTAACCTGGTAGCCTTCCTCGTTCAAAATGAGGACAGCGCGTGCGCCAACGTTCGGCGCGAAGTCTGTCGCGGGGTGTCCGATGATATCTTGTCGCGCAAGTCCATGCATCCGTGCCGAGGATTCATTGGCTTCCCCCACTACGGCGTGCTTGTTAATCAGGCCCACAATTTCCTCATGGGGAAGATCGATGCGAACAGGTACCGCGAGATCGATGCGAAAGACACCTTCCGTACTGTGAAGATCGAAACTCTTCCATCGCTCTACGCTTTTCTCCAGCGCCTTCTCGGCCTGCTTTCTCTCCGCCACCTCCCTGCGAAGGTTGCCAACGAGTTCTTGGGACAGCTGCAGGCTCCGCTCTAATCGTTGGCATAGCAGGGTGACTACCGAAAGCCCAGAGGCCGCTAAAAGGGAAAAGGTCAGTGTTGCGCTGATCCAGGTGTTCAGGGAGAGGGATGCGTCCTGGGCGGTGCTTGCCGTGGACATGCCGCCACCGAGGTAGAGGGAAGCAATGACGGCAATCATCGCAAGGCTCGCGCACAAGGCTACCACGCCGACGCGCAATGAGAAGAGAACGCCTGCAAGCAAGACGAACATGAAAAGTGTCACGTCCGCCATGCCGGTCACGCCGAACATCCACAGCTCGGACAAGGAGAAAAGGTACAGGATGCCGAGCAGCATGGAAGCCCGAACGGTGTACGCCACCCGCTTGGCGGCTGCGGCAAGGAGTAGCATCGCAAGCAGGAGCAGGTACACGCCGGCCAACAAGGGGCGACCCGCACGGACCTCGACAATCGCACTGAACATTGCCGTTATCGTTGCCAGGGGGAGCATAATCCAGAGGATCCGGGCCAGGATGTCGGCGCGCAATTGCAGCAGATCGACCCGTTCATGCTCCGCCGAAGCAACGTCTTCGGAGGCCGTTAGTTTTTCTTCGGTGTTCCCCATAAGCGGCCCTCCTTCCTAAGCGAGCACCATGATATCTTAATATTCATAGTAAGGACAACGGAAGCTTGTGCCATTTTGGGAAATGTATTCGCGATGCTCCTCGGCAAGAACAGGGGAAACTGGCCGGGGGGTTCTTGGGGGACGTGTCCGGCCCCACGAACCCGTCACCCGCCAAAAGCATCGCGGATCAGCTTGATCGTTGGCTTGCCCGTTTCTGGCATGATCACGCTCACCACGTCGAAGCGATAGTAGGTGTCATCATCGTCAGCGGCATCGATATAGCGCTGGGCGGCCTGGCGGATTCGGTGCTGCTTCTTGGGGCCGATGGTGTCTTCCGGGGGGATTTCATCAAGGGTGGAGCGGGTGCGGACTTCGACGAAAGCGATGGTGTCGCCTTCCCGGGCGATGATGTCAATTTCGTAGCGCCCGAGAAAGCGGTTGCGCTCCAGAATCTTGTAGCCCGCCCGTTTCAGGTGACGGACAGCCGCGTCCTCGCCCCGTTGCCCCAGGGGGCGGGGTGGCTTAGCTCGCCACCACATCCGCTTCCGCTTCATCATAAACGTCACCGGGATCTTCGTCGGGATCGCGGAGAAAAATTCGGATATCGCCATAAGTGCTGTGCTGATGGTAGCGGATACGCCGCATCCGGCAGAGTTCGAGGATGGCCAG
>JAJRPE010000034.1 GCA_024280935.1 Candidatus Hydrogenedentota bacterium
GTCGAGCGGGAGCATGGAACGCGCTTCACCATTCGTTTCAAGGCCAAGAGCGCATAGCGAAAGGAGGATAGGATGGGCAGTGCGACGATCATGATCGTTGAAGACAATACCACGGTCGCGCGGGACATTCGCGAGTGCCTTGAGGGGCTTGGCTATGGGGTTGCGTGCGTGGTGGCATCGGCTGAGGAGTCTGTCGAAAGGGCGGAGAAGGAACGGCCAGATGCCGTATTGATGGACATCCGTCTGCGCGACGAGATGGATGGTATCGAGGCGGCGGATCAAATTCATACCCGCTTCGGAATCCCTGTTGTGTTCCTGTCGGCCCACAGGGACCACATGTTGCTTGAACGGGCCAAGCGTGTGGGGTCCTTTGGCTACCTGGTTAAGCCTTTCGAGGAGGATGAACTGTACGCGACACTTGAGATGGCGCTGTACAAGGCAAAGGCCGATGTGTCCATGCTGGCGGCGTCCCGCATGGAAGCCACGGCCACCCTGGCCGGGGGCATTGCCCATGATTACAATAATTTGATGAGTGTCGTGCTGGGATATGCGGAGCATGTGCGGGGCGAGCTGGGGAAGGGGCATCCCAATGCGGGCATGCTTCTGGAGATTGAGGGCGCGGCGCGGAAGGCAAGCGACTTGGCGGAAGGCTTATTGGCCTTCGCCCGGGGTGGCGCGCATAAATTAGGAAAGATGGATTTGAACCAGACCGTGAGCGAAGCGCTTCGGGCCGCCGAGAAAAACTTGCCCCGCCGAATTGGCATCACCTGCGACTTCGCGGAAGATCTCTGGAGCATTGAGGCCGACCGATCACAGTTGAACTTGGTCCTGACAGGTTTGCTTGCCAACGCTATCGAGGCCATTGAGGGCGAAGGGAAGATTGACATTACGACGAGGAATGTTGATGTCATCGATACGGTGACCGACAAGGGATTCGTCGTGAAAATAGGACGGTATACGGTACTCAATATTAAGGATACGGGCTGCGGAATGAATGAGGAGATCCTGGGAAAGGTGTTTGAACCGTTCTTCTCGACCAAGTTCCAGGGGCGAGGTCTGGGTTTGGCATCGGTCTACGGCATAGTGAAGAATCACGGCGGGTACATTGTGATGGAGAGCAAGGAAAATGAAGGTGCGTCTTGCACCATCTATTTTCCTGTTTTGCATGTTGAGGCAGACGAATCGGTCGAGCCACAAGGGGTAAAAAAAGCGGCGGGGGATGAAACTATTCTCGTGGTGGATGACGAGGAAATACTTCTGAAAATGACATCGGTGATGCTGTCCCGCCTTGGCTACAAGGTCCTGACCGCCAACGGCGGGCAGACCGCGCAGGATTTGCTCCGCGATCACGAGGGAGATGTTCATCTTGTCCTTCTGGACATGAATATGGGGGGCATGGATGGGCCGACCTTATATCCACATTTGAAAAGGGAACGCCCCGAGATGAAGGTGCTCCTCTTCAGCGGCTACGAAATGGATGAAACCGTCCAGCGACTGCTCGACACCGGTGCCAATGGCTTCCTGAAGAAGCCGGTTTCGTCCAAGAAGTTGGGAGCCGAGATTCGCAGGATGTTGGACGCATAGGCCATGACGGTATGCACACGGGCGCTGCGCCGATTAGAGAAAATCGAAATAAACGAAATCTGAACCACGAATGGACACGAATATACACAAATGAAGAAAACAAGGAATGTAATGTTAACCGCAATAACTTAGAGCAGCCACTGGTCACAACCAAGTTTTTCAGCCACAAGAGAACGCAAGGAGCGCAAAGGGGAATTGTTCTTTGATTTCTCTATAGTTCTTTTGTGGTCCAAAACTTAAACGCGCCGAAAGGCGTGTAATTGGGTTGCGCCTTCGCCGTGTTGGGCGGGAGACTTCTTATAATGTTTCGATTGGCCTTTTTACTCGCCCTGCTATTTGTCCCGCTGTGGGGTGCCGACGCGGTGGCCGACGACATGCCCCGTCCCGAGCATCCCCGCCCCGACCAGGTTCGGTCATTCTGGCTCAACCTCAATGGCACGTGGGACTTTGAGTTCGACGATGAGGATCGCGGTCTGGCTGAGGAGTGGTTTCACGGTACCCATGCCTATCAGGACAAGATTCTGGTTCCCTTCGCCTATCAGTCGAAGCGCAGTGGCATTGGCACCGACGACCTGCACCCTGTTGTATGGTATCGCCGCACCTTTGATATTCCTGAGAATTTCGCAGGGAAGAGAGTTCTTCTTCATTTCGGCGCCGTGGACTACGAAGCGAGGGTTTACCTCAACGGTCGGCAGGTGGGCATTCACAAGGGTGGCCATGTATCCTTCTCCTTCGACGTGACGGAGCAGCTGTCGCCCACCGGAAATGAACTGGTGCTTCGTGTTGTGGACACCGAGTCCAAGTTACAAGCACGGGGGAAACAGTATTGGGAAGCGATACCGAAAGACATCTGGTATACGCGAACAACGGGCATCTGGCAGACCGTATGGCTGGAGGTGGTCGGCCAGACCTGGATTCGGGATTTCAAGATAACGCCCCGCGTCGCTTCGTCCTCCATTGACGTCGAGGTGGACATCGCGGGCGAGAACACCGCGTGGCAGGTGGAGCTTCTCTCTCGGAACCGGGCCACGGGCGAGGAAGCAAGCCGGACCTTCCCGGTAGGCATAGATCGTCTTTCCCTTGTGGTGGGCAACACCCTTTCGCTCTGGTCGCCGGAAAATCCCAACCTATACGATCTGGTGCTTCGCCTGAAAAGGGCCGAAGGTGGGGAGGTACTGGACAGGGTGGATTCCTATTTTGGGATGCGCTCGGTGAGCGTTCTCGGGAACCAGTTCTATCTCAATGGAGAACCGTATTATCAAAAACTGATACTCGACCAGGGCTATTGGCCGGAAACAGTCTTGACCGCGCCGAGCGATGCCGCATTGAAATACGATGTGGAGATGACCAAAAAGTTTGGATTCAACGGTGCCCGGAAACATCAGAAGGTCGAAGATCCACGTTGGCTCTATTGGGCCGATACCCTGGGCCTTCTGGTCTGGGGAGAAATGCCCTCCCAGCATGGGGCCTACGTGCGGGAAATGGAAGGGCCTTTCTTGTCGGAGTGGCAGGCTGCCCTTCGCCGCGACTACAACCACCCATCCATCGTGACGTGGGTTCCCTTTAATGAAACCTGGGGGATCGAAGGGACCCATATTGACCCGAGGGTCCAGCGCTGGGTCGAGCGTGTCTACCACGCCACCAAAGCGATAGATCCCCATCGTCCGGCCTGCGACAACAGCGGGTGGGACCACGTACTCACGGATATTGCCGATTACCATGACTATGCCGGTAACGGTGCCCAACTCCAGAGGTGCTTCCAGATGACCAAAGAGGGCCATTACGCCCGCCTCCAGGAAGGCCGGTTCATGTTTTTCGCAGAGGGCCGGAGTTACGGCGGCCAGCCCATTATGCTGAGTGAATTCGGGGGCGAGGGCTTGCTCATCGAAGAGTCGGCCATCGAAGATGGGAAACGAACAGGCTGGGCCTATGGCAACAACAAGATTAGCGTGGACGACTATCTGGCCTATTACCGTGATTTGCTTACGGGCCTGTATGCTGTTGACGAAATCGTGGGTTTCTGTTATACCCAACTGACTGATGTGGGCCAGGAAATGAATGGCCTCATGACATTCGACCGCGTACCCAAGTTTGATCCGGCGCTAATCACGGAAATAAACGGTCTCAAGGAGACTTGCGGCGGGAAATAGGTAGTGGCACGGTGCAAGATGATGACCGCTCCGCGCCCATTGCGGGGAATTCCGATCAAGGCGCTCTTGCCCGAGCTTTGGGGGCCGTGTGGTACAATCCAATGCCTGTCGGGCGTGGCAGCGGAGTATTGCCGCGTCACTACCGTTAACGAAGATTGGCCCAACAAGGTCATTCAGCCAACTGTTTGACGTGCGTCCCTGAGGGGCGACAGCGTTCGCTGTATCGTTGCGCACCACCATGGAAATTCAAGGAACACATTTATGGCCCACACAATATGTCTTATCAAGGGGGATGGCATTGGCCCCGAAGTTACCGAAGCGACCCAGCGGGTTATTGAAGCGACGGGTGCCGAAGTTACCTGGATCAGTCTGCCTGCGGGGGCGGGGGCCGTCAAAAAGTACGGCAAGACCCTGCCTGCCCACACCATCGACCACATCAAGGAATACAAAGTCGCCCTGAAGGGGCCGGTAACTACCCCTATCGGCAAGGGCTTCAAGAGCGTCAATGTGCAGCTGCGTAAGCGGATGAATCTCTATTGTGCCATACGGCCGGTTCGCAATCTGGAGGGTGTAAAAACCCGCTATGACGATGTGGATCTGGTTATCTTCCGCGAGAATACCGAGGGTCTATACTCCGGCCTGGAAAACGAAATTGCGGAGGGTGTCGTCACCAGTCTCAAGGTGGTTACCAGGAAGGCGAGCGAACGGATTGCCCGGTCGGCCTTCAAATACTGCCAGGAGCGGGGGCGAAAAAAGGTGACCGTCTTCCACAAGGCCAATATCATGAAGAAGTCGGATGGCCTTTTCCTGGACTGTGTGCGGCGCATTCACGAAGAAATCGCGCCGGAGATTGAATACGAAGAACTCATCATCGACAACGCCTGTATGCAGATGGTGCGTGACCCAAGCCGCTTTGACGTGCTCCTGCTGGAAAACTTTTTTGGCGATATCATCAGTGACCTTTGCGCGGGCCTCGTGGGCGGTTTGGGCGTGGTTCCCGGTGCCAACTATGGCGAAGATGTGGCCGTTTTTGAAGCGGTGCATGGCAGCGCGCCTGATATCGCGGGGCAGGATATCGCCAATCCCCTGGCCCTGATCATGAGCGGTGTAATGATGCTTCGCCATCTCGGAGAATCCGACCGTGCGCGGCAGATTCGGGATGCCTACAACGCCTTGCTCGCAGAGGGAAAGCCCGAAGAATTAACCCGCGATCTCGGTGGTACGGCGGGTACGAATGCCTTTGCGGATGCCCTGATCAAACGCTTCTCCTGAGGGAAGGGCCTGGCGAAGCCACGGAAATGCAACCGTGCAAGAAAGTGGCACAGGCGTCCCGCCTGTGTGAATCACAGCCGAGACGGCTGTGCCACTTTCTCTTGAAAGGGTCGCTTATGATGTCGAGGTTCTACAATTTTTAGCCGCCAGCGCCTAAGGAGTTCTCTCGTGCCAAATCGCTTTCATGAACAGGTCGTGTTTATCACCGGGGCCTCTTCCGGCTTGGGGGCTGCCATGGCCTTGGAATTCGCGGGGCAAGGCGCACGTCTGGCCCTCGCCGCGCGCCGGGTGGACCGGCTCGCCAAGGTAAAAGAAAAAATCGAAGCCTTGGGGCGGCCCGTGATTGCGGTCACGTGCGATGTTACTGATCGTGCCCAGTTGGATGCCGCCGTGGCGAAAGCGGTGGAAGCCTTTGGTGGCATTGACGTGGTGGTTGCCAACGCCGGCTTTGGCGTGAGTGGCATGATGACGCGCTTGGAGACGGATCACTACCGCCGACAATTCGAGACCAACGTATTTGGCGTGATCGATACCGTTTATGCAACCCTGCCCCACCTGCGGGAAAGCAAGGGGCGGCTGGCCCTCATCAGCAGCGTCATGGGGCGCGTGGGACTACCCGTGTCCGCGCCCTACTGTGCGAGCAAGTTTGCCGTCACCGGTTTTGCAGAGAGTATTTATTATGATCTGGCCGACGTGGGCGTGAGCGTGATCGGCATTAATCCGGGCGTTGTAGCCAGCGAAATCAGAACGCTCAACAACCGGGGCGAACACACGGGTCGACCCGACCCCGTATCCTCACGAATTGTCATGCCGACTGAAAAAGCAGCCAGGAAGATGGTCGGTGCGATTTATCGGCGCACGCCGGAGTATACCTTCACGGGGCACGGCGTGCTGGCGGCGTTTCTTTGTAGGCATCTTCCGCGAACCTTTCGCTTCACCGTGCGCTTCTTCTCCAAGGGCAAGCTCGCCAAGGTGGAGGAGATGAAGCGGGGGTAGGTGACTGCCTCGCCCAAGCAACCGAAGTGAAGTGCGCCATCCGTCGTGGCCAAGTATGCAATGAGCACTCAAACAGGCGGTGCTGTCCCCAAGATCGGACGGGCGGAATCGGTGGCTGTACCGGCAGTTTGGCATGACGATGGCTGTCAAAGCTAAGCTATGGGGTGCCACCCTCACACGCAGCCGGTTCCCGGCTAAGTTTGCGGGTGCAGGTTTGCAATAAGTGTCTTGGGCCATTAGTTTGGGGTAACGCGTGTCGTAAACACCGCCGCAGTATTTTTAGGTATTGACTCTATCCCGTTGACTCGCACCCGCAAACTCCCCCGCTTCGCTCCTCCGTGTGAGGGTGGCACCCTTGTAGCGCATTTACAGCGGGAGGCAGTCCCACAAAAACGCCCGCAGACAACCGTAAGATTGCTGCGGGCGTGATACTTGGTGTTTTTTGGGGCTAACAGCCTCGCCTCCTGAAGTGCCCTCCATTTACCTTGAGTGGATGGGCTTGGCCACGTCGCCCGCTTTCGTGTGCCGTGCGGGCCTGGGCGAGGCAGTCCCCGATTCAGTCTTCGATGACGTAGGCCTTCTTGATGTAGTCCAGGTTGGGGAAGCTCTTTTCCAGGTAGGCGTTGCCCTTGTGCTGGATCATGCCCTGGTCCGGGGACTCACCGTATTCATCACAGATCGCCTCGGCAACGTCCATGTTTTCCACAACTTCGCCAATGGGGGAGAAGCCCTGTCCGTCGAGGAAACTGTTGTCGGCGTAGTTGATGAAGAGCTGGGTCGTCCGGCTATTGGGACCCGAGGTGGCAAAGGTCAGGGTGCCCTTGCGGTTGCTCTCTTTTACTGCGTCATCGGGGATATGGTTGTCGCGCCATTTTGCCGAAACCTCCGGGTCGCCATGGATGCCGAACTGCACCATGAAGGGGCGTGGCTTGGTTACGACGCGGAAGAAGCGGATGTCGGTGAAGAATCCTTCCTCCACCAAACCCAGGAAGCGGGCGGCACCTTTTGGTGCCCAGTCGTCGTTGATTTCTACGACAATGTCGCCGCAGGTACATTCCAATTTTACTTTTACAGACATTCCAAACTCCTGTGTATAGCTACATGAAAGGGCACGTTGTGGGGTGCCCGCTTATTTAACCAGCGTAACCTTGTTGATATAGTCCAGATTCGGGAATTTGGCTTTCAGGTACTTATTGCCCTTACTGGTGACGGAACCTTGACTGGGCTTTTCGCCGTATTCGTTGGTGATCTTGTCGACGCTCTCCATACCGAAGATGACTTCGCCAAATGGGGAAAAGCCCATGTCGTCCAGATTGGCGTTGTTCCCGTAGTTGATGAAGACTTGGGTGGTGCGTGAGTTGGGCGCACCTGACTTCGCGAAGGTGATCATGCCCCGTGTATTGCTCTTACGAACGGGTTCATCCATCAGGTTTTTGGGCTTGTACTGTGCCGTCAATTTTGGGTCGGCGGCCAGGCCAAATTGCACCATGAAGCCGTGAATCACCCGAAAGTAGCCCGCTTCGTTAAAATAGCCCACTTTGCAGAGTTCGTAGAAACGTTCCGCGCCGATGGGTGCCCATGCCTTGGTGACTTCAATGACATAGGGTCCGGTGGTTGTTTCGAATTTAACGCGAAATACATCCGGTGCTGTCGCGGGCCACTCGGTGATTTCCTCAAAGGCTTCGATACCCGGCGTTGCCGTATTGGCATCGGGACTTGCAGCGGCCTCTGGCTCGGTATTTGCAATGACAATGTTCTTCCGCTTTTCTGCGGCCTGTTTTTTCTTCGCTTCATATTTTTCGGAGATTGCCGCCGCTTCTTCCAACTGCTTCGCGGCTTCTTCGGATTCGGCGGCTTCGGCCTTGGTCTTAGCGGCCTGCTCAAAGATAGCCCGGACCCCGACGATGCTGGCCAGAATCACCACGACGCCCAACAGGGTAACGATCTTACGCTTCACAACGAAAACTCCTCTAAAGGCGGCCCGGATGGGGCCATCAAACTGCTACCGTAGACAATACCGCAATGGCACAAGGGAGTATCATACCGTGTGGCGGCGGGAACCGTCAAAGTCCGCTGTACACCCCGGCAGCCGGTTGAGTATACTCAGCCCTGGTCAACGGAGTCGGGAGAGCAAGTATGTTTCAGGATTTTCGGGTCGCCTATTTGCGCAAGCACGTCAAGGTCAAGGCGGTACAGAAGTTTTCATTTCTGCGCCAGATGGTGGCCTATTTCCTTGCCGAAGCGGCGCGCACCACGCCCCATGCGGCCATGGTGGTTCAGTACGATGTGACGGCCTTGGTCGAGTACGGACGTGCGAAGGAGGGGGAGATTGCCCGCAAGGCCGAGAATATGTCCGAAAAGGACCTCTTCCGTCGTGCCATTCACAAGAATTTTTCCGCCTTTTTCTTGAAAGCAGTCGCCCACGGTCTTCACCACACGCCGTGCATGAACGCCTTTATCGATTACGCACCCCTTCTCAACGGCAGCACGCTGTATCACGCGGAGGATATCAACCTGAGTTTTACGGCCCATACAAAGTATGGTGTCGTGCGGCCGGTGCTGCGCAATCCCCACCTCAAGCCCCTGGAGCAGGTGGCCTCCGAAATGCGGGATCTGGTGCGGCGCGCCCGGCGTACCGATCCCGAGCAGCTATATTTTGAGGCCGCACGAATCTATGCTATGACCGGTCTGCGAGAACTGGATCTCAAGGCCTTTGGTGCCCTGTGGATTACCCTCCGTGGTATGCTCTGGCAGCGTCCCAAACCCGAACCGGGTTATGATAAAATCCCGGAGGAAAAGAAGCTCAAGGTAGAAGAAATTCTGGGTTCCACCTGTACCGTGGCCAATATCGGCATGATGATTGCCGGAAACCAGACGGTCACGGTCATCGTGCCGCCCGAAGTCATGATGTTTGGCATTGGCGACCTGAAGCTGGCCCCCTGGGTCGTGGATGGCGAGGTCGTGCCCCGGTATACCATCACCATTACTGGATCCATGGACCATCGCGCCTTTGATGCGGGCGAGGCCTTCCCCTTTGGGAAGCACATTAAGCGCTATTTTGATAATCCCGAGCTGATCTTTGAGTGGAAAGAGGGCGACCCGATATAGTGCGGTGCCTTGATCTGGAAAAGTCGCTACTTGATAGGGTCCAGAACGTGGTTGTGGCCAGGGTTTAATAAGTTGGGCACCGCGCTGGGGAATACGAATCATCGATACCACGCGATGAATCGACGATAATTGGGAGCGCAGGCGTCTCGCCTGCACCATGCAACGAAGTTGCATGGTAAATATCGCACGCTAAGCGCGCAATGCAGCCGGGACGGCTACGCTCCCACAAAACAGGCCTCGAAAACATAGTTTCCGAAGCCTGATAGCCGTTTTGTCGTAGCTGCTTACTGTTCCACAATGACCAGGAAATCATTGTAGCTCTTGCCGTGATTGGCCGTGATGGATACCACAGTCCAGCCTTCGCTGAGCATTTTTTCCAGCTTCTCTTTGTTCGAGCCGTTTGATTCGATTATAAGTGACGACTGCATAGCGCCTCCTCCTCATGGATGTAAATTGTCCGTAGGTTGCACCAGCCCCATGGCGGTGAAACGAACATTCAAACGAAGTGATGGTAGCACGTTTTTTGTCGCGAATAAAAACTGTAAATATTCACGGAGGGCAGGAGGTTGGGCATCCCTGCCCGACGCAAGGCGCACGACAGGTGTAAAAACGCACTTGTAGTTTGTGCTGATGCGTCGCTTGTCCAAGGTCGGGGTGTGGCGTTTGTCGTTTCCGTGGCGGAATGCGCCGATGGGATCGGGGTGCCTTTTGTGTCGGGCAGGGATGCCCAACCTCCTTTACCGCAGCGTCAGCACCCCAAGATCGACCCTGTCGCCCGGTGGCAGGGCCGTTTGGCGATACTCCAGCCGTGCGCCGGACGCTGCCTTGAAGCGCAATACGTATTCCCCTGCGGGCAGATGGGCAAAGGTAACGAAGCCATCGGTATCGGTCGTTCCTTCGGCGGGCCACCAGGGGCCTCGGGTCGGGTGAAAGAGCATGAGTCCGATGGTCATGTTTGCCGCGATAGTATCGTCGGGCAAGAGGAGCTGCACGGATAGTGCGGCGGCGGGCACCATTTGAATGACTAAATCGTCGGTGATTTGATTGCCCCCCGCAAGCACCTCGTAGAAATTGTTGGGGAAGTAGTTGAGGGTGGGGTCCCAGGCGCGCAGGAAGAGGTGCTCGTCGGCCGAGAAGCGAATCGTACCCTTTCCCAAGTGGTCGGTGGCGCTTCCCGTCTTAACGGGCTTGTCGAAGGCGTTGGGTTCTTTGGTGACGATGGGGACCATGTGGGCCTGCGGCGCGCCCGATAAATCCACGACCTGTATCGTGGCGGTCAGGGTGCCTGCTTTTGCCTCCTTGGGTGCCGGGGGCGTTGAATCAACCGGGGGCGCTTCCCGAGAAGCGGGGGGGCCTGTTTCACTGCACGCGGCGAGGAGGCTCAGCAGAAGGACCGTGAGTGCCTTGCGAATCACGGGCTTTCCTCTTTGCGACCAAATTGAGTCTCGTAGAGTCGTCGATAGACGCCGTTCAGGGCCAGAAGTTCCTCATGAGAGCCCTGCTCCACGATTGATCCCTTCTCGATTACGAGGATGCGATCCGCCCGCTGGATGGTGGAGAGGCGGTGGGCGATGATGAAGGCCGTGCGCCCGTTCAGAAAGTGGTCCAGAGCGTCTTGGATCAAGCGCTCGCTTTCCGAGTCCAGGCTGGAGGTGGCTTCGTCTAGAATCAGGATGCTCGGATCCTTGATAAAGGCGCGGGCGATGGCGAGGCGCTGGCGTTGTCCGCCCGAGAGGGTCGTGCCCGCTTCGGCGAGGCAGGTGTCATAGCCCCAGGGTAGTTTTTCGATGAACTCGGCGGCATTTGCGGCCCGTGCGGCGTGCTCGATTTGTTCCTGCGTGTAGTCCGTGCGACCGGCGGCGATATTTTCACGGACGGACTCCGCAAAAAGAATGGTGTCCTGGGTGACGAGGCTAATCTGGGCGCGGAGGCTCTGGAGCGTTACGTCCCGTATGTCTACACCGTCGATGCGAACACACCCCGATTGGGCATCATAGAATCGGGGAAGGAGCTTGATGAAGGTGCTCTTGCCCGAACCACTCGGGCCGACCAAGGCCACCGTTTCGCCCACCTTGATGTCGACGGATATGCCGCGCAGCACGGGGGTGTCCGGGATATAGCCGAAAGAGACTTGGTCAAATTGGATGCCCTGGGTCATGGGAGGCAGATCGGAGGCCGCCGGTCTCTCGACAATATCGGGTTTGCTGTCGATGAACTCAAAGACGCGCTCGGCACTGGCGACACTGGTCTGGATCATGTTGTTCACGGCGGAGAGCTTGCGGACGGGGTCCAGCAGCATGGCCAAGGCGAGGAAAAGCGTCAGGAGGCTGCCGATATCCATGCCCGCCTCTAAGCGCTGCCCGGCGACCATGACAAAGGCGGCCACGCTGACGAGAAGAATGAATTCGGTGGTTGGCCCGGCAGCGGCGTTGAGCCGGACCATTTGGAACAGGAAGCGGCGAAGGCGGTTGATTTCCCCATGAACCCGCTCCATTTCGTAGCGTTCCATGGTGAAGACTTTGACGATGCTGATGCCCCCCACGGTTTCGTTGACCACCGAGGCGAGGCTGGCAACTTTCTCCAGGGAGCGGCGAACACTCTTTCGCATTTTTTTGCCGATTTTCGTGAGGATTAGCGCAACGGGTGGCAGACCGCAGATGCCGACGAGCGTAAGCATGGGGTCAATTGACAATGCCACGAGGAGGAAAAACAGGGCCTTGATGGGTTCCCGCATCAGCTTGACGAGGACGCTTGCGAGGCCACGGTTCACCATGAAGATGTCGTTGGTAAAGCGGGAAAGCACATCGCCGGTGCCCCGCGCCTCGAAGAAGCCCACAGACTGTTTCATGAGGTTCTCATACATTTTCCGGGCGAGGTCGGTGGATATGTTGGCCCCGATGGAGCCCGCAAAATATTCCTGAATAAAGCGGGCAATGCCGATCAGCAGGGAGAAACCCACCAGAAGGATGGCCGTGACGCTAAGCACGGTGGATTTCTTGTCACGCATCGTGCTGACCAACGTAGTAAAGCTTGTCTCAAGTGCTGTAGGAGGCTGAAGATAGGATGCCCACCCATCGCCTGGCAACCAATCAATGGCCGTGACCACGTTTTCATTGAATTTCTGGATACCCTTCAGGATATCCACCTGTGGATCCGTCTCTGCGGGGCCGTCGTAGTAGGTTAAATGAACTACTTTTCCCACAGAGAAGAGCATAGAGGTGAAGGAGGCCGCGATGAAAATTGCGAAAACGAGGGAGATAAGCAGCTTGAACTTGTACTGCCACGTGTAGCGAAGCAAACGGAGGTATATTCGCAGCGCCGAACCCTTGGCTTTGTCGGGTGTCTGGGACGGTGCGTCTCCGTTTGGAGCAAGATCAAGCATGAAAAAGGGGCCTTTGGGGGGAAGTTCAAGAGTCCCTATGCTAGCACGGTGCCCCGCAACCAATCAAAATGAGGTGTGTCCAGGCGCTCTTGAAAATGACGGCTCAGGGCTTTGGGAAGACACTATCTTGTTGTAACCGTTCACTGGGTATCAGGAGAGCGGGTTTTCTTACCCGCCGCAGGGCACACGTTACGTCAGCCGACGCATGTGGGTCATGGAAAAACACGAGCGGCCTTTGCTGACATAACGCCGCCTCTGTTGCGGACTGGAAAGTCCGCACTCCTACCCGCCGTAACGAATATGTCTTGTTAGACCCATCGCTCCTGCGCTACATCACCGGGACATGCCCCCGCATTGTGGCAGGGGTGGATTCTCCAGGTTTGCGATACGGACCCCGTGGCAGATATCACTACGGTGCCGTGCCCGTGCGGTGGTACGTCCCTCGGGATCCTGCTCGCTTTGCAAACCGCGAAAGTGCAGGTATACTATGTGTACTATGGATGTTACGAGATATGTGTACTGGGAAGACGATGGCCTGTATGTCGGGTACTTGGAAGAGTTTCCTGACTATATGACGCAAGGTGTTTCCCTGGAAGAGCTTGCGGAGAACTTGCGGGATATTTTCGCTGATTTGACCAGCGGGCACATTCCTGCGGTCAGGCGTGTCGCAGAACTAAATATTTCGTGAAGCGCCGTGATCTTATCAAGCAGCTTGAAAGCATGGGCTGTATCCTTCTTCGTCATGGTGGCAGACACGACTGGTATCACAATCCCGCCACCAGAGTTTCCCAACCGGTTCCCAGGCATCGTGAAATTAACGAGCAGCTCGCGAGAAATATTCTCAAGAAGATGACGTAACCGATTATGAGGACGGTTTCATTTTCCGATGCCGCCTGTTGTGGAACCAAGGGGGCTTGGGGGAATGCAGACTGCCTATACAAGATGGTAATCCTCAACAGCCCATATTCAGGCGTTTTGGGCACTGCCCGGTTCCCATACGGTACAATTGGGCCATGAAGATCGTAGCTATCCTGTTCGCGTGCCTGTTCTTATCGCTTTTTTCGCCCCTGTCATGGGCGGAGGTTTTGGAGCGGGGGGCTTTTATCATCGATTTTCATCCAGACGACCGCAGTGCGGCTGAGGATACCTTGACGTATCTGGAGGAGGCCCAAGCGGACTTCGCCGATAAGCTGCCTCTGGGGGTGGAACCGATTCGGGTTCGCATCGCGTCGAATATGAACGAGTTTCTGGGCTTGAGCGGCACCTATGCCCACGTGGGCGTTAGCGGTGTAACCCGTGCGAGTCAAAGCCTGATTGCGCTCAAATCCCCGCGCCTCAGGTCTATTGGCGACGACTATCGCGGCACGGTGCGCCATGAATTGGTCCACGTGCTCCTTCACAGGAATACCAATACCCGGAATCTGCCCCGTTGGCTCAACGAGGGGGTGTGTATGATGCTCGCCAACGAGTTGCGCTGGGGGACTACGTTGCAGGTAGCCCGAATGCACCTCTCCGGCGGGCTGATACCGCTGACATTCCTCGACCGGGCTTTCGCGGTGCCTGGCACGGACCATGAATTCAGCAACGCCTATGCCCAGTCCCTGTCGATGACGCGGTATCTGCGGAAGCAAGTGGGGGAGGCGCGGTTCTGGGCGCTTATCACGGCCATGAAGGATGCCAGCTTCGCTCAGGCAATGATAGACCATGCCGAACGGTCACCCCAGGCATTTTGGCAGGGTTACGCAGGGAGCCTCTGGGGGCTTACAATCCTGTCCGTGTTGAGAACGGGCTCCTTCTGGGGTGCGATTAGCGCACTATGTGTGCTCGCCTTCCTGGCGCGGCAATGGCGCAACCGGGCTATCCTTCGGCGCTGGGCGGCGGAAGAAGAATCTGCTCAGGGGCATAGCTCCTTCGACTGGGACTCAATTCTTCCCGAGGCAGACGATTGGAAGGAGTAGGTGATAGCCAACAGGATGACGAAGCTGTTAGGATAGCCAACGCCTTTTTGTTCCCCTCCCTGGAGGGGGTAGGGATGGGTTTGAGTGTGTGGGTTAAAATTAACCCACCCCCAGCCCCTCCGAGGCGGGGAGCCTTGTCGGTTCCGTGAGCAAATTGTTTTTCCGTCGACCTTACTCTGGTAGCAAAATGTCACGAAGTTCCCTGAATATATATCAGCCTACGCTTCTCGCGCCCGAGGTGCTCGCGGGGCTGACCGTTACACCGGGCCGCCCCTATCCTCTTGGTCCCATGGTTCGATCTGGCGGTGTGCGTTTCAACGTGGTCAGCCGCTTTGCTACCCGAGTTTGGCTTTGTCTGTACCGAAACGTGGGGGATCTGGACCCCGTTTGGGAGTATGAGTTTGATGCCCGGCGCCATCGAACGGGTGATGTGTGGTCTATCTTCGTGCGGGGCCTGGCGCAGGGTGTTTACTACAAGTATCGCATGGACGGCCCCAATGACTCGGTGGCGGGCCATTGTTTTGATGCGCAGGTTCACTTGCTGGACCCCGGCGCGAAGGCCTTCTCGGGGAACGTTTACGATGGCACGATCAAGAGTGTTACCGTGCTCGACGCGGCGGATCGCCCCTACGATATCCGCCCGCGAATTCCCATGAACAAGTTGGTGATTTACGAGGCCCATGTACGCGGCCTTACCCGCGACCCCTCATCGGGCGTGAAGCATCCGGGCACCTACCGGGGACTCATCGAGAAGCTTCCGTACTTGAAAGATCTGGGTATCACCGCGATTGAGTTGCTGCCGATTCAAGAAATGGGCGAAACCCGGCTGGGCCGTTGCAGTCTTAATGGGCGCGGGGAATTGGAAAATTACTGGGGTTATAGCAGCATTGGCTTTTTTGCGCCAACGGGGCGCTATGCGTGCAGCGCCCATGCCTGGGAGCATATTGATGAGTTTCGCGAGATGGTGGAGGCGGTTCACGACGCGGGCATGGAGATTATCCTGGATGTGGTCTTCAACCACACTTCCGAGGGCGACGAACGGGGACCGAGCTTGTGTTTTCGTGGAATGCTCAACTCGATTTTTTACATGCTCGATGAAAAGGGCCACTATTTCAACTACTCAGGATGCGGCAACACGGTCAACTGCAACCATCCGTTGGTGCGTGACTTTATCCTCGATTGCCTTCGGTACTGGGTTTCGGTCATGCATGTGGATGGCTTCCGTTTCGACTTGGCATCCATTTTGGGCCGGGATCAAAATGGCGAGGTCATCGAGAATCCGCCCCTTGTGGAACGTATCGCGGAGGATCCGGTACTCCGGGATGTAAAGCTCATCGCGGAGGCCTGGGATGCCGGTGGCGCCTACCAGGTGGGCTCCTTTGGCGATGTGCGGTGGGCCGAGTGGAACGGGCGCTATCGCGATGATGTGCGACGTTATTGGCGGGGTGATCGCGGCACGCGGGGTGCCTTCGCCTCGCGTCTCATGGGAAGCGCTGATATTTATGAAAGCGCGGGCCGAACGCCATGCCACAGTATCAATTTCATCACCTGCCACGATGGTTTTACGCTGCGCGATTTGGTGTCCTATGCACGGAAACACAATTGGGACAACGGCGAGGGCAACCGCGACGGCAGCAATGACAACCTCAGCATCAACTGTGGGTTCGAGGGCGATGGAGCCCGGACTTGGGTTAACGACCTGCGTCTGCAAATGCAGAAGAACCATTTGTGTACCCTCTTCTTATCGCTCGGTGTTCCCATGTTGCTGGGGGGAGACGAATTCGGGCGCACGCAGCAGGGCAACAACAATGCCTATTGCCAGGACAACGCGGTTTCCTGGTTTAACTGGGACTTGTTGAAGGAGAACGAGGCCCTTTTTCGATTTTGCAAGGCGCTCATCGCTTTTCGAAAAGCTCAGCCCGCGTTTACGCGCCAGAGCTACTTTGAGGGCGATGGGGATGACGTGCTCTGGTATGGCCCGGATCGGAAGCCTGTCGACTGGTCCTCTTCGGCTACGTTGCTGGCGTATCAGATTAATGACCGCGTAAATGGCGGGGCGACGCTCTATGCGATATTCAACAACACAGAAAGTGCCACATTAATTCAGCTTCCCCCGGGCGGATGGGAGCTTTGCATCAACACGGCGCTCCGATCACCCCGTGATATCCAATGGGGCGGAGATCTCCCATGCGATTCCGTCGTTGATCAGATCGAAAGCAGTAGCCGTTCGGTCATCGTGCTCCGCCAGTCTCTTGGGGTGTAAGTGGCTGGGTCGTAGAGCACGGCAGGGGTTATGTTGGTGTGTGCCACACATCAATTTCATCGGATGTGCCACCCAATCTCGAAGTCCGAGTGGCTTTGTGGGTGCGGGGCATGGAATACAGGGAGGGACTCAGACTTCCAGATCCTGTCAGGAGTTTGGGGTCATTTTCAGGAAATCGGATGGGCACCTTTTTGATTGGGGAAGGTTTTCTTGTACCTCTGTCCATCACAGGCGAAACGACCCGGCAGAACGAAAAAGCAAACCATTGACCTCAATAAAACCCAAGCCCTCTCCTCCATAAAATACCACCACGGGTGCCACGGACAAGGGGCGATAGCCCTTGCCCGTGAGA
Source organism: Candidatus Hydrogenedentota bacterium (assembly GCA_024280935.1). GTDB lineage: Bacteria > Hydrogenedentota > Hydrogenedentia > Hydrogenedentales > JAEUWI01 > JAEUWI01. The sequence goes on from JAJRPE010000034.1 coordinate 17,066, forward strand.
GGATGTTCCTGACAACAAGGCCGGGTAAGTTTTTCTCGTTTCCATGGTTGTCACACGGGCAAGCCCTACGGGGCTTGACCGTGGCACCCGTAGTCGTTTTTATAGTGTCGAGGTGAAATAAAGAATACTGGAAGGGCGTGAACGCTTACGAAAACCTGCTCTCCTGCTCTTGGTGAGCCTTTGTCGGAATTTTACTGCATATAGGGTTGAACGCGGTCGAGGATGAGTCCCACCAGAACGGAGGCAATGCCAAAACAAAGGGCCATGAAGTAGAGGGCGACGAGGGCTTGGGTCAAGCGCTTGAGACTGTGCCCCCAGGCGTTGGCGAGAGGCAGTCCGCTGAGGATGGAAAGAGGTATGACACTGGTCCAGAGGAGGAAGAACAGGGTGTCCTCATTGTTCGCGAGCCAGTTCCATTGACGATCCAAAGGCGGGAGGGCTTCGCTGAAGGCCATTTGATGCCCGTAGGCAATCAGGTCCAGCAACTTGAAGGCGCCCCAGCGCAGTCCAATCGCCACGGCCAGGGGAGCCGCAGCCCGCAGCGCGAGCTGACCATATGCGATGGCGGGGCGGTCTTTCCTGTCCGAGCTTACATAGAATTCGGCGTAGGCGGCCAAATAGAAAAATACGGCGACGGGACCGGTAACGAGGCCGCAAATTACGGCGAATAGTCGGACCATCCATGGGGATAGGCCGAAACGTTCGGCGTTGAAAGCGCAGACACCCAACCAGATCGGGGCCGTGGTTGATTCCGGGGGTGGGGCTGCGTGGACCCTATTCGGGGCGGCATTGACACCAGCAGATTGCCGGTTTATGGCCCTTGGTTGTGTGAGTGCCGGCTTGGGGCTTGCGGGGGAGGCCTGACCCTGAGGCATTGCACGCCGCAGTACGGACACAACGTCCTCGTCGCTGATAGCGTTTGTGGGGAGCGCTTCCAACTCTTTGTAGATGCGCGTCTGTAGTTGGCGCAGATGTCGATCCCGCGTTTTCTCTGGCACGGTGTCGCCGAGTTGCACAGCGAGATCGCGGAGATAACGCGAAATGAGTGATTCCTGTTTTTGAGTGAGCTGCATGAAGACCTGTCCCTCGGCGCCGACAGTCCACGGAATTACAGGAGAATTTTCCGTTCCATGGGGGCACCGCTTCCCAACGAGCCGCAGTATACCGGATTGGCGGGGGACACGCCAAGCTCTGCGTGAAGCAGCGGAGCCGCACGGTATGCCCGCACGTCGGGGCCTACGGCGTCACGGTCGGGATTTCAGCCTCCGGGCCTGCTCCGCCGAAGTTCATCATGAGCACGGCCACGATGATGGCGGCAAGGAGGGCGATGATGATATACATCAGCATGGAACTCTTAGAGCCGCCCTTCGCGTTTTCAAACAACGCGCCAATGGCCTCATGCTCGCGTGCGATGCTCTCTTCCACCTTGCGCCATTCGCCGATTCGGTCTTTCTTGCAAAGTGATGTCTTTGGGACCGTGTCGGACTTGATAGCCCGCACGATTTCCTGGATATCACCGGATTCAAAGATTACGTCGCCGTAGCTGTCGGAAAACTCCCAAATATGGCCCAGTTCGTAGCGCGTTCGGAAATCGATGATGCGTTGGCCCAAGGCTCCTTTCGCCGCGAATTCGGTTGTGCTGGTGTAGAGCCGCTCGAGAAAGCGCAACCCGTGTTTGGCTTCCCCGTTGGCGGCCATGGCCTGGGCCAGTAAATCGACCACAACGGGGTCGTCCGCCCCGCCCAGCTCGTAGGCCTTTCGCACGTGTTCCAGTGCTTTGGCCGGATCGCGGACAGCATCGCCGCCTTCCAGGTAGACTTTGGCCAGCAGCCTGTGCGCGGCGCAACTTTCGGGATTGTCGGCAATATGGGCCTGGAGCTTTCCCAGCGCCCCCGCGTGATCCCCGCCCCGGATCTGCCGGTCCACTTCCAGAAGTCCGCCGTCCAATTGAGATGCCGTTGACGGGGGGGCGGAATCATTGCCACTTCCCGCCACCATGGTTTCTGCGTAGGACTCCTCTTGGGAAATCGAGGTTGCGCTGGAACCCGGCACTACGTAATTGGGTTCTACCTGAAGCAGCATAATGACCTTTTGCCCCGCCCGGGCCATTTTCAGCGGTGTTTCCGCTGTGCCGATGCGCGCAATGGGGGCCACGATCGGCATGCCCTCGGACGTAACGATGGTCAGGGAATCACCCGTTCGAAAGGTGCCGGATTTGATATGGCCCGTAATGGTCGTTTCGTCGAGGGACTTTGGAAAAGCCGATTCAATGATGAGAACGTTGTCTCCATCGGCATCCTGTGCAAAACTCGAATCGGTTTCCGACAGGCTGGGTTCTGGGGCATCGGGTTCTAGCAGACTCTTGAGTTCCGCTGTTTTCTCCGCGTTCAGTTTGCCCTCAAGCTTCTCCAGATTCGACTTGGCTTCGTGCTTTCGACCAAGCTTCGTCAGGCAGATGACCCGATGATAGGTCACATGGCGGCTGTTAGGGCGCTCCGCATCCAACTGATCAAACACGGACAGTGCATTTTCATAATCTTTGGCTTCAAAGGCCTCGATCGCACTGATGTATAGCTCTTTTGCTTCTTCGTTGGTCATGCCCGCCTCCCAGCGTACGCATCTCGTTCTTCAACTCCGGCTCACACGTCCTGCCCGCTGCCAAGGAGCTGACAGCCAACATGGAACAGGGCCATCGACCGTCTTGGTCAGACCCAGCTCGCCCAGGTAATCTCTTTACAACTAAAAGTATACCACAAAATATGCTGAATGCAAGCCCTTATTTGGGTTCATCTGGTTGAAGCGGACATCTTATCTTCGCATATAATTCATAAGAATTTGTAGAAGAAGGCTCCATTGTACACATCAGCGTTGGCTGTGAATTGTTCATCCGATTCAATGTTATTTGTATTTGTTGCTTTACAGGGCCGAAGGTCCGGGTTCATGGAAGCCTGGGGCAACGCCCCAGGTTTCTGGATGCAGCTATTTCACAGGGCTGAAAGCCCGTTCCATACCAAGTGAAAACACATTTTCGGCTAAATTTATGGGCCGGGCCTTCAGCCCTGAATTCTGTCCGATTTGAGACTTGGGGCGTTACCCCAGGCTGATATAGAACGCACCTTCGGCGCTCAACGGCGAGAAAAGAAAGCAGACAAGGCAAGTTACTCTGAACTGCAACGTACCCTCAGACTTCCTGGTGTCGGCGGAATTGAGTTTGGCCCTTTTTTGACTCCAGCGTGGCAATTTTCAGGCTGGGAAAAAGCTTCGGGGTGCCACGGACAAGGGGCGATAGCCCTTGCCCGTGTCTGGAAAGCATGTCCAACAGGCAATAGCCCCAAATGGGTATCTGTTCCCTGCTTTGCACGGGCAAGCCCTACCGGGCTTGTCCGTGGCACCCATCGTTACTATTTACAAGGGGAGATATCTTTTCAAGCACCAAAGGTGCCATCCCCATTTCCTGAAAATTGCCCATAATCCCTATCGGGATCAGGAGTTCTGAGCTTAGCCCGTGGTACGGGATCCTGCTGTCTGGAGTCTCTTCGGGGTAGGCTGAGTGGTGTCAATACGAAAAAAGGGCGGGACCAGAAGTCCCGCCCAGATTTCAATGGTAGGAGATAAATTAGCCGATAACTACAGCCCAAGCCATGGAGACCAGGCCTTCTTCGGCACTCGGATACTTGCGGAATTCAACGTGACCATCAAGGTAGAGCACGTTTCCGCCACCAGGCAAGTGGCTGAAGTTGCCCGAGTCCGCGCTCACTTCATCGGTGAAGAAAGAAATGGTGCTCTGGGCTTTCGCCGAAGCCGCCGGGTTGTTGATGTCCGTGATCATAAAACGTTCGATGCCTTCGCGAAGACGAAGAAGGATGCGGTTATCGCCCGGTGCCAAGGGGGTGTAGTCCTTGAATGGAATATCCCTGTCGAAGGCAGGATAGTGATCCTCGCCCGCACCCGCCAAGGTCGCGATACGGCCCGGAATGGTATTCGGAGCTCCGGTGACAGCGCCGGTAAGGATGTCAATGACAGCGGGATCGAGAATGCCCGCGCCCATCGCGCCGGCTGCGTCCAAGGAAGCAAGCTGACCGTCATTCATGTCAACACCGGCGACCATGAGGTGTTTTTGTATGTCGAGGATCCAGCTGAAGTAGACGTACGAAAGATCGTCAAAACGGCAGGGGTTGATTGGAAGGGTGGGATCACCATCTATGTTCCAGCGCCCACCATCGAAGCGATCCTGACCGTCTTCATCGGAGGGGCAAACGAGGACGGCAGCGTCGGTCTGGTATTCGGGATACATTTTCTGACCGTCGTACATGAAAATCAGGGTAGGTGCCGCGCAGTCGGCCACGCCATCATTGTTAACGGCTTCGTCCCAGCCATTTTGCGGCGGAAACTTTTCGCCTTCGGACTCGTTCGCATACATTTTGAACATGATTCCCAATTGCTTCATGTTGTTCTGACAACTTGAGCGACGGGCGGCTTCTCGGGCACGGGCCAAGGCGGGTAACAGGATAGCGGCGAGAATGCCGATGATGGCGATGACCACCAATAATTCGATTAGGGTAAAGCCTTTGCGTTTCATTGATTACGTTTCCTTTCGTTAGATGCCGTTTGGATACGACTGAAGAGTGCAGCGGGTTGGAAATAATTCATCAAGCACGCGCTCGATGGCATATAGCCGATAATCCTCCTTTCCAAGCTTTCAATACGGACACTCCGTGGTGCCTCAGTTTGCGAAAGCCTACAGTCATAGTATCCCGATTTTTCCAGAAAGGCAATAGGTTTTTTGGGTGGGACCGCGTGCTACACGGAGTGGGGTGTTTATCTTTTAGACGCACACAACTGTACGGGTTCATGGAAATATGGAAATGCGAAACAGGTGCCACCGATGGCGGTATATCGGTCAATATATTCGAGTTTATTAAGTTTTTCGGGATTGTGTGCTGGGCACGCTGGGGGGGGGCTGGAGCCGAGTCTCCGTGGCGCACGTAGAATCAGATGCGAGTAATGCGCGAAGCAACGAAGCCGCAATACGGGTATTGTTATTACGAGCGAGAAAGCAATACGGCGCAACTATTTTTGCCCGAAGGGTTTGGCCCCGGCACAGCGTCTGCCGTGTTGCGGAATTGCAGTGCCCGTCAGGTCGAAGGGGTAAGTTTGAGCAGGTGCAGTATGATTTTTGGCACCCTATCCTGAAAGAGGTTCTCCCCTCGAAAAATAGAGAGAATCCGGGGTGTCCGCGGGCACGGTTCTCGCAGCGAGGGAAAATCGAAAAGCCTCCTTGCCCGGCCCAAGACTATTTCACGCGTCGTGCTCGGTGCAGGGGCCACCACACGCATTGGGCTTTGCCCATTAAATGGTTTTCGGGTATAAAA
>JAJRPE010000654.1 GCA_024280935.1 Candidatus Hydrogenedentota bacterium
ACCGGTGGGAGCTACACGACACGGGTAAGCCCTGAGAGGCCTACCCATGGCACCCGTAGGTTTTTACACAGGCGGCGAACGCTTGCCAATCAAGTCGTCTGGAGTCCTGGTGGTCGTCTTGTAGGCGACCACCGGTTTTTTATCTTAGTACGGCGTTGCGCCGATGACCTGATGAGTACACGTAGAATCCATGGCGATAGAGACCCTCAATGTAGAACTTGGCGAACGCGCCTACCCCATCCATATCGGGCGTGATATCCTGAATCACCTGCCGGAGATGCTTCGGGAGACGGGCGTTCGCGGACAACTTGGGGTCGTGACCGACTCCAATGTCGGACCGCTTTACGCCGACCGCGTGGTTGCGCTGTTGGGCACCGCAGGTTTTGAAGTGGCCGTCCACACCCTGGACGCCGGGGAGCCGAATAAGCGCATGGCTGCCGTGGAGGACATTTGCGGCACCTTTCTGGCCGAAGGCCTCGACCGGACGAGCCTGGTCTTGGCGCTGGGCGGCGGCGTGGTGGGGGATGTGGCGGGTTACGCGGCGGCCTCGTTCATGCGTGGCATTCCCTTCCTGCAGATTCCCACGACCATCGTGGCCCAAGTTGATTCCAGCGTGGGGGGGAAGACGGGGGTGAACCATCCTCTGGGCAAGAATACGATAGGAGCCTTTCACCAGCCCCTCGGCGTGCTCATCGACATGACGCTCCTTCAGACCCTTCCTGAGCGTGAACTGCGCGCGGGACTCGCCGAGGCCATCAAGCACGGCATTATTGCGGATGCCGAGCTGTTTGCCTACATGGAAGCGAATGCTGAGGCCATCCTGGCGAAATCACAGGAGGCTCTTGCGGTGCCTATACGACGGTCCTGCGAGATCAAGGCTGCGGTGGTGGCGGAAGATGAAAAAGAGCATGGCGTTCGGGCAAACTTGAACTATGGGCATACCTTCGGCCACGCCATTGAATCGGTGACCAACTACGAGACCTTTCTTCACGGCGAGGCCATTGCGTTGGGCATGGTCGCCGCTGGGGCTTTGTCCCGGGAACTGGGTCTCGTGGATGACGAATTCTATGCGCGGCAGCGAGCTGTTTTTGATTCGTATGGCTTACCCGTAACCTGGGTCGATCTTCCGGTGGACGCTGTGATCAAGGCGATGCAAAAAGACAAGAAGGCTCGTGCGGGTACCTTGAAATTCATCGTGGCGGATCGCATTGGGCATGTGATTCACCGCACGGACATCACCGAGGCGCAGGTGCGTGTTGCGTTGTCGGCGATAAGCGGGTAAAATTTTGTTGGTTACCACGGATGGCGTAGGCCAGCCGTTGGCCGAAACAAAAAGCTTTTGAACCACGAATGGACACGAATTTACACGAATGAAGAAAGCAGAAAATAAGAAATGGACCACAGATTCTGATTGGAGTCCTGTTTTCTTATTAGTGAGGATTCGTGTTCATTCGTGGTTAGTATGTATTGTTTTTTTCAGGCCACCGATATAGAATTTTTTATGTTATTCATTTCTTCTTCGTGGCAAATTGATTTTTTCGAAAAGGATTACGCCATGGTCTTTGGCGGAGAGACAGCCGACAGTTATTACGATGAAGGCGTAACCGCCAGCATGAAGGGCGATGTTGCTCTGGCGGTGCAGCACTTCAAGATGGCACTCAAGCTGGATCCTTACCACGTGTCGAGCTGCCATCAACTGGGCCGGTGCAACGTGCGCCTGGGTGAGTTGCAGCAGGCGGTGGAATGTTTCTACCGCGCCATAAAGGGCCGCCCTAAATCCATTCCACCGCGCATTGACTTGGGATTTGCCCTGTTGGAAGGCGGCAACGTGTCGAAAGCCGAGACGTTGTTCAACGAGATTCTCGCCAAGAAGCCGGAAAATACCAAGGCCATGTTGGGACTCGCCGGGTGCGCTTTTCAGAAAGGCGAATGGGATCAGGCTTATATCCTGGTGGGTCAGGTGATGGATCAGGGTGGTGCCGGATTTGCCGCATTCTATTTACAGGCGCGCGCGGCACGCCTCTCCGGCTTGGGCGATGTGGCCGCGGAGGCTTTCGAGTCTGCGGACCATCTGCTCGAAAAGCTGATCGAGGGCAACCCCGAACAGCCCGAGGGCTATTTCCTTCGTGGCGAACTGAATTTTGCCCGTGATAATTTTGCGGAGGCCCTGGACGCATTCCAGGCGGCAGAACAGCGTATGGACGGCGCGGCGCATTATTATTCTTACGGCGAACACTTTGACTTGGTCGCCGTGTTGGCAAAACGGGGCATGTGTCTGTTTCGCTTGGAGCGCCTGGCGGATGCGCGGGCGCTAGGGGAAGAGATTCTCAAGCGCGATCCTCGGAACAAGATCGCAGCACTACTCACGAAGTCAGGGTGACGGGCCAATATCAGGGACTGACGCAGCCAAGCCCCTGTCGCCGTAGCGATGCTACCCCGAATTTTCACAGGTGGTTTCGGGTAAGGAAAAGGCGCGTAGACGGCTGTGGCTGTCCCGTCGTCGGCGAGGATAGACCGAGGCTTTCTCCACCAACCACGGGACAGCCACGGCCATTTACGGTGTCCTGTTCGGGCCGATACAAACACAATAGCGACATCGAATCAGCCTACTGCGCCGCAGCTTGGCCGCGTCAGTCCCTGCTTGCTCAGTCGCCGCGCCAGACGATATCGCCTTGGGTGAGATCATGGTTCCCGCCGTCATCTTGGAGGTTCTGACCCACGCTGTAAAGCAGAAACTCGTTGTTCTCCGCTTTGTAGATGAATTGCGCGCCTGAATAGGGATCCACCAGCGTATTCTCAGGAAAAGAACCGGATAGCGCATCCAGTGTTGGTGGAAAGCTGCCGTGGATTACGTGGTGCTGTTCCAGGGTCAAGCCAAGTTGAAGGAGTTGGAGAAGGGCCTCGCGGCGCGCCTCGGATGCCAAATCCCTAAACGCTTGCGGATCACGGAGTTTGGCGTAGGGGTAGAAGCCATTAACGGAATCGTCGTGTTGTTTCATCGCTTCGTAGTAGGGAAGATGGGCCACACCAATCACGTGCCCCATGAACTCCGCATTGCGGGTTATATCCCTGTTGAGCCAGGGGCGCGCCAAGGGACTCGCGTACGCAATGGTCGCAGCTCGATTGGCCAGGCTTTTGTCAAAAACCAGGAATGCGGGTTCCATTTTTTTATAGCGTCCATACCAATCCTGGTTGAGTAAGGTGTCGAAGCGCTGATTATATTCCATGCGCGTGTATTCTAGTGCGGCAACCATGGATTCACGTCCGGGAGATTCTTGGGCCTGATAGAGCAGGCGGGCCGTATCGGCGTTGGACAGTGTACCTGGTGGGAATGCCTCCTGGAGTCTGCTGTACGCGATACTGGTCATTGCGATACGGCAAAGTTGGGCAATGAGCATGGGGTCAGGTGCCAGTGCATCGGCCAGATGCAGCCCGGCGATAGAATCGCTCACCGCCTGTTTCATTGCTCCGGTATGGGCACGTGCAACCGCGTCGAGCCCCAGCAGGCGTGCGCAGTCTCGAATAACAGGCAGGTGCTCAACTTTCGCTCCATGTGTGTCGGATAGGGATGTCACATGCACGGGGCCACCGAGCGCAGCTTGATTGCGTAGTGCGGCGATGAATTCCTGGTGGGCATCAAGAAAACGGAGGATTTGATCTGTTTCTTCCGCAGAGAGCGATTTCCACCCATCAGCTGCCTGCCACAAATCCAACACGGTATCCCACTCATCCCCGTCGACTTCGTTTTTCTTGCGCTCGAAGAGGGCGGCCCAACTCGTGATGGTGTCCAGTGCTGCCTTGAGTTCGGGAGAAGGCGGCTCCTGCATGTCGTCATCCTGTTGGAGCGCTATTGCCAGTTCTTCGTGGAACGCGATTTCGGGCGGTGTTTCGATGGCGTCCATCGACTCTATACGCTGACGTTCACTCAGAATGGCAAAAATGATAAGGCCGACCATGGCGACGGCAAAGAGAATGATCAGAACAAGTCGAAAACGCTTCATGGTGTGTCATTGCGCCTCGTAGCCGCCGCAGGCTGCTGCCAAGGCATCTTGACGGTTGAACTCCAGTGCTTCGCCCAAGGTTATTGCCAGTGTCTTTTTAAGCTCTTCGTAATCTTTTTCCTGGCAGTTGATGCCAGGCACCTCTTCGATCCAGCCCAGCCACCAGTCGCCCTCTTGCTTTATGACAGCGGTATATTCGATATTCATGGTGTGCTTCCCTCTTCTCTTACGCACCATCAGTGTAACATACAAAGGCTACTTCCCCGTCGAGACAGCGTAAGAATGGTGCATCTCAGGGACTGACGCAGCCAACCCCCTGTTGCAGTAGTGATGCTGCCTCGAATTTCCACAGGTGGTTTTGGGCAAGGAAAAGGCGCGTAAATGGCTGTGTCGCAAAGACAACGGCATCGGCAAATCTCAGGGTGCTTTAAATCATAGTTAATCCCCCGGCTCTGCCGGTGAAAATTCATCAGGCTCTGCTGTTCCGGCGTTGGTTGTTGGCATTCATACACTGCGCGATGTGTGCCATGTTGTTTTAGTCCCGTAGGGACGACATATCGTAGCCCAGGTGTGAGCGAAGCGAACCCTGGGATAGCTCGAATGCAAG
>JAJRPE010000655.1 GCA_024280935.1 Candidatus Hydrogenedentota bacterium
AGCTGGTCGTCCGAATGGTTCATCTCGTCGGGCCAGAGTTTTTTTTGCAGCAGGAGATTGTCGAGATAGTGGTGCTCCTGGATGAGCTTGAGGTAGTGGTCCTGATAGCTGTCGTCCTCGGTGATGTAGTGTGCCGTCTTGAGGAAGGAGAGCATCATGAGGGAGTAGATGCCGCTTTCGAGATAGTGAATGTGCTCCCCGTTAAGCTCCTCGGGATTAAACCAGCCCCACATGGTTTTTTCACCGTCCAAATCGATAATCTGGTAGTTGTGATCGACGATGTAGTCCGTCACCTGCCGAATCTGGACAATCAGGCGCGCCTTCTCCACCGGGTCATGCTGGGCGATGTGCTCGTAGTAGGTGTAGAAAGCAAAGTAGTGACCGTCGATCTGGTCACTCGAAACATCGTCGCGCCACCAGTATTTCTTGTCCGCCGTTTCGTGCCAGTTGTCCTGGGTCTTTGCCTTTTCCACGTAAGGGTCGTCCGCCGTGACGACGGTGCGCGCCACGAGGCCCTTGAGCCCCGTTACGTTTTGCAGGAGGTACATGGCCTCCATGCTTTCCTTCGCGGCCTCTTTGTAGCGCTCCTCGCCCGTGAGGGCATAGGCCATGGACATGGACGCGATGTGGTAGGAGGTCCAGAGGCCATCGCTGGGCTGGGGACCGTAGCTGGGATTGACCTGCTTGTAAGCATCGTCGTAGGACGGCGGCGAAGGCATCCCCAGACGCATTTTGCGTTTGAGGAGTTCGGCGAGCATGTGCTCTGCCTTGGAGTGGAGGGTGCGGGACTCTTCAGAAATTTCTACCCAACCGGCCTCCGTCTCTACCTGGACTATTTCAATGTCGTTCATGTTGACGACCAGGCTCACATTGTCATTGGGCAGGTAGCGTTCCCCAGCACGGTAGTACCACTGGCGGCCTTCGGCGTAGGGACGATATTGAATCACGCCACGTGTACTACCGAGCCAAATTCGATCCTTGGCGTCGATAGCAATTGCGGTTAACTCTTCCCAAGGTAGCCCCTGACTCCCTCGGATTCCGACCCAGTTGCCATCTGAATCGCGAGAACTCAATCCGGCAGGCGTGGCAACCCAGAGTGTGTTTCGAGAGTCTACCGCGATACCAGCTATACGATTGGAAAGGGGACCGTTCACACCATAGCTCGCGTGGCGTTTATAAACGCCGTCATCGCTGCTGCTGTAGAGACCGTCGTCCGTTACGGCCCAGGTCAGATTGCCCTGTGCTTTGGGCGGGGAGACCGTGAGTTGACCATCAACAGTTTCGATGTGGGTGTAACGAGGCTTGAAAAAATTGGCGAACGGACGTGTCGAACGCACATGCTCCATGAAGGGCACATCCGCAAGCGGTAGCTCCGTGTCGCTCTTCGGCGTGCTCTTATGCACTGGCGAATCGAGTGGCGGCACAAGACTCATGAGTTTCGGTATGCCCTCCGCTTGGGCGATTGCCGACGAGAGCAGGAATACGAGAGCGGCGAAGGTGTGATAACTATAGTTCATTGAAGAGCCTCAGGGATTTGTAGGGGCCAACGTTGGGCAAAGCGATGTGGGCTTTGCCACAACCAGATTTGATTCAACACGAAGCGGGCAGAATGTAGGACATCCGTCCCGGTTGTCTCAGGTCGTTCACGGCCCCAATGACAATTATTTTGCACACCTCGGCATTGGCCGGACGTACCGTCCGCCGAGACAGGCGAGACGCCTGTCCTACATAGTTTGGTCCTGTTGCCAATGAGAAATTGCGTGGTAAAAGCGATTACGAATAATAGGCTATGGTCTATCCTTGCGCAAGACGAGCGTCTGGTCTTTTTGTCGGCCAAAGCCCGCTATCTGGAGTTCCGTCGGCGTGACACTCACCGTGGCATAGGAATTCTCTTCCGTATCCACCATGCCCTTGAAGGTGACAAAATGAACACCGTTGCGCTCGCCATAGTTGCCCGCATGGTTGTGGCCGTTGATGTAGGCCTTCACGGCGGGATAGGCATCGATGATCTCCAGGATCTTATCGGCATTCCAGAGATTGTGTACGTTTTCCGGGAAGACCGGAAAGTGCGCCATAAGCACCACGGACTCACCTCGCTTGGTGGCATCGTCGAGCACACCCCGCAACCAGGCAAGTTGCGCATCCCCGATAGCACCATTCCACTTGGGCGAGCTAATCTTGTTGTCCGTGTAGTATTTTTCCGCCGCCTGTTGTTCCGCGCTCCCCTTGGGGTAGGCATGAAAGCTGATATCGTTACCATTCAGGGCGACAAAACGCCAGCCATGAACCATGAAATCGTAGTAGGGCGCGGGCAGTCCCATCCGCTTGTAAACCAGCGCCTTCTTATCATCAGGCACAGAAAAATCGTGGTTACCAAGCACGTGATAGGCGGGCATCTTGAGTCCTTGGTAGATGGGCTGGACCACCTCAAAGCTCGCCCAGTCCTTGTCGATAAAATCACCCAGATGAACCGTAAACTCCAGATCCAGCGTGTTGAGGTGATCGACCGCTTTCTGGAGCTTCGCCGGGGAGCCCCGATACTGGCGGATGCCGCCCGTGTCAGCGTCGCAATACTGGCAATCCGTAACGACGCCAAAGGTAAAGGCCGTGGTTTCCGCCTGCGATTGTGATGGGAGAGCGAGTGGGGTAATGCTCAGGAGCATACAGCATAGGAATCTCATGGGACGTACTTTCTTGGTGGGACTATCATTTGAGCGATGGATTGGAGTGTAGGACATGCGCTGTGGTGTCGGAAAAGTGCTCGACATGCCTCCCTCTTATTTTCACGAACGTGGGATTTCAGAATGTGATGACAATCAATATTCAGGAATAGTGGTAAGCAATCACGGAGAACGTCGGGTGCCACGGCGATTAGTTAGCGGTTACGTTTTTTCCCACCCCCTCGGCGGCAAGCACCTTAATGCGGATATTTCGATACCACGCCTCCGCCGGTTTCCCGCTATGAATCTGGAGGGCGATGATTCCCATTTGCGGGATACCCGCCGCCGCCTCCACATAGTCCACGGTCTTCGTGCCATTGAGCCAGAGCTGAATGTGCTTCCCCTCGCAACGGATGCGGTAGTCGTTCCAGTCGTTGGGCTTCAGGATTTTTTTCAGCAGCGCGGGGTCCGGCTGTTGCAGGATGCGCTTGCGCCGGGATTCGTCATAGAGGCAGCCCCAATATTTCTGGCCCATGTCCGCCTGGTAGCCGATCACCTCTGTCTCGCCGGGGATACGCTCCGTACGGAGTTGGATGCCCGCGTTGGCATTTTCACCCGTTAGCTTCACCTCAAGACGAAGCTCAAAATGATCATAGCGCTTCGTCGTCGCCATGAAATAGTTATGCTTCAGCGAATTCGTGAGGTTGCCGCCCACGATGGCCTCGTCCTCAATGCGGAACTTGCTGAGATCGCCCTCCCACCCAGCGAAGGTCTTGCCGTCGAACAAGGGCACCCACTTCGTTTCGACATTGGCCGCCGGGGTAGCCGCAGCGATGACCGCGACAAGGGCGATAAGCGGTAGGATTAATCCGGGCTTCATAGACTTCACTCCATGCTGGGTTCGTAACCACTCACACCAAGGGCAACCACACCGTCAATTCACACGAACGTGGAAATCCAGAACGCGGTGAGCGCTCCCCAGAACACGCAGGTTCCCCGCGTTCGCGGTCATCCCGTGATCGCTTGTCGGAGTCCGGTGGCCGCCAATGTATCAGCGCAAAGTAGAATGACATGGCGCAAAGATCCAAACTATGGAACCCGGCCACGATGACACCTATCGTCGATCAGTATTTAATCAGACAATACCGCTGAACTTCAATCGCGAAAAAACGTCGACTTAGTTCCACCATTCCTCGGCGGCGATTTTTTCTGTGATGAAATTATGGTAGCGGCCCATCCAGTAGGCCGTAAGGTACCCCGCCCCGCTGATTTCCTCGCGCTGGGTTCCTTCGAATTGAAGAATAAGCGAGGTGTCCTCCCATGTTTCGCCCCGGTCACGGCTTATATAGAGGCCAGCGGGTGTGCCGACGTACAGGCTGTCGGAGGAACGTGGTGCGGAAAGCGAATTCAACACAGGAATATCAAATCCAACATTGCTTACCCGCCAGGTTACGCCAGCATCTTCGGTTATGGCTATGCCCGAACTCATCAAGCCATACCACCGATTCGTGTCGGTGCCGTCCACGCGAATATCCGTGATCGGAAACTGCTGGCTCAATGCCATTTGCGCTCGCAGCTCCTCCTCCGTCAAGTCGGCACCGGCTTTGGTTTCGGAAGCCCACGTGAACAAGGGAGCCAGATCGCGCACTATCGGAATCCAGGTTTCGCCGTTGTCATCGCTCACCGTGATTATCGTGTGGCTCTGTCTGCCATATCCCACGGTTAACGCGCTAAAGAGACGGTCCTTTTTCGTCGCATCGACACGCAGCCACAGCGGACGGCCACCCACGGGGGAAAAGGAGCCAAAGCCCCAAGTCCGCAGCGGGCGGGGTGGCGCGGCCCATTCGGTGTCGCTTTCCGAGCGCGTGTAAAGTCCGTCTTCCGCCAGGCGATACAACATCGCCTCATCGCCCCGGACATCCACCGCAAATGCCGCCCCGCCCGCGACATCGGGGTTTGTTAATTCCTTCCAGACGGTGGCAATTTTTTGCTCGCCGAGGTCCACGCTTCTGGAGACACCCTGCGAACCGACTGCGTAGAGCACATGGGCGTTGCGTGGATCGAGGATGAGCCGGGTCGCGGGCTTCGGCGTGACACGGGACCAACTGCGACCACCATTCATGGTGCGGTATACCCCGCTGTCGGTCGCTGCGAAGGCAATCCGCTGGTAATCCGGCGAGAAGAGAAAATTCTTAACGGGCGGCAGGCCGCTCATGGTGTTCCACAACTCGCCGCGATCAAGGCTGATATAGGCACCGCCCGAAGTATCGGAGGCGTATTGCACGTAGGGGTCAATCGGCGACACTTCCACAACCGAAACAATGCGGCTGAGCCAACCGTCCAGCGCGAAGGGGCTCCCTTTCCACTCGTACTCGTTGTCTGAGCTGCGCTCGTAAACGGGAAGGGGGTGAAGTGATTCTTTACGCCCATTGTGCGTGGTGAACTCGATGTCCGTGCGTATGCTGTTCATTTGGGGCTGAAAAATACGGCAGGTGGGAAAGGTCTGAAGGTTCCACAAAGAACCCTCCGGGTCGCTGTATTCCACGCCGAGCACCGCCCCGTAAACATAGTTGAACCACGCCATCTTTTCGGTCTTGTGGACTTCCCAGGAATCCTTGACGCACTTCCTGTAAAAACGCAGCAGATCGGGGTCTTTTTCAATTAGATTGAGTATGTAGAGGTCGCCCAGGAGGTGGTCCGTATCGTCATAGTTTCCGCGCCCCGCGCCCATGATGGGTGTTTCCGTGCGTGTCTCGTCGCGATAGCCCAGCGTGTCTACCCACTGCTCATACAGCGCCTCGACCTTTTTGTTCCCCGTGATCGTGTAGGCAATCTTCAGGCCCGTGGTGGCCATCAAGGAGCCGCCAGAAGGCTCGGTTCTTCCATCCATGCCCCGCCATCCACCAATGAGGACCGTGCTTTCATGCTCCCCGTCCACCAGCATGACGCGCATATCGTGTGCGAGATGGGCCCAATCCGACATGTCGCTGACAATAGCGCGGATGGCCTCTTTCTGGGCCTCATCGGCCGCGATAAAATAATACAAGCCCAAGCCGCGGAAGACCTGGTCGTAGTTGTGATGGCTCGGCCCCCCGCGATAGCGCAGGTCTTTGTATTCGCCGACACCCTGCGCCCACAAATCGCGCGTATTCGCACCCGAACGCTCTTCATAGGATATGCCATGCCCCAGGGCAATGCCTCGGGCGAGGTATCCCGGTTGACCGCTCACCAAGGTCAGTATGCGAAATCCCTGGATAATCTCGTTCGCCCGCGCGTACGCCACTTTATAGTCGGGATGATCCACACCCACTGAATCACGCAGAAAGGCAACGCGGAAGGCCTCCCCGGTCAATAGCGCGGCGGTCCAGGAACTTGTGTGGGCAATATTAGAGGGTCCCGTAGTGCCTTGATCGAAGGTCCAGCCGGGGGGCAGTTCACCGGTCTCTACCAGCGATTTCCAACCGCCCAGGCTCGGGTCCACATAATGATTCGGCGGAACGAGCCGGACACTGGATGGATAGGTCCCCAGAATGTTATGCCGTTCGGCGACGTTGCGCTCGAAAGAATCCGCCTTAGTCTCCAGGGTCTTCATCCAACTTCCATGATCGCGGAAGGCCGGGGCCTCCGTTGAGCAAAAAATCAGTACGACAGCCAACAGTGCAATAGTTCCGCGCATTTTCTATCTCCCTTTATCCGCTGATATTTTGAAGGATCACCCGCCACCACCGCAGATGGCTCTTTCGCCATTGTAACCCCTGTCCTGACTATCATCAATACACCAAAATGAGCTTCGCCCACAACCCAGTATTATCCAAGGAAACCGGTAGGGGTGCCACCCTCACGCGGAGGAGCGAAGCGGGGGAGCTTGCGGGTGCAAGATACCAGAACGGGCCTGTCGAAAAGAGACTCGCCGAAGCGCGTCCCAGGCCAAGTGATGCCGCAGACAGTTTTTGTAAACCCGCACCCGCAAACTTAGCCGGAAACCGGCTGCGTGTGAGGGTGGCACCCTTGATGCTTCCTTTGTAAATTCCAAGTACCTCAGAATATCGAATGTTGGTCATCCTGCTGAATATATTTTAAGCGTTATCGCCACAACAACTTATGGACATGGCCGCATGAAGCTTCTTGTTTTTTTATTGGCCATATTGAAGACTAAGGCACAAATCACCCAAAATCTTCCCTTGACAATCATCTGTATTCGCTGTATGCTCTTAGTGTGTACAGAAGAAGGAAGACCCATGTATATACGAATCGACCACAACTCGGGCGTGCCAATTTCGGCGCAGATTGTGGACCAGATTAAGTATATGGCCATCTCGGGCGCGCTCGAAGGCAATGAAAAACTCCCTTCGGTGCGGGGCCTCGCCTTGCAATTAAAGCTGAACCCCACGACAGTCGCCCGGGTGTACCGCCAACTCGAAGCCGAAGAAATTATTTTTACTCAGCGGGGAAAAGGCTGCTTCATTGCCCCGCGACGCAACGTGCTGACGGACGAGGAGAAACGGCGGCGCTTGGAGGGAGATATCCGCAAACTGGTGCTGGAAGCGGGCCGACTGGCATTCGACCCGGACGATCTGCTGCGGATGATTCATCAGGAAATCGAAAAACTTCATGGAGCACCGGGTGGTGGTCAAGACGACACGGAAAAGGAGAGGCGCTAGGGTATGAACGTTATTGAAATGGAAAACGCACATCGGTTCTTTGGCTCGGTCGCAGCCGTGGATAATCTGAGCCTCGTGGTGCCCAAGGGCAGCGTGTTTGGCCTGCTCGGCGAAAACGGCAGCGGCAAAACCACCAGCATCAAGCTGATGATGGGCGCCCTTATCCCCCAGGAAGGCACCGTGCAGATCTTTGGCATTGACCCCGTGGGAATGGCCCCGGAAACCCGGGCGCGCATCGCCTATGTGGCGGATGAAATGGCCTTGCCCGGCTGGATGCGGCTTTCGGAGGCCATGAAACTCCATGCCTCTTATTTCGAGCAGTGGGATGAAAAGATGGCGCTGGACCGGCTCCGCATGTATGAACTCGCCCTCGATCAGACCTTCGGCACGCTCAGCAAAGGCCAGCAGCGACGCTTTCTGCTGACCCTGGCGCTGGCGCAATTGCCTGAGTTGCTCATCCTGGACGAACCTGCGGCGGGTCTCGATGTGGCCGTGCGGCGCGAATTTCTGGATACGCTCATGGAACTGGCCAACGAACGGGAGGTCACGATTCTGCTGTCCTCCCACATCCTGTCCGATGTGGAGCGCGTGGTGGACCATGTAGCCTTTACCAAAAAGGGGCGGCTCGTCCTGCAGGCAAATCTGGAGGACCTGAAAGTCCAGGTAAAGCGCCTGTGCTTCGCCGCGCCGCCCGAGGAGACGGCCTTGGGCACGCACTTCAATGTGCTCTCCACATCCCGCGAGGGCGATGCGTTTCAGGCGATGGTTGACGATTTCGCCCCGGAGAAGCTCGACGGCTGGGATTGCCAGGTCGAGCACCTCAACCTTGAGGAGCTGTTCTTGCTCTACAACACTCCGCGCGAAACGGAGAAGAACCCATGAGCAGCACGGAATTCTATGGTCGGCGACAGCAGTTTTTTCGCGAATGGCGCGTCCTCTGGGACGTTCATGGGTTGGATACCCTCCTCGGTGGTGTTTATGTGCTTCCCGGATTCTACTTTTTTCGTGACGTGGGCTTCAGCCAAATATATGACGTGATTGTGCCCTTTATCCTCGCCAGCTTTGTTGCGGGCTATTTGGCCTTCGCGGTTTACGCTCCCCAAACCCAGGGAAAGACCCTTCCCTTCTACTTCAGTCTGCCCCGTGCTCGCACGCCGACCTGGGATGCCCACCTCGCCTACCTCGTCTGCGCCGTTCTATGGATAGAAGGGGCCATCCTGATCGGCGTTTTGTTTAAGCTCGGCGGCGCGGGCATGACACCCCACTACCGCCTCCATCCCGAGGCCTTCGCCTTGCCGTTCTTGGCCATGGCCGCCGTCGCTGCATACACACATGTCCAGAATACAACGCGAAATGTCATCGTGTTCCTACTGGTCGCTGTGGCCTTCGTTGTGGGACTGTTCTTCTGGCTCGATACGGGCTTCCTGGAAGGGGCCGCAAAAACCAACAACTACTTTCCGCCCCGGGGCTTCGACCTGAGTCACCAAGGCGCACTTGCCGCACTGCTGCTCATCGTGTCTGGGTACACACTGCTGCGAGTCCGCGTCCATTGGCAGCGCCGCCAAGTGGGAGAAATCCGATGAACTCATCCTGGTTGTTGATCAAGACCCTCCGCAAGCGCTTGCTTGTTTGTGGGGCGCTGTGCTTTCTCGCGCAATTCATACTCGTCTCTGCCGATATACGGCCCTCGGATGTGGACAAAGCAATCTGGCTTCAAACAGGTTCCCTCATGATTTCCTTGCTCTTGGCTTGCATCGCGGGATTCCATACCACCCTTTTCAAGTTGCCCTTCCCGGTAACCCATCGGCAACTGGCCTGGATACCCACGCTCTGCTTGGCCGCGCTCTGGGCCGCGGGTTTCGCGGGCCTCTTCGCCGGTGTCGGCCTACTCAGCATAGCGGACGGGCAGGGCCTGTCCCCGTGGACTTCCTTCTTTCTCGCCATTCTGAAATTCGTGCCCTTCGCATTCCTGATATTGGCAATCGGAGACCGGGTGCTACGCTATTTGGGGCTTGGGGCAGCAGGATTTGTGGGACTCTTTCAATTCTTCTACCTTGGCGATGCACCGGAAGGCATGGACTACGCGCTGGAGCTTTACCACTACGGATGGCCCCTGTGCATCGCCCTCGGCATCTTCCTGATCCTCGAAGGGCCTGCCCATATCGCCGCCATGGAGCGTCCGTTCCCAACAAAACAGGGTTTGGTCAACCTAAACCCTCTGGTTGCATAAATCCGAGTTTTAGATGAGCTTATATGCC
>JAJRPE010000656.1 GCA_024280935.1 Candidatus Hydrogenedentota bacterium
CGGCAATATGGCCCAGATGAATGTGGCCGTTGGCATAAGGCAAGGCGCTGGTAACGAGGGTGCGGGTAAATTTAGATGAAGACATGGGGGTACAGTCCTGTTGGCGTGCTGTGGGGTTTCCGAAACGGAGAATACGCCATTGTAGCGTAAACAGGCCGGGGACTTCACTACGCCGCAACGGGCGAACAGTCCAAGAAAGACCCGAGAAGTAGCTCTCCATTTGTTCATGTATAATGGAGAGTACGAGAGTGGCGTGCGTTGCGGGGTGGATACTTCGGCTGACATATATAACGGAGATGGTTGTATGAAAATTTTGCTACCAAAAGGGTTGGACGAATTCGTGCGGGCACAGGTTGCATCTGGCCTCTACGAATCGCCAGAGGAGGTCTTTCGTGACGGTCTTCGGCTTTTGAAAGAAAGGAAAGACAGCGAGGCACTGAAGCTGGAGCAATTGCGGGGCGATCTTGCCATCGGGCAGGAACAACTGGATCGTGGCGAGGGTGTAGCGTTTAACGTGGAGGATATCATCGCGCTTGGCAAGCAAGTGCGGGGCTGACGAAGTTTTTTGCCCTGGTAAAACGTGAAAAGGCCCCTGATGGTGTCGTCCAGCAGGGGCCTTTATCTATGTGCAACCTCAGGGGGTGTGTTGGATACTACAGCAATTCGGGGTAGAGCCGGTCGCGCTCGCTGTGAAAGAGCATGGCGGCCTGTTGGCGCTTTTCGTTCCGGTAGACGCTGGTGATGTCGTTCACACGGATCGTGGCCACCCCGTCGGGGTCACCCTCCATGGTGATGACATCGATTTCCGCATAGCCGTCTATGATTGAGCGAACGAAACCAGAAACATGACGAAAATCCCGGGGCGTGGCTATCTTGCAGTTCACCATTTCGAGCCGGGCTTGCGCGTGCTTCAGTTCCGCAACGATGCAATCAGAAGCTTCGGGGGCAATCCCATCTTCCTCGTCATCCGCGTCGTTTCGCTCCTGGAGCAGCTCGATTCGGCGAAGGAGGCGGGTGTCGGTGGCTATTTGGATAACATCACGCAGGAAGAAGGTGTTGTTTCCGTCTGCTTCGCCGGTGTAACGCATCTCTTCCATCGTGCAGGTGTCCGGGCCAATGCTTCGCACATAGCCGATGGTGGATTCGTCCAGATTGTGGGGGTTGGAAAATACCTGTACGAGTGTCCGGGCATCCTGTGTGCGGACGAGAAGCTGTCGAAAGGTATCGTTCTTGTTTGCGTTGCCGAGAATCTCTCGGAGCAGGTCTTCACTCATCGTTATGCCTCCTTGCATTTGTTCAGAAACCATTCCATGGCGTGAAACAGTCGGAACTGCGCGGCAGAAGAAAAGCGTGAGGGCTTCTGCGCATACGAATTACGTTCGCCGGGGCGCTCTGCAGAGGCCCATGAACACCTGAATTGTACCCGAGAAAACCGGAAAAATCCACGAGACAGGCCCCCGAAAGGAGACGAAAAGCCAATAGTTACAGTACTTTTACAGGGCTGTCACTCTTTCGTCACACTCGGATGTTGCTTTTCGCAGACGTGTCAATAGTGGGCGCGGCGGATTCCATGTCTACGCTGGTGGACGCTTTCGATCCACCAGCGCCTGAAAGGCGAGGTTGTCTCGAAGCGGAGCGAGATCGACATCATCCACCGCCTCGCGGCGCAACAAATCAGATCGCTGGAAGGCCTCTTTCAGATTCTCCAGGGCTTCCTGGGTGCGCCCTCGCAGACTAAAAAGGCATGCCAGATTGTAGTAGGGCTTGGGGTGTTCGGGATAACTTTCTATAGCCCGCCGGAAATATGTTTCCGCCTCGTCATAGCGTTCGAGATCCACCAGGAGATTGGCGTAGTTGTTCAGCGGCGAGATTTCATTCGGCATATACTTTAGTGCAAGCTCGGCTTCGGCGCGGGCCTCCTCAAAACGACCTGCTGCGCGGAGAATAACCGCCATGATGTTGTGGGGCCGCCCCCACTCCGGGTCTAATTCTATACTTTTTTGGAGCACCTCCATCGCCTCTTCCGTGCGTTGAAAACTGTGGCGGCCCAAGAGATTGCCCAAGCCCGCGTAAGGCCGACTCCACGTGGGATCGAGGGCAATGGCGCGCTTGAAGAGGGCCTCGGCCCCTTGAAAATTCTGCTCCCGCTTGTATTGAATCGCCAGCACGTAGGATCCCTGGGCGGAAGACACTTCGCCCCGCTCGACGTAGACCGACGCGGTCCGAATGGCGGCTTGTGTTGCGTGCTGTAAAAAGTTAATGTCATCCTCCAGGAGCGAGACGGCCTCGGCGATGGAGGCATTCGGATCTTCGGCGGTGATCGGCGCATAGGCCGTGGAATTCCGTGACAGGTAAATCACCGATGCCAGAAGCACGACGATCAAGGCCACGGTCCACAGTAGCAGGTGGCTCCTCATAGCGTTGTCCCTGCAAGGTACCTGGGCGTGAACTTTCTTACCTCGGCTCTATACACCATCGTGCCTCGCCCATCTTCGTCGTGCCACTGTTCTCGCGGAACGCCGACCACAACAGTCGGATCGGTACCACGACGAACAAACCGGGGTGCTGCGCCCCTGTGGCTGCTGCCATCATCGATCATGGGTATATTATGGAAATTGCGGACCCATCATGCAAGTTGCGTGGCGACAACCCGAGCAGGTATCCTTACGGAATTCCGGCGGTCGGTGATCGGTGTGGCGCGCCCATCCATGGCGTGGGCTTTCGGGTGGCCTCGTCCGATCCTTCCGTTGTCCTCAGCAGGTGACCCGTGAAGACGCTGTCCGCCGCCGTGGCTCCCCACAATCGTGTTGCGGGTTCCGCAACGTGTATACAATGAAGAACCAAGTGAAAGTGCAATGGAAGTAATCATCAGAAAAACGGAAGACGATGCCGCACAACTAACGGCAGATTTGATCGAACAGGCCCTCGTGAAGCGCCCAAAACTGGTGCTGGGTCTTGCCACGGGCCGCACGATGGAGGGCCTCTACGCTAAGCTGGCCCAGAAGCACACCCAGGAAGGCTTGGATTTTTCTCGGGCGACGACTTTCAATCTGGACGAGTACATCAGCCTTCCGCCGGAAGATCCCAATTCCTATCGCAGCTATATGAACGACAATCTGTTCAATAGGATCAACATCGAATTGGCCAATACCCACCTGCCCAATGGCACGGCACCCGATCTCGATCAGGAATGCAGCGACTACGAAGCGAAGATCGTGGCATGTGGCGGCATTGACTTGCAGCTGTTGGGTATCGGAAGCACGGGCCATATTGGCTTTAACGAACCCCTTTCCGCCTTGCGCAGCCGCACCCGTTGCAAGGCCCTCACCCCCGGCACCATTGCCCAGAACTCGCCCCTTTTTGACAATCCCGAAGACATGCCAAAACGCGCCATCACCATGGGCGTGGGCACCATCCTGGATACGGCCCGCTGCATCATGCTCGTGACAGGCGAGGCCAAGGCGGATATTGTTGCGAAAGCGGTGGAAGGCCCCATTACCTCCATGATTTCGGCCACGGCGCTTCAGCTTCACCCGCGATGCACGGTCATCGTCGATGAGGCCGCAGCCGCCAAGCTGGAGAATCGCGGATACTACGACTGGATCTTCCTGAACGAGCCCGAATGGGAACCCTTTCGGTAAACCCTTGACAAAGCGATGCAATCGCCTAAATAATAGGCAGATAAGTTGATCACATCATACGCTCTGTATGGTGTGATTTTATTTGGCCCCAACATCGTTGATGGCTGTTACCCTCAGGGAGGATACGAGTATGAAAACAAATCAGAAAGCACTAGGCATTCTTGCCATGGTCATGGCGTTTGCTGGCAGCATGATGCTGGCCCCCATTGCCCAGGCTCGGGAATGGAAAACTTACGAGAACACCAAATATGGATTTTCCTTGAAAATCCCCGCCGAATTCGAGCTTCAGAGCGAGGAAAAGGGCGCTTCCTGGATCTATCAGCCGGGTTCGGCCAAATCCGCAAAAGGCACCAAGAAGAAGAAAAAGAAAAAGTTTTCTGTCGGCCTGCGTGTCAAGGGAGTTAGCCTGGGCACCTCTCAGAGTGAAGAGACGACCACCGATGGCAGTGGTGGTGGTGGCGGTCTTGAAAGTGCCCTGAGCATTCACGTGAACTGGGTATGGATGCCCGATGTGTCGCCCGGGACGCTCTACAAGGCCAACATGGATTCGGTGAAGAAGGACATTAGTTCGCCCGATGCCAACTACAGGGATCCCATCGTCTTTTCCAAGAAGAAGGGCTATGCCCACGAGGGCAACACCTTCTGGTACAAGGAAGTGGATAAGAGCAAGAGCGATGAAATTCACCGCTGGCTCATTCACGCTTCCGGCAACAAGAGCGACTACGGTGTCATACTCGGCGGCGTCTTTGGCCAGTTTGAAGAATGGGGCCCCGTCTACGAAGAAGTCGTGAAGAGTTTTAAGCTCATTCCCATGAAAAAATAAATCCGTCTCCAGACCAAGTAAAAACGGCCTGCACCAACGTGCGGGCCGTTTTGTTGATACTTACGGTTCATCCGGGTTAGGCGTACATCCGACTTGAGCGCCCGCCCCATTGCGCTCAAGGACTGAACGCTGGCGGCGTATTTCTATTTGGCCTGAAAGGCCTCTTGTGCCCCTTCGGGGCGGCAAGTCTTGTTTGTCGCTTGAATACCTGTTGGGACAATTATCCACCAAAATATAGGGGGCACCGACAGTGGGGCATCCCTTCTGGTTTTCGAGTTTGGGCACAGTATAGCAACGACCCCGGAAACGCACAAGCAGCGGGGGTCGGGAGAAAGGGACATGAGGGACTTCAGAGACAGAAGGGACGCAAGAGACAGAAGGGACGCAAGAGACAGAAAGCCGGGGAGCCTGGACCAGCTTGCTGCTTTCCCGCTAGGATTTGCCGTGGCGCGACATTCTTCCAAGAGCCACGCGGTTTTGTCCCTTCTGTCTCTGAAGTCCCTCATGTCCCTTTTTCATCGTCTTCCCCGCCATCCTCTGTGCTAAAATCGGGCCACGACATTTCCTATGTCCGACACCGTAAATTATAGAGGAATACCATGCTGCCGCCGAAAATCGTCAAGAAACTCCGTCTTCGCATCGAAAAACTGAAACAGTGGCGCTACGTTCCTGTGGCGGATGTGGCCCTGGAAATGGCATCAACCATAGAGCACTTCCGTAAGCCGCCGGTATCCCTTCATTTTGAACCCGCGCCTATCGGCTGCACCTGGGGCGCTCACTGGAACACGACCTGGTTCCGGGGACATTTCGAGGTGCCCCGGATTTGCAAGGGGAAGCGGGTTTTCTATCGCCATGTGAGCCACACCGACAAACTGTTGTGGCTGGATGGCAGCGCCTTCGCGGGGATGAATCACGCCCACGAAGAGGTCTTGATCCATCGTTCTGCCCGTGGCGGCGAAAGTCATGAGATCTATGTGGAGGCCTACACGGGACATCCCATCCCCGGCATGTCGCCCCATGAAGATGGTATGTATACCCACCAGTTCACGGAGCGCGATCCCGGTGTGGAGCCGCCCCTGCCCCTGGAGGCGAGCGCGTTGCTCTATGAGCGGGAGTCTGTCGCCGCCCTGTATTACGATACCGACGTGCTCTTTCGCACGGCCTGTATGCTCGACGAAAACAGTCTGCGCCGCGCCCATATTCTTGCGGCCTTGAATGAGGCCCTGAACCGCATCCCCATGCAATGGACGGAGGCCTCGGAACTGGAGTCGGCGGCGGCGCTGGCCCGTAAGCGTCTGGCTCCCCTGCTGGCGACGAAGAACGGCCCCACTACGCCGACGGTGGGTATCGTGGGCCATTGCCACATCGATATCGGCTGGCTCTGGCCGGTGCAGGAATCGATTAGAAAGGCCGCTAAGTCGTTTTCCACCATCCTGAACCTCATGGACGACTATCCCGAGTTTCGCTTTCAGCAGTCCCAGCCCTGGCTTTACGATGTTATCGAAACCCACTATCCCGAGCTGCTGGCGAAGATCAAGAAGCGTGTGAAAGAGGGCCGCTGGGAACCCAATGGCGGCATGTGGGTTGAGGCCGATTGCAATGTGACGGGCGGTGAATCGCTGGTCCGCCAGTTTCTGGAAGGGCGCAAGAAAACCAAGGCGCTCTTCGGCTACACGGGTGACACCTTGTGGCTGCCGGATGTCTTCGGCTACAGCGCGGCGCTGCCCCAGATTCTGCGTCAGTGTGGCATCAAAAACTTTGTCACCAGCAAGATTAACTGGAGCGATACCAACCGCTTCCCCTACGACACCTTCGATTGGGAGGGCATCGACGGAAGCTCCATTTTCACCCACTATATCAATTCGATGGCCGAGTTCATGGGCTACAACGCGCCCGTATCGCCCGAAGCCTCCCAGCATGTCTGGAATCGCGTGCAGCATAAGGAGGTGCAGGAGGCTACCCTGAGTTCTGTGGGTTGGGGCGATGGCGGTGGCGGTCCCAGCCGAGAGATGTGCGAGAACGCGGTCCGCATGAAGAATCTGGAGGGCTGTCCCAAAACCGAATGGGTCAACGTGTCGAAGTTTCTGGAGGGACTGCAAAAGACCGATGTTTCGCGGCCCCGGTGGGTAGGCGAGCTCTACCTGGAATTGCATCGCGGCACCTACACCACCCAAAGCCGGACCAAACGCTACAACCGAAAACTGGAGTTGTTGCTGCGCGAGGTGGAGCTGTACGCCAGCATGGCCCTGGCCTATGGCGCGGTCTATCCCGCCGAGCGCCTGGAAACCCACTGGCGCACCCTGCTGACCAACCAGTTTCACGACATTATCCCCGGCACGAGTATTCGTCGGGTCTACGAAGTGGCGGAAGCGGAGTATGCGGCGATGGAGACGGACTTGCTCAGACTTCGCCAGGAGGCGCTGGTGGTGCTGGGGGCGCAGATACATCCCGACACAGAAAACCGGGGCCACCTGGTGGCGAATGCCTTGTCCTGGACGCGGGAAGACATTCTGGTGCTTCCCGGCGATGGTGCTGCGGGCGCGTGTGACGGAGAAGGACATGCCCTGGTGTGTCAGGAGACCGAGGAGGGTCTCGCGGTGTTGGTGAATACGGGGAGCCTCAGCGTGTCACCGATTGCCCTACGTGAACGGAGTGGGACGGCTGAATCGCCCTTCAGTTATTCGGGGAAGGCCCTGGAGACCCCCTTTTACAGCATCGCCTTTGATCGGGCGGGATTCATCGCCCAGCTTTACGATAAGGACGTAGGCCGCGATGTCGTGGCGGAAGGCAAGACGCTCAACCAGTTTTACACGGCGGAGGACATGCCGTTGTTCTGGGATGCCTGGGACATTGACCGCTTCTACCGCGACCACGTGGTGCTCGTGGAGACCATGACCTCACGCGAGTTAATCGCCGACGGCCCGCTGTTTCTTACGATTCGATCCACGTGGTCCGTGGGACGCGCGTCGACCCTGACCCAGGACATGGTGGTTTATGCCCATACCCGTCGCATTGATTTTATCACCCGCCTCGATTGGCAGGAAGAACGCACCCTGTTGAAAGTGGGTTTTGGTGTCGATGTACATAGCGCACAGATTCGGAGCGAGATACAGTTTGGCCATGTGCTGCGCAATACCCACGAAAATACGTCGTGGGATCAGGCCCAGTTCGAATCCTGCGCCCACAAGTGGGTGGATGTCTCCGAAGGGGACTATGGCGTGGCGCTCCTCAACGACTGCAAGTACGGCTACGATACGCTGGACGAGCAGCTTTCTCTTACGCTGATGCGGTCGCCCCGAGCACCCGATGAAAAGTCGGACATCGGCGAGCACACTTTTACCTATGCCTTGCTGCCCCACGACGCGCCCTTTTCCGTGGAGACCGTGGTGCGCGAAGCCTATGCCCTGAATGTGCCCTTCCAGTCCATTCCGCTGGAGGCCAGCGAGGGTACCGAACGCGCCCTGGATTTCTGTACGATAAGCAACCCCAACGTCGTCGTGGAGGCCGTGAAAAAAGCAGAGGCCGACGAGGCCATTATTGTGCGGCTTTACGAGGGTGGAAACACCCGGGGCGAGGTACCCGTGGGCTTTGGCCGTCCCGTGAAAAAGGCATACACCTGCAATCTGATGGAAGAGGAGACAGAGTCCATCAAGGTGCGTAACGATGAGGTGACGGTTACTATGCGGCCCTTTGAAATCAAGACCCTGATGGTGTATTTCAAGTAGGCAAAGGGGGTTGGGCATTCCTGCCCGACATAAAGGGAACACCGGACATAAAACCCGCTATCGGCACGTGTCTTCACTTGGGATCCACCGAAAAACACAAGGCATCGTTTTGGATAATCAACGCATCATCACGAACGTTACGTGCGTTTTCAACACCCGACGTGCCTTTTATGTCGGGCTGGAAAGCCCAACCCCCTTACCCGTGAAGGCCCGCACCCACAAAGCCACTCGTACCTCGTGTCTGTGTAGGTAGCACCCCTGGCGTGTTTCTCTGTAACCCTCACCGCCATACTTTCAGCAGCTCCCATACCTCACTGTTCTCTTCACCCGGAGCGGTAGCGCTCAGGTAGTTGGTGAGGCATTCCATGGACTTTGCTGTGTCTCCCTGAGCATAATGCAACCTTGCCAAATCGAGCTTGGCCTCGTGGTCGGGGCGTAACGCAATCGCGGCCATAAAGTTTTCCTGCGTATCCAAGGCATCATCGCTCAGCAGCGAAAGACGACCCAGTGCCTGATGGGCATCTGCGCGGCTGCTATCGTTGTTCGCCGTGGCCTCGAACCAAGTCTGGGCTACCGATTTTGCCTCGCTGGTGCGGCCCACCGCCAAGAGAGATTCGACCAGTGGTTTGTAGCCGTTGAGGCTGCGCAGGGGACTGTCCTGCGCCCGCATCAGGTGGGGAATGGCGACTTCGTATCGTTCGAGCTTCGATAAAACGACTCCGCAACGCTTTTCGACGTGAATGCGGTTTTGTACTCCTTGGAAATTTCCGTCGAGGGCACGCTGATAAAAATGGAGTGCGCCTTCCAAGTCACCCGCAGCTTCTCGTTGTATGCCCTGTTTCATAGCGACTTCACTGAGCTGATCTGCAAGTCCCGGGAGGAAGGTGCTACTTTTTTCGTTGTAGAAAGCGCTGGTGGCAACCAGGGCCACGGTGAATAAAGTCGCCAGGAGCGGGAGGATGATACGGTGTCGTCTGCTTGCACGCATCATGATAGAGCCTCACGGTAGCATGGGCGTCCCGCCTGTGTTTTTCTAAGCGAGGCGTTTCCACAACTTCCCGTGTCTTGGATTGAGCAACGCATCCCTTGTGTCAGGCAAGAATGCCTAACCCCCTTAGCTGCGCCACCCAGAAAGTATGGCTCTTTGGCACGTATCATGGCATCGCTCCCACGGTGGACGGTGACGTAAGCAGGGCATCACGGGCTGCGAGGATGGCCGCGTAGTTTTCGGGGGAATTCGTCACCTGCGGCAGCAGAGCCTCCAACTGAAAGCGGGCGGCTTCTTGTTCTCCCGCATCTGCCAGTCGCAGGGCAAAGTTCCACTGGTAGAACACGGAGCTTCGTTTTTGTTGCAAGGCTTCCCGGGCCAGGGCGAGGGCGGCGGAGGCTTGTCCACGATGGGCCAGGGTGCGGGAGCGGTAGTAGTTGACCTCGCCCAGTTCCGCAACAGGAAGACTCTTCGATGCCGCACGGAACAAGGTCTCAGCGCGATCATAGTCTCCGACGTAGAAAGATACTCGACCAAGCTGAAAGGCGGGAAATCCAGTGGCGCTGTCCGACGGTAAAATCAATTGCACCAAGGGTCCGAAGTACCGACGTGCGGTTGCAGGAATATCCTGACTGGGGGGGGAGGCAATACGGTCTGCAAGGCGTTCGAGGGCCGTCGTATCCTCGGGGGGCATCCTGAGTACGGCGGCGCTTGCCCTGACCACGGGTGGGAGCACGCCTGCCTTCTCGAAGGTGGCTACCCGCGCAAGAAATAAGGTCTTCGCCATGTCTTCCGGGAGGGTACGGACCCAGGTACTCCAGAGCGCGTATTCCAGGTCGATGTCATTGGCGACCCCGTGAAGACGGGCGGATTCAAAGGCTTCGACGGCGGCCCGCCGTTCCGCATCCGCATCATCCACCAGCCTTTCCCGGAACCAGTGGGTCCAGCCGAGGATGGCGTAGCCTTCCCCCAACTCGGGGCAGCGTTCTACGACAGCGAAAGCGAGTTTTTCCGCCGTATCCAACGCTGCACGGCGACCATTGCCCTTTCCATACTGCGCGGATTGCAGCCAAGCACGGGCCAGGTCCAGTTGGAGGCGGGGCAAATGGGGATGGCAGGTGAGCGCCTGCCTGAAGGCCGCGATGGCCTCTTCGGGGTGACCTTCTCGCAGTGCAAGCCCGCCCAACACCATGGGTGCCCGGAAGTCCCACGGCTGATAAGACTGCGCCCCCTGAAACAGGGTGCATGCCGTATCGAGGAAAGGGGCCGCGTCGCCAGGGGTACGCTGCTCGTCGGCCCAGACCAGTGCTCCTTGGCCCTGCTGATAGTGGTGTTCCCCTTGAAATTGCCACACACATTGGAAGGCGAGGGTTACGGTGAGGGGCAGCAACAGGAGGGCGCCCCAGCGTGCGGTCTTGTCGGGCAGGGAGCGTTGCTCAATATCGTCGGCTTTCAGGGTGAGTAGAAGAAAAACAAAGGCTGTGCTCACCGGAACATGCAGGTTGAATCCGAAGCACGCATCTATCGCAGCGACGAGGAGGGCAACGGGGATAGTACCGCGAAGAATGCAGGGCTGAGGAAGCTTCAGGCGGACACCGATGGAGTGTGAACGTGGCTCGTCATCCCTGCGAACACGGGGATCCAGTATTGCCTTGAGGCGTTTCCGCCACGTTCTGGATTCCCACGTGCGCGGGAATGACGGTGTGTCATTTTTGTGGTCGTGCGTGTTCGCAATTAACCCACCCCCAACCCCTCCGAGGAGGGGAGCATTCTCGGCCTTTTGCGTACTTGCCGAAGCATAGCGAAATGGCGCAAACAGTCCCTGAAGAAAAAGAAGAATGAACAGAAACAGTCCGCCCACGCCGGATTCCACCGCGATTTCCAACCATTCGTTGTGGACGTGGTGATTGCGTTTGCCTTCCAGGGCGTACCACAGGGCTTCAAAATCGCTCCAATAAGGGGTGTTGTGAAAGGCGTAGTTACCGGGACCGATTCCCGAGATCGAATGGTCCAGGAAGAGGGCGGATGCCCCGGCGTAGCCGTGCAAGCGAAGTTGCAGGGAGCTGTCCAGATTCAGGTGGGGTGCGAAGAACAACACCGTTAACATACCACCAATGACGATTGCTCCCGATACGGCCACACCAAACACCCAGGCCAACAGGGTGTTCTTTGTTCGGCGGTGGATGCGTGCGGCGACCAACACCGCCAAGGCACCCAGCGCCAGGGCCACCATGCCCCCACGCATGTGGGTGAGGTAGAGATGGGTAAAGAGCAAAGCCCCCCCCACCAGACAGGCGGCAAGTTCATAGCGGCGCTTCTTCCGTCTCCACGCCTCGACCGCGAGGCCGCCGCACAACACGAGGGCAATGACCAGCGCATGTCCGGCGAAGTTGGGATTACCGTAGGTCGCCGGAAGTCCGCGATACTCCTCCACATTGCGCAGTGCCCAGGGGAAGGGGTCCAGCCCGGCGTATTGGAGCAGTCCGTAGATGCTGGACAGGGCCACGCTTCCGACGATGGCCCGGAATAGATTGCGCAGGTGCCGGGTGTGGGCGAAGAGCAGTTGCCCGTGAAAGGCCAGGATTCCGAAGATCATCCAGGGCAACAGGGCGTGGAGACTTCGGACGAGTGCGTCGGAAAACAGGGCCGCTCCACACTGCACGACGAGGAAAGCGACCAGCAGATACAGGGACGCCCCGACGGGTCGCCAGGGGACCCGGCGCGTGATCATGCCCAGCGTCCACACGCCCGTAATCAACACGGCGGCGAAGGCGCTGATGAGGAGCTTGACGGGGGTGGCCGGATCTTCTGTGTAGGGAAAGAGGGCGAGGACGAGGACGAGGATCCAGCCATAGAATAGGCCACGCATGATTTTGAAAAAGGGATTGTCGGGGCCGGGAACGATCATGTACGTTGCTCCCACGTGGTGCTTACCGTGTCCAATAGATGACCTGCGTCCGATTCGTTCACGTTAGGTACCATGGCAAAGCCCATGTCGCGGGATTCCATACCTTCCGATGATGCCACCACGGTTGTCGTTGGGATTGACTTTCCGAAGCGTGGAAAATACAATCCTGCACCACATTTGTCTCCCCGGTGCGTTTGAACGCTGTCGGCGTTCAAAACAATGAGCAGGAGCGATGTGTCTGGCGCAGCGATGCGAAAAACGTGCTGCTCAGAAATTCCGTCCATGGCTTCCAACGTGGCATCGGGATGGAGATGGAGAATACTGTCCAGGGAAAACGCGCCACGCGCCGTCACCCGGTCAAGAATGAGCCAGAAGCCTTGTGACTCCCAGGTGATCTGTCGCTCGTGACGCGCTCCCTGCAAGCTCGTGTAGGCGGCGCGAAGTGCGGGCTTTGCTTCATCCCAGGCCAGCACGGTGCCGTGGACGCGCCGTGCAACGCGAAAGCTGGACCAGTGCTCGTGTTGATCCTGATCGTTGATGCACACCGTGTTGTGGGCGCGGGTGCGCCGGCAGTAATCGCGATAGGGACTTTCGGCGTAACCGTGGGTGCCGGAATTGACAAAAATTCGCTGCTTTCCGATGCTGTATTCGAAACTCAACAAGTCGCTGTGGGCGTGGCCTGGCTGATAATCCGCCATGGCTTTTTTCGGCTTCATGATCATGGTGCCGCCCCCGTTCGGTGATTCCAGCCGATAGATACCGCTGTCAGGAAAGGGACGGCTCCCGGTTTTTTCGTCGGCATCAGGCGGACAGACCAAGTTACCCAGCGCCAGGATCGTTTGGGGTGCCACACCCTCTTCCGCCGCACCATCGTTAAACTGCGCACAGCACCCATCGCCGTGCATGACCCCCGCCAGGAAATCCATTGCGTTGTGAATGGCCTTGCTGAGCCAGTCTGGAATGGACTCCAGGGTGGCCGCCACGATGATGAGATCCAGCACGACCTGTCCATGGTACAGGGAGCTTCGCTCGATGTGCCCGCCATCGGAAAGTAGTTGGGCGGCACATTCTCGTTGCAGTAATGCGAGTCCCCTTTTGCCATGGGGACTACCCAGCAACGTTCCCGACACGGTGAGCGCCGCTACGTTTTTCAGTAGGTGATTGCCGTCCAGATCGCGTTCGAGGCGTTGTGCCAGATAGTCCACTTGGAGATGCATTGAGGTGCGAATCGGGGTGTCGTCCCAGCCGTAGCGGGCGATCAGCAGCGACCAATTGATCAGGCGTTGGGACAGGGGAAAAGCATCCCATGCGAGGGGGGTGCCGGGTGGGTTCTTTTCGATCCAATCCAGAAGCCACCCCTTAATCTTTGGGGAGCATTCACGGTGTGGTGTGGTTGGCGAAGCCAATACCTTTATGCTCCCCTCCCTGGAGAGGTTGGGGGACGGTTTGGGTATTCGGATGAGATTTAACCCACCCCCAGCCCCTCCGAGGAGGGGAGCCTTGTCTGTTCCGTGTAACAGGGCCAAATCGCGGGCATAGTCAAAATAGTGAAGATGATAGGCCCAGAGCTTGGAGACATCCAGGCCCTGCCAAGGCGGTGTTCTGGATTGTACGGTCTTGTTCAGGAAGCTGAAACGACCTTGCAAGAACGCATTTGTGGCTTCGGTCTCAGGTGAAGCGTTTTTTGCCCAGACGTCGAGCAACTGCGCCAGGTGTTCCCGTGCGGCGGTGTCTGTTGGCGGCAAGGGTTCCGGTGCCTTCGGGACGTGACGAATGGGTGCCACACGACAGCGCATCCGCCACCATAACTGCGAAAGGCGGAGGTGCCGCACGGTGTGCCAATAGCGTAAGGCTGTTGTAAGCCGCCGTCCCATGATGCTTTTCCCAATCCCCTGACTCCATGACTCTAGTCGGGCTGCGGACACGCTGTCAAGAAACAGGCCTTCAGCCCTGAATTCTGTCTGATCTGAGACCTGGGGCGTTACCCCAGGCTGATATAGAACGCACCTTCGGCGCTCAACGGCGAGGAAAAGAGGCAGGCAAAGCAAGTCGCTCAGAATTGCACCGTACCCTTGAACCGGAAGAACCCAAGATTTATTGTATCATAGCGGAATAAATGCCGGTCTATTCTGATGTATCCTCAAATCGACAGACCCGTTCGCGGGAATGGCGGATCGCTTTCGCGCTCAGACAGTGAGCGTTTACCAAAAATGGAGATCGACCCATGGCACGCGTAGAACTAATCGACCCGGATAAAGCCCAAGGAAAGACCAAAGAAGTATTCGACAAGGTCAAGAGCTATTACCACATGGTGCCTGGTTTGCAGAAGGGGCTGGCCCACCTCCCCGAGACCACCGATGCCCTCTGGACCCTGAGTATGAACACCGCCCGGGAGGGAACGATTCGCGAGGAGTTGAAGCGGGTTTTCTTCGCCGTAACTGCCTATGAGGTTGAATGCGAATATTGCACGGCCGCCCACATGATCGCCCTCATCATGAAAGAATGGTCGCGGGAAGAGTGTATCGAAGTTATCGAGGGAAAGCCCTCCCCTCGTTTGTCCGAGAAGGAAAACGCCGCCGTGGAATTTGCCCGCACCGCAGGCCGACGACCCGCCTCGGTAACGGACAGCATGACCGATGATCTGCGGGCCAAAGGATGGACGGACCCGGAAATTGTCGAGATCGTGGCGTGCGTGGCCTTGATGCGCTACACGTCTACTGTCGCAGCCGTGTTGGACGTGCCCCTCGAAGCCGCCATGGAAGGGGTGGGAATCAGTTGTGGCGTGCCCCTCGACAACGTGCGGAAATAACTGAAAACCGCCCTGTGAATAAGCAAACCCGGTTTCCTTTGGGAAACCGGGTTTATTGCATAACCTGACAGGCAGGCACGATTACTTCTTTGGAGGCGTAATCGCGTCTTTCGCCGCTTTGGCGATACGGAACTTGAGAACCTTTTTCGCGGGAATCTTGATGGTCTCGCCGGTGGCGGGATTACGTCCCATGCGTGCCTTGCGCTGCTGAACAACCAGCTTGCCTACGCCAGGAAAGGTGAATCCGGAAGCGCTGGGGGCCTGCGAATAAGAGAGCTGGGCCAGCGCCGCAAGGACGGTGTCCACATCCTTTTTCGACAGTTCGGTTTCTTCGGCCAGTGTCTCGATAATTTTGGCTTTGGTCAACGACTTGTCAGCAGCTTTCGCTTTCTTGAATGCCATGTGGTGTTTCTCCTGTTTTGTTATTCACCCAAGTGCCATGTTGTAGCGATTGGAGCTTCGCAACAGAGGAATTCCAATCTGGCGGGGCCAGATGCTACGTTATGACTACCCATTAATTACCGTTCAAATAGGGATTTGTCAAGCCCTATTTTCAAGGTCATTAAAAAATTTGTCGCGGAATCACCCTTATTTTACAGGGCTATTCCGAATTTCGGGCACGCAAATTTCAAAGTAAAAGCTGTAAGGCGTTTGTTTACAGCTAGTTGCATTTTGATTGACGCATGGCTTATTTCGGCGTATAGTGCCCTTCACGTACTCATGCGGTGCGCAAACTTTTTTTATAGCAAAGGATTTTTTCATGATTTTTGCCGCCATTGGCAACATAAACGGACACGAAACGGCCCTGAACGCCACCCTGAAGGCCATCGAAGAGACCGGTATTCTAACGACTCTTCATACAGGAAACGCGGTTGTTGGGGCGCAAGGCGGGAATACAATCATGACGCTTCTGGCCGACTACAGCGTCACGTGCGTGCAAGGAGACTTGGATCGACTGGCCGTTCGCTACTCCCGAAAACAGCAAAGCCTGGAGAAAAAACTCGATGAGCCGTTGCTGAAGTGCCTGCGCTGGACCCACGAAAACCTGAGCAGCCAGAACTTGGAAGTCCTGCGGGATTGGCGAAAAAGCCGTGTGATGGAACTGGAAAAGCTGAACGTATTTCTCTGCCACGGTTCACCGGGAAACCGACGGGAAGTTCTTACTGCGGAAACCCCCCTGGTTAAACTAGAGCGGCAACGGGAGATTGCGCAGGCGGATATCATCGTCTGTGGCGGCTCGAATGAACCCTTTAGCAGGGATGTGGAAGGCACCCTCTTCGTTTCGCCGGGTTCGCTCGTGATGGCAGATGGCACGGTGCAATGGGCGCTCATCGACACCGAGGAAAAAACCTGGAAAGCGACCATGGAAACCGTGTCGATGTCGTGAGAAAAGATCGGGTTGTGGCACAGCCTAAAGCAATCCAGGCAAGGCATCCACAAACTCGTGCCAGTGATAGAAGGTGTGCTCGGCACGGGTATCTTTTGCGAAACGGTTATTGGCCCCGGCAAAGAGACCTGCCATCCCACCCAAGGCCTGCACACCCTTGATGTCCGTAGGTTCCAAG
>JAJRPE010000657.1 GCA_024280935.1 Candidatus Hydrogenedentota bacterium
ACGCGGCGGCCTCCGAGAGTGCCATTCGCGACGCAGACATCGCGCTGGAAACACAGATATTCACACGGAACCAGATTCTGGTCAGCGCTGGAACGACCGTTCTGGCCCAGGCGAATATCGTTCCCCAGACAGCCCTTCAGTTGCTCGGCGGCTAAACCGCACAACTATTTTTCTCCTCCCTATTTGGATCACCCGGCGACCCATGCGCCGGGTGTTCTTTTTTTGGGCGATCTCCTTTGGTGTGACGGGCTGGCTTGACTTCGTCGCGACGGTGGGCCATGATGCCTTTCATGAAATCGCTGATATTATTTCCGTGCAACGGCAATGCGCGCGAAGCGGTGGGTGTCGTGGAGGCCATTAACTGTATTGAGCCTGCCTGGTCGATTTTGGGATTCGTCGACGACGACCCCTCGGCCCCTTCTCGACAACACGGCTACCCCATCCTCGGCACGCGCGCCTGCTTGGCGGACTACCCAGATGCCCGGATACTTGCTGTGCCGGGACGGCCGGACAACTACTGGGGGCGGCTTTCCATCATTGACGCCTTGGGCATTGATCCGAAACGTTTCGCGACTTTGGTCCATCCCGCTGCCCATGTCGGCCCACGATGCACCCTCGGACCAAATACGCTAATCCATGCAGGCGTCGCGCTGACCGCATCCGTCCACATGGAAGGCGATGTGGTTATTCTTCCCAATTCCGTCTTGTCACACGATGTCTTCATTGGTCGGGGCACCCTTGTGGGTTCCAATGTAAGCATCGCAGGTGGCGTTCACGTAAAGTCCTGCGCCTACGTGGGATCGGGCGCCCGCCTGCTACAGGATATAATCATCGGGGAGCAGGCCCTGATTGGACTCGGTTCAACGGTGATCCACTCCGTGCCACCCCATACGGTTGTCGCGGGAAACCCTGCCCGGTTGCTGCGGCGGGTGGATGCGGAGGCGTGATCCGCTATTTAACAGCTGCCACGAATGTAAACTTTGGATGAAAGCGTTTACGGCATGGTGGACCTCAGTCACAATAAATAATCTCCGGGTGCCACGGACAAGCCCTGTGGGGCTTGTCCGTGCGAAAAAATGGGAGTGACCGAAAACTTCCTCCTTGTTCGACGAACATATTCTCCAAACACGGGCAAGGGCTATCGCCCCTTGTCCGTGGCACCCAAAGCTACCTGTGAACACTTAGCCCTGGATACAGATCAATAGGAAGAAATGACCCTATGAAAAACTCCCGGCGCGGCGGCGAACCTTCATCCCATTTACTTCTAACGCAGCCCCTTTGGACGCTCCTGCTGCTTGCACTCTTGATGGTGGGAAACGCCTGGTCCCGCGAGGGCAAACCCAATGTTATTATTATTTATACCGACGACCAAGGCACCGTCGATGCGGGTTGCTACGGCGCGGAGGATTTAGAGACGCCCGGTATCGATCGGCTTGCGGCTACGGGAATTCGCTTTACCCAGTTTTATGCGCCCGCACCGGTCTGCTCCCCTTCTCGGGCGGGCATGCTGACGGGAAAGTATCCGGTCAATGCCGGGGTTCCGGGCAATGTTTCGTCGCGTCCCGGCAACCCTGGAATGCCTGCGGAGCAACTGACGCTTGCCGAGCTGCTCAAGGGGGCGGGCTATGCTACCGCCCACATTGGAAAATGGCATCTCGGCTATACACCGGAAACCATGCCCAACGCGCAGGGCTTTGATCACTCCTTTGGGCACATGGGCGGTTGCATTGACAATTACTCCCACTATTTCTACTGGGCGGGTCCGAACCGCCACGATCTCCACCGCAATGGCAAAGAAGTCTTTCATGACGGAAGTTATTTTCCCGACTTGATGGTGAAAGAGGCGGGCGAGTTTATGGAGGCCCACCAGGATGAGCCTTTTTTCATTTACTTCGCCATGAACGCGCCCCACTATCCCTACCAGGGTGAGGCCGCGTGGCTGGCCAAATATCGGGCAGCCGGGGTCCCTTCTCCCCGGGACCTCTATGCGGCGTTCTTGAGCAGTCTGGATGCCCGCATCGGACTCCTCGTTGACCGTCTCGAAGCCTTGGGACTGCGGGAAGACAC
Organism: Candidatus Hydrogenedentota bacterium; assembly: GCA_024280935.1. Classification (GTDB taxonomy): domain Bacteria; phylum Hydrogenedentota; class Hydrogenedentia; order Hydrogenedentales; family JAEUWI01; genus JAEUWI01. The sequence continues at coordinate 2,068 of JAJRPE010000657.1, forward strand.
CATCATCATTATGCAGTCCGATCACGGCCACTCCATGGAAGAGCGCGCCCATTTTGGGGGCGGCAGCGCGGGACCCTATCGCGGGGCCAAATTCAGCATGTTCGAGGGAGGGCTGCGCGTGCCCGCCATCATCAGTTGGCCGGGGCATCTGGAAGAAGGCGCGGTCCGGGATCAGCTGTCCCATGGCAGCGACTGGTTTCCCACGATTGCAGCGCTTTGCAATGTTTCCCTGCCAATAACGCCCATCGACGGAATGAGTCTGGTGCCGGTGCTGCGCGATGCGAAAGCCCCTACCCCCCACAAGGTGCTGCACTGGGCAACGAAGCATGGCAAGGGTTATCAGTGGGCTGTGCGCGAGGGGGATTGGAAGCTCATTGGGAACCCGCGTGATCCATCGGCCCCGAAAGGCACCCCCTTGCCGAAACATATGCTGGTAAACTTGGCAAAAGATCCCGGCGAGCGAACGAATCTCGTTGAAACCGACCCCGACCAATTCGCCGCGCTCAAAGCGTTGCATGAGGCGTGGTTCAGCCAGCTCCTGCAGGACGAATAACCAAAAAATATAAGCGTTCACGACCCATGCCATTTTGGCCCTTAAAAAAACAACCGTCGGCTATAGTTGCCCGTGCCATAAACGCTTACCACAAAGCGAAATGCCCGGCGCATGATGCGCCGGGCGTTTCTGCGTTATTGAAAAATGGTAGCCCCAACGGGATTTGAACCCGTGTCGCCGCCGTGAAAGGGCGGTGTCCTAGACCAGCCTAGACGATGGGGCCGCATTGAAAGCTGCGGTAGCTTGACTCGTGTGCAGGGTGAGAGCCTCACTCGCCAACGAAGGAGCCGAAGTGTAGCACTGCGCTGTGCCCACTGTCAAAGTTTTTATGTTTTTCCGAGGTGTCTAATCAGACTCAGGAGGTGACCGCCGCCAAATCCTCTGCCAAATCCCGGCGCAGTCGCTCGACGGAAATCTGGGAGCCACGGGGATCTTCGTCAAGAAGGAGGCCCCGTAATTTACAGCCAAAGGCCCCGACCCATTTTTGCTTGCGTGCATAGGCGAGCATCATGTCGAGCATATCCGCATCGACTCTGGGACAGGGAAGGTCTTCGCCCAAGGCGCGGTCGGTGTTGCTACGGTCAAATATAGGTTCATCCAACAGATAGGAGCGATAGAGCGTAAGTGAAGCATTGGCCGCCTGCTCAGCGCGGGTGACATCACCTTCCAGGCGGGACTGAAAGCCCATCTGGCTGCCCACGTGTTTCAGGGTGCGTGTGGCCCAGTCGTTCAGTTCCTGTTGCTTGCACGGATTCGGGTTGGTGAGGTGGTAGGTCTGGCCCGATGCCCCCTCCCGCTCCACAATCATCCACAAGGCTTCAGCAACCCAATCCACGGGGGCAATATTCAAGGTAGACTCGGGGTTGCCTTGGAGGCGGAGACTCTCGCCCGCAGGAAGCTGGCCCCGCTCGATAACATCCACCAAGCGAAGAATACTGTAAAAGTTGTGAAATTGGCTGATAAGCCCATCTTGTGATGCGCCAACGATAACAGAGGGCCGGAAAACAGCTCCTTTCACATCACCCGCCTCAAGGGCGGCGCGAAAGATGCCTTCGGCTTCCCGTTTCGTGCGCTCGTAGGTATTTTTGCACGTCGTGTCGAGCAAGTCCTGCTCCATAACACGACCATGGTGATCACCGGCAACGTAGGCCGTGCTGACGTGATACAAGGGGGTCTTCGTGCCGTCAAGCAGACTCATCATATGGCGCAGGCCATCTACATTGGCCGATTGAAGCTCGAAATCCTTTTTGGGATTGAAGCTGATGCTGGCCGCGCAATGAATAACGAGGTCGAGATTGTCACGGAGAAATTGGTGCTGTTCGCCAGACAGGCCGAGGTCTTTCTGGCACGTATCACCCAATACAATGGTGATCTCGTCGAGGCGTTCTTCACAGCCGGGGAGGGCGAGTACCGCACGCAGACGCTCACGGGCGTTGTCCATGGTGGCATCGCGCATCAAGACTACGGGGGCATAACCCCGCTCCAACGCCTTGGCAAGCACCCAGCTTCCGAGAATCCCGGTGCCTCCGGTGATTAATATTGAACGCTTTTCCATAAGATTCCTCTCACGCACTTGTGGGGTAAGTCTCTTCCAAGTAACTAGGGGCTGCCGCGCCTGAGGACCAGGCCAGACTTTCACGGTGCGAACCCGCATCGCCTAGTATACCATGCCATCAAGGCTTTGTTACATTTTGGCCTAGATGTCGTCGCCAGCTTTCCACCCATAGATGAGCGCGGGATCGGCAATGTATTTGTGAATATACTCCAAAAAGGGGAAGGCTTCGCCCCCATCGTAGGCCCGATGGTCTATCGTCAAGCTGAGGATTACCACGGCGCGGGGCACGAGTTTTCCTTCCACATAGCGCGGCACTATTTTTAGATCGCCCAAGCCGAGCATCACGACTTCAGGCGGCGTCAGGGCTGTGACGGTTGGGTGCCCCGAAATCTTGCTGCCGACGTTGGTTATGCTACAGGTCGCCCCGAGAATCTCGTGGGGCGAAAGTTTCTCCTCGGCTGGAATCTTAAGGTATTCGGGATCGGGTTTGTAGCGATCTATGGTAAGTGACCGCAAGTGTATGTAGCCAGGGTATAGCGCGCGCCAATCAAGCTCCTTGAGGGATGGCCACAAATAGTGCTTGATCGCGCCGCGAAACAACTCCTCCGGGTCCGTGTTGCGTGCGCGGCGGGCCAAATCGCGTTGCTCCCTGGCAACCTGCTCAAGGGGTTTCAGATGGGCGTTGCGGAAGACCGGGCGGACGGCGCCGTACCTGGTATGGACGTTGATCCCCATATTAATATCTTCGGCGTGGTAGAGCGTGCCCCCGTTTCGGTAGGGCGCGTAGTCGAGAAAGGAATTCATACAGGGCGCATGGGAAAGGGCGTGGGAGAAGGCCTTCGTAAAAAAAGCCGAAAAATATTTCGGAACCTCATTCCGAAACAGAATCTCATTCATCGTCGCCTCATCGGGTTCCCCAACAGCGCGTTGCTCTTCCCTCCCATAGAACATGAGGGGCGTAACGTCGAGTTCGATATTCCCGGACGCATGGGGAATTTGCCGGGCACCCAAGCCAAGAATGTACGCGAGCGACGTGCGCAACATGGTGAATGGAACGGCTTTTCGTACTTTTACATGTTTTCGAAGATAGGCGATTTTATGATCTTGGAACATATCCGCTCTCTGTCAATCTGTTTGGTGCCTTACTCTGGAAAAAACGTCTCAACAGGCGGCCCACATCAAGCCCCGGCACCTGCGTCGTCTCGCCCAGCGCCGGTGGCGCAAAGGGAACGTACTCTCCTTCCGACCAGGTCATCCAGCGAAAAGTCGACGATTCCAACGCCGTATCGAAGGTGAATTGTACTTCAATCGGGCGCCCGTCTTCACTTACGGAGCGCACGTGTGCCGTCATCCCATCAAGACGCACCTCGTCGCCCGCTGCCATGGGGTAGCCCTCGGGCCAGCGAAAAATTTGTCCGAAGGGACGTTGAAGAAAACCGCCGTGTGGTCGCAGGAGGAGGCTGTTTTCGTCCAGCCGCTCCACTTCCACCGGCGCGGGGCCAGCACACAGCCACCACCAGTTTGTCGGCTGCGGTTGGTTAATCGCAGCGCGGTAGACCGGCAAGCTGGCGCCCAAATAGTCCACAGGCGTGTTGAGGACGATGTAGCGCACGCCGGGAAGGGGTTCAGGTGGCACGGCGCTTTCATTTACATGCTTGAAGCCCTGATCCACATACGCGACCATATAGCTTGACCCCGGTAATAGAAGGGGTGAAAGAACGAGGTGAACGATCACACACACGGCGAAGAAGGCCCGACGGGCGGGATGTCGCCTCAACGAAGCAGGGAGATTCAAGTGCCACCGGAGCATCACGCCGATAAGCCCCATGGCCCCCACAGAAGCCAACATGAGATTTCGGTCGGCCGGCAAGGTTGAACAACCAGGAATCAGGGCGATAGCGCAGCCAAGGGCGAGGAAGCGTGCCTCGGCGCGCTCCCGCAGCACATCGCGCAAACCCCATGCCATAAATCCGAGATAGGTGACGATGAGGGCAAGACAGGGAATTTGGTACGCCGCAGGGACTCCAATCCAAAGTGTGCTGTCGGGAACACCGAAAAGGCCGAAGAGGCTGAGCGGATAGTAGAGCGGAAAATTATGTAGAAAGGCGGCCGATTCCTTGAGCGGGTCGGTGTACAACCAGGAACCGAAGGTGCCATGACCGAGGCCGGTGTAAATGAAGCGCCACGCTATTACCACAACGAGGTACGGAAGGAGCACAAGGACTGCGCGACACGCCCCGCTCGTGTTGAAGGCGCACTTCTGCCCATCAGAAAGGGTGCGCGCCAGGGGGTCAAGGAAGAGCGCGTAGGCGAAAAAGTAACCGCCCAGCCCTATGGCCCCCTCGCTGGAAAAAAGGGCAAGGGCAAGAAACATGCTACTCAGTGCGCCATGGTGGTGCCAGCTCCCCCACGGCTGCTTCCAGGTGGCGTTCTTGCGCCAGTGGTGGTGTGCCAGCATGGAAAGCGCCGCAAAGGTGGTCATGTAAAGCGCGTGCCGATTGGAAAGCCACCCAACCGTCATGCCGTGGGCCGCGTCCACCGCGAATAGCAGCCCTGCTATTACGGCAGCACGACCCAAAAGTGACCGAAACAAGAGAGCGACGGTCATACAGGCGATGCCATACATGAGGATGCTGTGGAGATGCATCAAATAGGAATTCTCGCCGAATAAGGAAAAATCCAGCCAGTGGGATAATGACGGCAGGGGCCGCCACATATCGACCTTCCAACCCTCCACGGCCCACCAAGGCAGAATACCCCGCTCCATACGGAGCCGATTGCGCGCCAGGTCCCCTTCGGAGAATGTGTACGTGTCCCAGATCGACTGTTCCAGCATCGGCATGTCCGGGGTGCCGCGAAAGGTGGAAAGGAACACGTAGTCGTCTAATGCAAAGCCGCCCCAAAGCGATGGGAGGGTCAACAGGATGGCAAGCGCCGCAATAAGGAGTTGAGGGCGCAGGAGGCCCGGCACCCTGTATGCAGTGCGTGGCCCCGCCACGCTAGTTGGGAGCGAGGCTGCGTTTTTGCTTGTGCGCATGGATGAAACGGTCGTTTGCGAGGGCGCTGCCGATACTCAGTTCGCCCGCAAGCAGGGTCGCGGCGACGATCTCAGCAAACTTGTTCGATTTCCCCGTGCCGTGACAGCCCATGATTTGCAGACATTCCCGCTGTGAATCAATGTTGGTGCCGCCGCCGACAGTCGCAACGATAAGACAGGGAGCGCGCAGCGCCATGTAGAAGTCGCCTCCGTCGGTCACTTCGGCGGAAACAAGGGCCTGAGAGGCATTTACGATCGGCGCTACGTCCTGGCCCGTGGCGATATAGATGGCGGCGAGGCCGTTGGCAAT
>JAJRPE010000658.1 GCA_024280935.1 Candidatus Hydrogenedentota bacterium
AAGATGCTGCCCGCTGGATGGGAATTGAGAATCCTCTGGTTTGGGTTGCCTGTCCGCCCGCCGCAGAAGTGATTGACCGGATTCCCGCTGCGGGCTTGATCTATCAACGCACGGATCGCTTTGAGCATTTTCCGGGGGGGAACGCCGAACGGATACGGGCCTATGACGTGGCGCTCAAAAGTAAGGCGAATTTGACGCTCTTCTGTTCGTCCAGCGTACACAATGATGAGCTTTCTGAGTGCCATGAGGCATCTCTTGTGGAGCATGGCGTAGATTACGAAACATTTGTCGCCGCCGGGGACGCTGGGAAGGACCCGAAGGATGTGCAGGCTATACCCCGCCCCAGAATCGGTTTTGTAGGGGGCATCGATGCCCATACCTTCGACCCGGAACTTTTTGTGGGCGTGGCCACTGAAATGGCGGACTGCTCCTTCGTTATGGTCGGGGGCTGTTCGCTTCCAGAGGACTGGTGTGTGCTGGACAATGTCCATCTCCTCGGACGGAAGCCCTACGAGCAGGTGGCGAGCTATATGGCCGCCTGCGATGTTCTTATCATGCCTTGGAATCGCAGCCCTTGGATCAAGGCGTGCAACCCGGTCAAGCTCAAGGAGTATCTGGCCGTGGGTCGCCCCGTGGTCACTACGTCCTTCGATGAATTAAGTCACTACGATGGATTTGTGGCGGTTGCAGAGGATGCGCCTGGATTTGTTCGGGAGATCCGGACTGCCTTGGATAGCCCCCCGAATGTAGCCGTATTACGCGAGCGGGTTGCGCAGGAAACCTGGGCGGCAAAAGCGACCGCTGTCTTGGAACACCTGCAAGAGACCGGTGTCCAGTTCTTGCACGCGCTCCCCCCCCTGGAAAAGGGTTCGGAGGATTCCGTGGATGTGGACAAACATGAACCAGTGAAATCCCGAGAGAATTCGCACGGTGTGGTCAAGAGCTATTGGAAGAAGTCCACCATCTTTGCGGCGGGTCTTCTGGCAATGATTGGAATTTGGGCAACGTCAGATGCTTGGCAGGATATCTTTCGTCTCGCCGCGCGAGACGAGGAATCCAGTCACATCTTTCTAGCGATTCCGGCGGCGCTCTGGCTGGTTTGGGTGCGAAAAGAGCACGTGGCAGACGCACGGCGATCCGGCACGTTGCTCGGTGCCTGTATGGTCGCACTGGGCTGGCTGCTCTTCGCGGTGGGCGATGTGCAACTCTATCAAAGCATGTGGCACTTCGGCGCAATCTTGATTGTGGTGGGTTGCGCTGTGTCGGTGCTGGGCCGTGAAGTATTGGTTCGCTTGTGGCCTGCCTTCGCGGTCCTCATCTTTTTGGTGCCAGTGCCGGGAATCATACGCGCACAGATCGCCCCCCCCATGCAAACCGTGACCGCGCAGATGACCGCATTCGTTTTACAGACCATGGGAGAGCCCATAACGCTCAGCGGCAAGGTGTTGGTCGTGAATGGTGTTTCCGTGGGAATTGCTGAAGCGTGCAATGGGATTCGGATGGTATTTGCGCTCGCACTCGTCTGCTTTTTCTACGCGTTTTCTACCGAATTGCGTACCGGAACACGGCTGTTTATTCTCTTGACCAGCCCGCTTATCGCCATCGTGGTCAACATAATCCGGCTGGTACCCACCGTGTGGCTCTACGGCCACGCCGAAATGGAAACCGCTGAACAGTTTCACGATATCGTAGGCTGGGCTATGATGCCCGTGGCCCTCCTTGGTCTAGCGGGCGTAAACACGCTGCTCGCCTGGGCCTTTAGTGAGGACCCGGTCCGCTTGGACTATCCAGAAGCTCCAGAATTGGAGAGCCCTACCCATTCCAGCGTATAATCAGCGAGATTCGGCACGTTCTAGAGACAACTTCCGCCGTTGCCAACCGGAACACAGTTGGCTGCTACGGTGTACTTCGTTCCATGTGACAAATCGGGTTCCGCAGCAAAAGGGTGTGGTCGCCTGTACATTGGGCCGCAGGGCGACTCAACAATCGATACCAGTTTGTGGCAGTCAAACCATGACAGGAGGCAAAATATGCTGAAGTTTGTAGCGCCGCTGTTAACCCTGGGTCTGCTGACCGGCGTGGTCATTGACAATGCGAGTCGGCAAAAAGCGCCGGAAGGCGTAGATGCCTATCACGCGAATGTCCGCGAGGCCATGCAATTGATTCCCTACGTTATTGGCGATTGGGTGGGTACCGATACAGAAATCCGGCAGGAGGCGCTCAAGATCTTGGATGCCAACAGCACCCTCAGCCGTGTCTACCGCAATCTGAAGACCGGGCGCACCGTAACCATGTTGCTGGTACAGTGCGCCGATGCTCGGAGTCTTTTGGGGCACTATCCTCCCGTCTGTTATCCCTCGCAGGGATGGAGCCAGTTATCCTCCACCCCGCGTTCCGTCGCCACCAACGACGGCTCGTTTGAAGCCACGGAATATGTCTTCGGATATGATTTACTCCAGCAATCCGCCCCACTTGATGTGCTGCACTTTACGGTGCTTCCCGACGGACGAATTGCCCCGGACATGCAGCTTCTGGATAGTGCAGCGCGAGACCGACGCTTCACTTTTTATGGTGGGGCAAGTATACAATTTATTGTGAGCGCCGACCTTACCGATGAGGAACGTATGGAAGTTTACGAGTCGTTTTTCGAAGCTGCGGCGCCATGGATCGCGATGGTACAGTCAGGAACATCCCCATGAGCCAGGCCCTGATTCCAGCCTCTTCTGCACAGCCCATACCCGGTGGCACCCCTCCGAGTGATGGGCCAAAGGCAGGGGAAAACCCTTTGCTAATGTTGCACAAACTCCTTCGCGGCCGCTACCTGATCGCTGTGCTCCTCGCCGGCCTGCTGGGCCCCTGTGGTGCCGCGCTGGGTTACTTTGCACTGCAAATGGAATACACAAGCAATGCCACCATTCGCATTGCACCCGTTCTACCCAAAGTACTCTTCGAGAATGAGCAAAACAGTATGATGCCCATGTTCGATTCCTTCTTACAGACCCAAGTCTCGCTGATCAAAAGCCGACGAATAACGGAAATGGCCATGCAGAGCAAAGTCTGGCAAGAAGCGGGGGGGCAGTACTCCCTGGAGGTGACCGAGGAGTTTTCGAAGAACCTGACGGTGCTTCAACCCAAAAGAAGTCAGTTGATAATCGTCGGGTATGTGGACAAGGATGCGGGCCGTGCGCAAGCAGCGACGAAGGCGGTGGTAGATTCCTACATGAACATCTACGGGAAGACGGATTCGGACAAGGACTCCCGGCGCTTTCAGCTATTGGATGAGCGAGCGAAATTCCTGGCGACTCAAATTGAAGGGCTCAGCAAGCAAATACAGGAAGTAGCCAATGAGTTTGGTTCGGACGACCTGAGCACGGCGCATAGCTTCGAGGTGAATAACCTGCAGACGCTTCAAACGGAATTAGAGGCGGCAAAGCTACATCTGGCGACCATCGAGGCTATCAGCGGCGAGTCGGATAGCCCAGGCTCGTTCGATTACTCTAATTTAACGGTTTCCGAAATCGCCATAGAGGACGCACGAATGCAGGGGCTGGTGGACGAACGCAGACGCCTGCAGCGCACAGTTGATGAATTCGAGTCTAGCCTTCGACGCCCCGAACAACGACCAGAATATCGACGGGCGCTGGAAGCCCTGAAATCACAAGAGTCTGAAATCGATACCTATGCCCAGACTTTTCGGAACAACGTATTACGCGCTACCGAGACGGACGGCCCCGGGGCCTTTGCCCTCGCCATAACCCCTGAACAATTGCGCAGCAAAGTTGAGAGTCTTCAGGCGCTACACGATGAGGCCAAAGTCCGAACCATCGAACTCGGGCGCAAGAATCTTCAACTCAAGACTCTCCGCACAAACATGGCACGTCTCCAAGATAGCCTGAATGTCACCAACGCACGTATCGAACAGCTCAGCTTGGAATCATCCGTAAGCGGGCGTATCACCGTGTTGAGCGATGCGGAAAGGCCCACGAGTCCTTCCAATGCCAAGCGGCGGATACAGTTTTTCATTCTCGGTGGCCTGGCGGGGGGCGGTCTAGGGGTCGGGCTGGTGCTGTTGTTGGGTTTATTCAATCTGCGTATACGCGACATCGAAGATGCTCAGGATATCAAACCCCGCCTTCTTGGCCCACTGCCCTTGCTGCCTGAATCCCTCAACAATCCCGTGGAGATCCTGGCCGCAGCACAGTGCGTTCACCAAGTGCGCACCATCTTGCAAACGCGCATGCCTCCCCAAGAGACGCTGAGCCTTACCATTACAGCGCCCAACAGCGGTGCGGGAAAGACCAGTTTCGCCTTATCCCTTGGCCTCTCCTTCGCTTTTGCGGGCACCCGGACCCTGGTCATCGACGGCGATTTGGTCGGCACTGGATTGACCCGACGTACCGGTGCCGCCGGACGCTGCAAGCTTGGGCACGTACTCCGCAAATACGACGTTATCACCGCAGAGGAATCTCGGCACGGCCTCGACTTGGCCCGCCAGTCTGGTCGCCAGTTGGGTCATAGCTTGCTGGAGCTGGGCTATATCAGCGAGACAGACTTGGAAAATGGCTTGTCCATACAGGAAGAAGCTGGACTAGGCCTGGCAGATGCTATGAACGGGGAGCATTTCGGAGATTGTCTCGCGGATATCGGAGTGCCCAACCTGACCATTCTACCGGCTTCGAAATGGACGCACGCACCCGCGAACACAATTTCACCCACCGCATTCCGGGACCTCCTGGATAAACTTCGACCGTCCTTTGATGTCATACTGATTGATGCGGCGCCCGTTCCAGGAACTACGGATGCTACCGTTATGACCACCTGCGCGGATGGTGTAATCATGGTAGCTTCCCGCGGCGACCACGGCAGCGATGTTCAGCGCGCCTTGCGACATTTGCACGAACTCGATGCCTTTGTCGTGGGTCTGGTTTTCAATCGTGCCGAAGCTCAGGACATCGAGCGGTCCAATTTTTCCTCCACGGTCTCCGACACTACGAGCAAGGCACCTGCGAATGCCTCTATGGAGAAGGAAGGCGCATCAATCGACTTGGCGGAACTCCTGGAACCGGTCTCCGATTTTGGCCCTCTCCCCCAATCCGTGTGGTTGTCAACGATGCATCCCGCTGTATTCACGGAGACCGGAGTACAGGCATGAGACTCCCCTTGCCCCGTCACAGGGCGTAGGTAGAGGCGCGATGTTTCGATTTGCCGCCATTCGAATCTGAATAATATTGTTCCGTCGGGCTGGAATGTAAGTAACAATTGGTGTCTTAGTCCGCAATAACAGCTACAAATAACAAGAAGTTACTCAGACGAAGGGCGGCCAAGACTATTCGTCTTGGCTGTGGTCCGACCACTTCAGGCCCAAAGGAGAGAAGTAATGCGCAGGAAGACCCGCATCCTCATACTGGCAGTCCTTATATTGACCCTTTTGGCGGGTGGCGGTGGCGCAATTTTCCTCCGCCAACGCGCCATGGACCAGCGCGCCCTCGAAAGCCGTGCGCGCGGCATGGAAGCCGCCCGTGCGGGCAATAACAAAGAAGCGCTCCATCAGATTGGCACTTACCTGCAGCGATTCGGGCAAGAGGATGATGCCGAAGCTGTGTATGAATATGCCCACGCACGCCGGAATATTGCGCTGCCCAACAATAAGCACATTCAACAAGCTATCGCACTATTGCTTCGGCTCTTGGCGACGGAGCCAAATCACACCGATGCGCAGCATGAACTGTTGGACTTGTATCTGCTGGCTAGCTATGGGCAAGAGACACTCAACTTGGCTCAAAAGCTTCTCGAACAGGATTCCAGTGATATTGCCGCGCTGCGCGCCGAGGCGCAGTCTTTGGCGCGCCTGCGGAGGTATGATGATGCGTTGGGCCGAGCCGTACGCATCACTGAACTTGCCCCGCTCAATCTAGAAAACCATTTTCTGACGCTCGCGCTGATGGATAGGGCTTCCGCATCCGATTCGGAATTGCTGGCGTACCCAGAATTGCAGAAATCCCTTGATCCGAAACAACATACGTTTCAGATGATTCAGGCAGCAGCCTATGAGCTAACCAGGAATTCCCCAGAGGCCGAAGTATGGGCCAAACGTGCTGCCGAAAGTGTGGACGCAGACTCCACCGATGTGTTGCTCGTGAATAAATTTTTGAACCGTCTCCACCTTTACAGCGAATCCCTGAAGTTGCTGGCCCGAACCGCTTTAGCTTCGGATAACCTCGAACTACAGCAACTCTATTGTACGCGCCTCTTTGAGGCCGGCGACATGCGCGCGGTCATGGCACAAACCGAAGGCAGCTCGTATTCCGAGATAGACTCGACCATGCTCGCAATACGCGCAATGGCCTGTGCCCGTGAGAAAAATACCGAGGAGCTTCAGAAGATCGTTTCCGAACTCGACACCCGTTCCGACGACACGGTGGCCGACGCTTGGGTTCCCCTTTTGCGCGCCATCTGGCTCGGTGATGGAGAATCCCCACAGGAAGTCGTGCGCATCTGCTCCGCCGCAGTCGAGGCGGATCAAAGCAATCCCTTTTTTCATTACTTCCAGGGCCTGGCCTACGAGCAACTGGGGGAGAAAGAACAGGCCATCATCGCTTGGCAAAACACCATCCAACGTGCCCCCGTCTGGATTGATCCCCTCTTGCGGGGTGCTGGTCTGCTGGCCGGTATCGGGCGCCATGCCGAAGCTGCCGGCTTGGCCCAGGAAGCCCTTAATCGAGCGCCCAAAAATGCCGGTGTCGCTGCGGCCGCTGCGGAAATCATTGGCGCGAACATAGATGGACTCTCCGCCAGCAACCAGCAGAATTTACTCAAATTATCCCAAGAGGTCCAGAAGGCCAAACCTCTGGAACCCCGCACGCTGCCCTTAGCGGTCGACTTGCTCGCACGCCAGGGAGACACTTCGGCTGCGGCAGAAATGATTCAATCCGCCCTTGACAGCGAAGAGAAGCTCCCTGAACGTACCCTTCTGAAACTGGCTCAGTTGAGTGACCAGTACGATTTTGGGCTGAGTCAGGCGTGCTTTGACAAGCTGAATGCGTCCGGGGGGACGAGTCCCGCCTCGGCCTATGCCCAAGCGCTGTCATTCTTCAAAGACGGCGATCCGCAGCAAGGCCGGGACTTCCTCGAAAATGCCGCAACGGCGGCCGGCAACAATCTCCAATGGCAGGTTGTCACCGCGCAATACCTTGAGGTCATGGGTTCCGAAGACGTGCTCCCTGCTTGGGCCGCGATCGCGGAGGCTGCGCCGGATAATGCCATGCTTCAGCGCCGGGTCCTGAGTTCAAAAGCGGCTTGGGAAGACACCGCCATGATTGATGGGGTCATCGAACGCCTGCGCTCACTTACCGGCGACAATTCAGTGACTTGGCGTGCCGCCCGTGCCCGCTGGCTACTCCAGACCGATCATTCCCAGAAGGCAGCAGCGGAGGCCGCCTCCCTTCTTAATGACACCATGCGTTCTTCGCTGCCCGAAGCACACCGGTATGCCCTTCTGGCCAGTGCACTGGAACGCCTCAAGAACACGGAAGGCGCAATCGACTGTCTGGAACAGGCCGCCCGGATATCCCCAGACTCCACCGCCATCCGCTTTGAGCTGATCCGGCTCCTCCAGAATCGTGGAAAAACCGGCCAGGCCTCGCGCTACATCGACACTATTCTGAGCGCAAAGAAGGTAGATCCCAACGCCCTCCGTCGCACCGCCGCCCTCCTCGCCCGCCAGAATGATACGCGCCGGGCCATCGACATCCTCCTGCAACTCCATTCTGCGGAAGATCACGGCGCCCCCCGAGACAT
>JAJRPE010000659.1 GCA_024280935.1 Candidatus Hydrogenedentota bacterium
CTGCGCTGAAGCCACGCGCTCCAATTCTGTATGTGATGTTTGTTTAGTGTATTAGTACAGCAATCCCCTCCCCCCGGGGGGAGGGGATTGGAAATGCATCTACCCCAAAGAATCCCCCAGTCCACGATGTCGTGGCACCGAATTCAGTCCACGATGTCCTGGCACTTAACAGTTACGGACCACGAGATCGGCATTTGCCCGCACGGCGTTGCGTGATGTCATCGCGAATGTGCAAACGCGCCAACTAGAGGCCCAGCATCGCAGAGGGTATGAGCAGAGTCCCCCAGGCAAAGCGGAGTTTTCCATCTGGGAGGATGAACAAGACTGGGGGGACACGTGAATCGCGGCGAAGTCAGGTGGTACAAGTTCAAGAAGCGGCCCGTGGTCTTGCTGACCCGCGATTCAATACTCGCGTATCTTGGCGAGGTGACGGTAGCGCCCATCAACACAACGGTCCGGGATATTCCGAGCGAAGTCCCCCTTGGGAAAGCAGATGGCATGGAGCGAGACTGCGCCGTTAATTGCGACCATATTCAGACCGTCTCGAAGGGCGAAGTCGGAAAATTCATCACCATGTTGTCTGCGAAGAAGCAAGAGGAACTCCGTCGGGAAATCCATTTTGCAATCGATCTGTGAGCATGAGTTCAATGCAAACGTTCGCCGGGAATCAGGAGGGCGGGTTTTCTTACCCGCCATAGAGCACCCGTTGAACCATCCAATGCATCTGGCTATAGAAAAACACGCGGCGGACCACAAGCTAAGGGACCAAAGGGACCAAAAAAGTACCCGTGGAAGAACTCGCTGTCCCTTTCGTCTCTCGTGTCCCTTTTCTCCCTTGAAGGCTCAAGTTTAGAACAAAGAACCACCCTGGTTATCCGCCCAACCATTTATGGTTCACTTGCTCCACGCGCACGAACCCTCGTACCTCGGGATCGCACGGCACGCTCAACAAGACCGATGCCTACCCAAGACCTATAAAAAAGGCCCACAGACACTGGGCCTGTGGGCCTATAACTAACCATTTGAGGAATATTACAGCTCAGGCACCGAGCAAGCTGAGGGCCGATTGCGGCGTAACATTGGCCTGAGCCAGCGTGCCGATACTTCCCTGCAATAAAATTTCGTTTCGGGAACGCTCTATCGACGCCCGGGCAAGATCCAAATCGCGAATGTTCGATTCCGCTTCCTGCGCGTTAAGCACGGAAACTTCACGCTGATTAATGGCACTTTCAAAGCGATTCTGCTGTGCGCCGATGGTAGCGCGATTACTGCTGATCTGGTCCAAGGCACCGTCCGAAGCATCCAAGGCCGCCGCCGCACCCTCCACAGTGCTGATATCGAGTGTACCCAAACCAAGGTCCGCGCTGTTGGAAGAGGCAATGTCGATCTGGTTTCCCGAAGTCCCCAAATCGATATTGGTACCCCCGTCGAGCAAATTCTGACCGTTGAACTCGGTATCGGTGGCCACACTGTCAATCTGGGCACGCAACTGCTGCGCTTCCTCGTTCAGCGCGGCTCGATTCGCATCGTTCAGGGTACCATTCTGCGCCTGCAGCGAAAGCTCGCGAATGCGCTGCACCGCATCCTGCTGCACATCAAGCCCACCCTCTGCCGTCTGGGCGACATTGATACCCGACTGGAGGTTGTTGATCTCAACCTGTCCCTGACGCACTTGCGTGTTAAAACGCTCGGCAATAGCCAAGCCTGCCGCGTCATCCGCAGCACGATTGATACGCCGTTGTGTCGCCAGCCTGGCCAGCACATCGGAAAGGGCACCATTGGCACGCCTCGTCTGCCGACCGGCCTGTAACGCCGGAATGTTACTATTGATATTCAAACCCATAGGCACTCACCTCCGTGATTTCGCACTTCCCCAAGCGCTACACCGTGTATCAAAGTAACTATACCACACGAAACCCGTTGCGCCAACAATTGCTTCCAGCAAAACATGAAAAACTATTAATTTGAGTGCCGACAATATTCTTGCCAGGCGTGATTCTCGCTGCTACACTACGTCAGTGAGGAGAGCTAGGAAATGGACCAGCCTGCGGAAGATCGTCCCGATTATGAAATGATTCTCCATTCAGCGTTCCTGGAGAAGGACTCGCCGGTGCGTAAGGACCGGCGGAATCTGCCTCACTGGCGTCTCGGTGGGTCGTTCTGCTTCCTCACGTGACGGCTCTTCGATTCGCTGCCCCAGGAAAAACTGAAGGCCTGGCGCGCGGAGAAACAGGCATGGCTGATGGACACCCCAAGCCCTGGGGTGTCCGCGCCGCGAATGAGTACCGGGAGCGTTTCCCAAAGCGCTTGGATGCTTGGCTGGATGCCGGTTACGACGCGTGTTACCTGCGCGATCCTGGGTGCGCCCGCATCATCGCCGATGCCCTGCACTTTTTCGATGGCGAACGCTATGACCTCGCATCCTTTGTCGTTATGCCCAACCATGTGCTCTTGCAGCTTCGCGGCGACACGGAACTGGAGTCTCTTACGCATTCGCTGAAGAGCTACTCCGCCCAGGAAGTCAACAAGGAGCTTGAACGCCGGGGAGCCTTCTGGCAGCAGGAGGGTTTCGACCACCTGCTGCGCGGCATACCGCACCTTGACCGGTGTCTCTGCTATATCCAGCAAAATCCCGAGAAGGCCCATTTGAAGCGAGGCGAGTATCTCTACTTGAGAGTACCGAATTCTCTCCTATCTTCATCATGCGGCCAATCGTGTTCCTTCAGCCCTGTTCAGGTCAAGTTTCTCACGAATAAATTTCGTGAGGATTGATGCTTTTGGGTTATCCGCGAGAAAATCGGGGAGGCTGTTTCGCAGGGCGCTTGCCACGACGCGCTCGGAGGGGCATATGCCGGGGCGTATGGTTCTCAGCCATGAGCCATAGTGACGCCATACGAGCTTCGGTCGTGGCAATGGCGAGCATGATGCCTTGGGCGATAAGTCCAAGCTGCATGAAGCGGTGGTATGCCCCCATCTTTCTTTTGACAGCGTCTCTATAGGCTTTGTCCTTTCGGTGCAAGTACTGGTTTCCGTTGTTGCGCTTGAGGGGTGTCATGCACGCCATCCAGAAGTGATAGAGAAATGCGCCGACAACGTGAATGGATTGTTTGAAGGCTACTTCGATTTTGAACCGCTAGCCATAGAGTTGGATGATATCGGCGGCCTTCAGTTGGAGGTCCGTGCTCATGAGCAGGCATTTGCCTCGCGTAGGGTAATGCGCGGCGACGAAGCGGACCAGTCTGCCCACGGGTTGCCAGAGCAGGTCGAGGGTCCGTATCTGTAGCTGCACGCCGCGTTCGCCATAGACCGGGCTGTCGATGCTTGTCATGGCCTCGACATCGTCGAACAAGGTCCTGAGGGCAATCTTGTCACCATATACCCTGGGGCGTCCGCGCTTTGGCTTCTTCGGGATCTCTGCGGGGAAGAAGGCCACAGCGTTGCTGCGCACGCGCGTCACAAGATGATTGCCTTCCTCCAGCAGGGGGAGGGCGGTTTTTCGCGAGGCGTAATAGGCATCCCCGACAAAGTAGTTGCATATTCCGACTGATTGCGGCCAGTGATTCCAAGGGAAGGCGGCCACCCATTCCAATCGATTGCGGCCACCCATTCCAAAGGAAGGCGGCCACCGATTCCA
>JAJRPE010000660.1 GCA_024280935.1 Candidatus Hydrogenedentota bacterium
AAGTATCAACTCACACAAAAAGGACGAGAGTTGACCTCAACATTGAACGCACTCTTAACTGCTTCTACACAACAACTTATGAATATGGCCGCATGAAACTTCTTGTTGCTTTTTGCCCTTATTCAAATGTAAGGCACTAAGTATACCCGCGTATCCCGGCTATGGCAAATAGTTCTTCGACTTTTTCAGGGGGGTGCTCCAGTACCCTTTCGAACAAAGACCTCGGTCGTGATGACAAAAGGTACCGACACCCCCAGTTCGTAATGAAACTCGACAAAACTGGCGGTCCAACCTTTGGCGACGCGGGGAATGGGAACGACATATTCGCCGGTCTCGTTGAGGGGGATATTCTTTTCCGTCCATGCCGGACCGATGGCCTCCAGACGGAAATCCCTGGACGCCGGGTTGTTTGCCTGCCACAACGACACCTTGCTCGGCTTCACATTGGTACGAATCGTTGCCTTGTCGTTTTTTGTGACGGACCATGTCATTTCTGGCCGACGCTTTCCAAGAAGTATCAGGTGGTGCATCGCCTGAACGCTCTCGGTTTCATCTACGAAATGATCAATATTTGGGAGGTAGCGCAGGTGTTTCTCCCCAACGAGATCGGGAAAGTAGAATTGGGAGGAATCGGGTACGAACAATTGGTCGCCCGTGGCGTTGACCATGTACTTGGGCATGTCCAGTTCAGCCCGGTATTCATAGGGGTCAATCAATTTGAGCAATGCCCGGAATGCGGGCGTGTGTAACTCCTCCAGTATCCCCAGCGAGGTATAGCTTTCGAGGGAAGGCGCCCAGTCTCCGTAGACAGCACGATGATGCTCCAGGGAGGGCAACACATTCACGGCATCGATTACGATGGGGATGAGTCCGCAAACCCGGTCATCCACAACGCCCATCAACCAGGTGGTCCAGCCCCGCTTGGAAGCCCCGGCAATGACAAAATCACCGACGGCATGCTGTCCCCCAGCCTCGCTGACCATAAATTCCTGGACGGTGTCCATGGCCCGGACAGTGGCCTTCACCATGGGGAAACGGGGCAGCCATTCAGGCTTGCCTGTCTTGAGAAACTGGCTCCAGGCAAAAGCGATGAGGTCATCTTCCGTTCGTGCTTTCGACTCGGGGTCCGCCTTAAAGACGAGCGGCTGATTGGGCACCTGGGAGATTCCGGCCACCACGGAGTTTGTGTCGAGGGCAATCGTGGTCATGATGGCATCGACCTCGGTGGGCGCCTTGTCGGAATTGTTCCGGTGCTGAATGAGCAGGAGCGCCTTGTCATAGAGGATTCTGTCGGGGACGACAATGGTCAGCCAGTGCTGCCATTCGGTGCGATCCACCTCGTCGCGGGTCAGCCAGCGCTGGGAATGAAGGTCGATGACATGGGCCGTGTAGCCCTCGCCGATGATGGTGGCCTTTTTCTCCCAACGAAAGGAATCATCCTGTTGTTGCACATAGGAAAGCAACGGGTGCTGGTCCGTAGCAGCAACGGACGGCAGAGAAAGGGTGATCAGCAGTATGCCGAGCAATGCTCTCATTTCGGTATTCCTAAGTTCTAACATGGACTTCGCCCACAAGCCAATTGGCATCGTTCGACAGATTTCTTTTCATGTCTTCGTGGTGAAACGTTTCTTTTCTTTGCGTCTTCGCGCCTTTGCGTGCGATCTTTTTTGTTTGGCACGCAAAGGAGCAAAGGCGCAAAGGTTGTGTTTAGACCGCGAACGTGACCAAATTCCAAAAAATGTTCGTCTGTCTTGAAAAGTGCGCTATAGGCATTGTTTACCGTAGCTTCTGGGCGCATCCAAGAAATATCTTGTTTTTTATTGGCCTTCTTGAAGAGTAAGACAAATATACCAGATTTATCGTGGAGACTCGCACCCACAAAGCCACTCGTACCTCGTGTCTGTGCAGGTGGCACTCCTGCCGGTGCCGCTACGAATTCGCGCTTCCGAAAAATCTCAAAAATACAGTAGCTGGGTTCACTCGGGTTTTGCATTAGCACGGCCTATCCACTACCATCGTATCTTACTTCCTGGAAGCAAATCAGATCGAGAAAGTGGTGTATGCCAATGACAATGAAAACCGTTTTACGCATTCTTAGCGGCGCAGCTATGATCGCCCCTTTAATGGCCGCGTTGGGGACGATGCTCCCCGCTCACGCAGCCACCCAACCCAATATCGTTTTCATCATGGCCGATGATCTGGGCTACGGGGCCTTGGGATCCTATGGGCAGACAAAGATTAAGACCCCCCACCTCGACCGCATGGCGCAGGAAGGCATGCGCTTCACCCAGTCTTATGCGGGGGCGGCTTTGTGCGCGGCTTCCCGCAGCATCCTGATGACCGGCTATCACGGCGGACATACGTCGGTGCGCGGTAACAGCGGCGGAATTCCCCTGCGTGACGAAGACGTTACGGTGGCGGAAGTCTTGAAAAAGGCGGGCTACCGGACCGGACTCTTTGGTAAATGGGGACTCGGTGACGCAGAGACGACGGGCGTGCCGAATAAGCAGGGTTTTGACGAGTTCTTTGGCTACCTCCACCAGAAGCACGCCCACTTTTATTACACCGACTATCTGTGGCACAACGAGGAGCGCTACCCCTTCCCCGAGAATCGCAATGGCGCGCGGGAAACCTACGTGCATGACGTTACGATGGAAAAGGCTATCGAATTTATTCAGGCGGACCACGACGCGCCCTTTTTCTGCTATATCTCAGTTACCATTCCGCACCATGAGTGGGTCGCGCCAGAAGCGTCGGTAAAACCCTACCTCGGCCAGTTTTCCGAAGAACGACCCACAGAAACGTGGCGACAGGGTTACAACACGCCCGATGCCCCCAAAGCCAATATGGCGGGCATGATTTCCCACATGGACCAGGGCGTGGGCATGGTGCTGGATGCCCTGGAGGAATCGGGGCTTGCGGAGAATACGCTGGTCATTTTCACGTCGGACAATGGCGCGGATCGCTACCCCATTGCGTGCGCCGATTTCTTTGATGCGAATGGCGGGCTACGCGGCTATAAATACGACCAGTACGAAGGGGGCATTCGCGTGCCGACCATCGCCCACTGGCCCGGCACGGTAAAGAAGGGCGCGGTGAATGATCTGCCCTTCCACTTCGCGGATTATATGGCCACCTTCGCCGACCTTGCCGGGGCCAGCGACCAAGTGCCGGGTGATGTGGATGGCATTTCCATTGTCGCCGCCTTCACCGGTGCGCGGGATGCCGCGCTGAAAAATGATCGCTTTCTCTATTGGGAAGACCTTGGTGGGCAGCGGGCAGGACGTTTGGGCCGTTGGAAGGCCGTGCAGCGGAGCCCCGAGTCGCCGCTGGAACTTTACGACTTGGATACGGACATGGCAGAGACAACGAATGTGGCCGTTCAGCATCCCGATGTTGTTGCCAAGCTCTACGCCCTCCTCGATGCCAACCACAGCGAGGCCCGGCCCCAAATCGAACCCCACGCGCCAAAGGGCCGGTATTATCGGTAGGGGACTGCATCGCCCAAGCGGACGTTCGGCAGGGGCAAGGCTTGGCGTGGTCAATACACCCGGCGGACCGTGTAAAGTATCGCCCGCAAGGCGAGGCTGTACCCAGATTCCCAAGCCTGTCGAACATCTTTTCCAAGCACGGGCAAGGGCTATCGCCCCTTGTCCGTGGCACCCGAAGTAGTCTGTGAACATTTACGTTTTTGGGAAACGGCTCTTTCGCTAGAAACTCCTTGCGCACGATGTTAGGATAGGCTTTCCGACTTTAGTGCAGGACACCAGCCAAGACGAATTCCTACAGGAGAAGACTCCGAAATGGAAAGCCCCCCCAAGATATCTTCGACCTTCGGCATTAACCGCCGCGCATTTCTCAAAACCGCTGCGGTTGCCGCAGGCGCACCGTTTATTCTGCCCAGCACGGCCTTTGGCAAGAACGCGCCGAGCAACCGGCTCAATGTGGGTATCATTGGCCTGGGCACCCGTGGCACGCCGGACATGAAGCTTTTCATGGGGAATGACGATGTTCAGATTCGGGCGCTCTGTGATGTGAACACGGCAAGCAAGGGCTATCGCAATGAAGATATCTTCATGGGCCGCGAACCCGCCCTGAAAATCGCCAACGATTTTTACGCCAAGAAAACCGGAGCCAGTTCCTACAACGGCGTCGAGGCTTATACCGATTTCCAAGAAGTCCTTGGGCGGGACGATATTGATGTGGTGGCCATCGTCGTACCTGACCACTGGCACGCCCCCATGGTCGTTGCGGCTGCCAACGCGGGCAAGGACATCTTCTGCCAGAAACCCATGACGCTGACGCTCGCCCAAGGTCCGGAGATGATTGCGGCGGTACGCAAGAACAACCGCATTCTGCAAACCGCGAGCCAATATCGCTCCAACTTTCGTGCACGGCACATCTGTGAATTGGTGCGCAATGGCTATATCGGCGAACTCAAAAAAATGACGGTGACCATCGGCTACAACAACAAGGTGGGACCCGGTCCCGGTTGGGAACCCATGCCGGTGCCGGCGGGTTTTGATTACCAGCGTTGGTTGGGCGAGGCTCCCATGGTGCCGTACCATGTGATGCGGTGCATCTATAAGTTTCGTTTTGGCCTCGACTATTCGGGGGGGCAAATCACCAATCTCGGTGCCCACAGTGTCGATATCGCCCAGTGGGGCAACGGCACGGACCACACCGGGCCGGTCGAGGTGGAAGGTTTGGATGCCAAATGGCTGCCCGAGGGAAGCTTGTTCAATACGGCGTTGGAATCACGGTTTCGGGCGCGCTACGCCAATGGCGTGGAACTCATCGGTGAAAGCTCAAAAGATACCATGGGCGTGCGTTTTGAAGGCACCGAAGGTTGGCTCAAGTACGGTCTCTATGGCAAGGTGGAGGCCTCCTCCAAGGCCATCCAGAGCGCCCAACTTGGCCCCAACGACCTCCGGCTCCCCGTTTCGAATCCCGAACGCAGTTTTAAGGAAATGGGTAATTTCTATGGCGATCATGTTCGTAATTTCCTCGACAGTGTAAAATCCCGCGAGGAGCCACTGGAGCCGGTCGAAGTTGGTCACCGCACGGCGAGTATTTGCCACCTATGGAACATCTCCATCAAGCGGATGGGCAAGAAACTCGCCTGGGACCCGGAGAAGGAAGAATTCACCAACGACGACGAAGCGAATGCCATGCGCTCGCGGCCTGCACGGGCTTGGCGTTGAGAAATTAGAATGGTGAATTCTAATAGGGTGGCACAGGCGTCTCGCCTGTGTTTTGGAGCGGGGGGTGTGCTGTCAAATGTAGGATAGCCGTCCCGGCTGTCACGACAGACGAGATGCCTGTCCTACATTGCCATGCTCCGTGTGGAAATGGAGTTAAGAATTGAGAATAGAGTGTTTTTTCCTCGTTCCCAAGCAGAGCTTGGAAACGAGAGAATGAGTTTAGATCTCCAATTAAGGCGCGGCGGTGTTGCGTCGGCGCTGAATTGAACCAAGGCGGCACCCATTGAGCTGCGGCGAAAACGGTCAATTCATTTGGCAAAAGGAAACAGAATATGGTATCCAAAGATCCACTAATCGAAAAACTGCAAATAATTATTAGTTGGTCGGTGCGTGCTCTGGCCATTCTCATGGTGTTTGTAATCATCATGGGTGTGGTGGATGTTGCCTGGACTCTGTGGGGACACTTGCGCACGCCGCCGAACTACATACTGACCATTACAGATATGTTGGCAACGTTCGGCGCTTTTATGGCGGTGCTGATCGCTATTGAAATATTCATTAATATCACCGTTTATCTACGTGAAGATGTCATCCATGTCAAAATTGTAATGGCCACTGCGTTGATGGCCATTGCTCGAAAGGTAATTATCCTCGATACCGACAAACTTGAAGCCATGGAACTATTCGGTATTGCCGCCTTGGTATTTTCCACCAGCATTGGCTACTGGTTAGTCGTCAAGCTACCGGCCTTCGAAATGAGCCATGACCCCCTGAAGGATGGACTGATTCAGGATGAGATTCGTCAGGATGGAAGCACGCCATGAGGTATTTTATCCTTCTACTCATTACCCTCGGCGCGACGCTCTCCAACGCCCACGCCACCGAAAGCCGTCCGCCGAATTTTATCGTGATCTTCTGTGATAACCTCGGTTATGGCGATATCGAACCCTTTGGCTCCACACTCCACCGGACGCCAAACCTCAATCGCATGGCGGAGGAAGGCCGGAAGTTCACCCACTTCAATGTGACGGCGGGAGTCTGCACCCCCTCCCGCTCCAGCCTTATCACGGGTTGCTATCCGCAGCGCGTGGGGATGCACACCAATCCCCGCGACGGATGGGTCTTGCGTCCCCTGTCGCCCTACGGCCTGAATCCCAACGAAGTCACCATCGCGGAGGTACTCAAGGCGCAGGGCTATGCCACGGGCATGGTGGGCAAATGGCATTTGGGCGACCAGCCAGAATTCCTCCCGACGCGCCAGGGTTTTGACTGGTTCTTTGGGGTTCCCTATTCCGACGACATGACGGAGCGGGTCTGGAAGAAGGATGGCTCCCATTGGCCGCCTTTGCCACTCATGGAAAACGAGACGGTCATCGAAGCCCCCTGCGACCGCGACGGCCTTACCAAGCGCTACACGGAACGGGCCATGGAATGGATCGCCGAGCACAAGGACGAACCCTTTTTCCTCTATTTTCCCCAGGCCATGCCCGGCAGCACGAGCACGCCCTTCTCCAGCCCGGATTTCAAGGGCAAGAGCAAAAACGGCCCCTGGGGCGATTCCATTGAGGAGCTGGACTGGTCCATGGGGGTTATGCTCGACCAACTCGAAGAACTGGGCATCGCGGAGAATACCTTCGTCATCTGGACCTCGGACAACGGTGCCCCCATCAATCCCGACCCCGCTGATTTAAGCCGGGGTTCGAACCGACCCCTCCATGGCCGGGGCTACACCACGAGCGAGGGTGCCTTCCGGGTGCCCACCATCGTCTGGCAACCGGGGAAGGTTCCGGCGGGCACGGTGTGCAATGAACTCACCACCACCATGGACCTCCTCCCCACCTTCGCCAAACTTGCGGGCGGCACGGTGCCTACCGACCGGATAATTGATGGGCATGATATTGCGCCGCTCTTTTACGGCGAGGCCGGGGCTAAAACGCCCTACGAGGCTTTCTACTATTACCATCAGGACGAACTTCAGGCCGTCCGTTCGGGTCCGTGGAAACTCTTTTTGCCGGTCAAGGCCACGGCACAGCATCCCCACTATAAACCGGGCCAGGCGACGGAACCGCTGCTCTTTAACGTGGTGGAAGATATCGCTTCGGAACACAACGTGGCGGCGGATCACCCGGATGTCGTGAAGCGCTTGCTTGCGCTGGCGGAGGTGGCCAGGGAGGATCTCGGCGACACGGGTCGTCCGGGCAAGGGACAACGGGGACCCGGTAAGATTTCGGGGGAAGCCAAGCCGCAATTATTGGCCTCGACTGGGAAATGATTGGGAAAATCACAGGCGGGACGCCTATGCTACGATAGGGTGTATGCTTGATTTGTTGTGGACATAGTGGACATAGTGGACTTGGTGGACTCTATAGAAGGGGGGCATCCAGTTTGTCCACTCCGTCCACTATGTCCACAAAAAAAACGATGCAGCACCACCCCCAGCCTCGCCAAACAGAAGGAAAACCCATGCGTCTGATTTTCCGCTATGTAGCCATCAATTCCTACCTGCTCCTCTGTCTCGCTGCTGCCGCTCAGTCCTCGCCCTCCTCGGAAAACTTCCTGAAGCGAGCCATGGAGGTGCTGCCGGTCGAGGCGCGTTACGACTACCACCAGACGCTGAAGGAAGGTCCCGTCCACCAACCCGGCCTGAATGTCGGGGCGCCTCCCGCCGAAAATGAAATGGCGATTCAAGCGACCGGATGGAGCCTCCTCCTGGATAGTAAAGCGGGACCGCTGGCCCGATTCGCCGCCGATGATCTGCGGGATTTTCTCAACGTTTCGATGGGCGTATCCCTTCCTGAATCGACCGGCCTGGATGGGTGGAAAGATCGCCAGCAAGCTATCATTGCGGGCACGCCCGCGCAACTTGCTGGATTCGGGCAAACACTGCAGTCCTCCAAGGACTACGAGATTCGCGTGGAGGGCGACCGAATCATCGTGTGCGGCTTTGACGATGCTGGTGTCCAGCATGGGCTGCTTAACCTGGAGGAGCGCCTTCGTTTGCGCGAAGGCCCCTGTCTTCCC
>JAJRPE010000661.1 GCA_024280935.1 Candidatus Hydrogenedentota bacterium
CGCTGTACTGCTCGTATCTGCTCCAGCTCCGTTTCCATGGAGCTGGACCACAGGAACCCGGAAACGAAAATGGCAACGCCGACGATGGTACCCAGGATGCTCAATACTATGCATAATTTGGCCAGCACCGGCATGGGCCGTCGCACCTTAGCGCTTGCTCCGGGCAGCGGCGGTGGTATCTGCAATTCGCTCATGGGAATCCCCTTAATAATTGGACTATTCAAGACATGCTCCGATGGCACGTAGCATGGCGAACTCGTACACATCCACCAACTGGGTGCAGATGAAGCCCCTGGCACGCGGATTCGGGCCTTATTGTATGCCGCTACAGGCTACACAATAATCGATGGTGTTACAATATTTACCCAAAGTAGACCTACGCCCCCCCAATCTTCTTGGCCATAACAACGGCGTCTTCGCCGCTTGCGGCATAGTATCGCTTGCGCACGCCAATCTCGGTGAAACCCGCCCGCGCGTAGAGCTTTCGGGCGGCTACGTTGCTTGCGCGCACTTCCAGACGGATGATGATGCCGCCCAATCCCCGCCCGTGCTCTTCAAAGAAGGCCATGAAGGCCACGCCCAGCCCGGAACCCCGATAGGGCTGGGCCACAGTTATTTTGGTGATGTGCATCTCATCCAGTATAAGCCAATAGCCACCATAGGCAACAAGTTCATCCCCGTGAAAGGCCAGGTAGAAGTGGGAGGGGCCGTTCTTAATTTCCTGGAGAAACATGCCCTGGGTCCAGGGATCGGGGTAGGCCTCGTGCTCCACGGGCAGGAGGAGGGGCAGGTGTTCTTTAGCAAGGGGCACCAAACGAAGCTGATCGAAATCGAGGGTGATCGGGTCAGGTTCGTCCATCAGGATATCCCTTCAGGCATTTGACGCGGCGAGATCGCATGTAAATGAGCCTCCAAGCAAACTCGTCTTCCAGCAAAGAGAACGGCGAGGGTGCCACCTACACAGACACGAGGTACGAGTGGCTTTGTGGGTGCGGGTCTCTGGAATAAACTTAACATTAACAAGAAGGTTTCAGGGATGGTGGCAATATACATTTCAGTAGCGATAAGAGAAGAAAACAAGACTCGCTCCGATAGACCGCACCCGCAAACTTAGCCGGGAACCGGCTGCGTGTGAGGGTGGCACCCCTTTCGGCCCCTGAACGGCTCCAATATATGGCACCAACGGGGCGGTCAGTACCGCAACTATCGGGTGGAACCTTGCCACCTACGAGGCCGCCGAGGCCAGCTTTTTATCGCGGTTAACCTCGGCCTGGGATTTCCGAAGGTAGACGGGTACGACTTGCGCGCCGTCTTCGGACACCCCGGCGGCACGCAGGGCCAGAGCTTCTTGCGCCACAGCACTCGCACGGGGAACACCCAGAAAAGGATCGGCAATGGTCGCGTTGGGCCATTGGGCCTGGAAGGTGTCGCGGTAGAGAGTCGCGCCATCGCCCACCAAGCCAAGGGCGCTCTGGGAAAAATCGGGAAGCGATTCTATGCGCGTCATCAGGGATTTGGGGAAACAGGCGCACGGCTCGATAACGCGGTGACGCCCGCCATCCTCAAAGCGATAGACCGCGGCAAAGACTTCTTTCATCCGGGCATCGAGGGCAACGGCTGAATACCCTGTCGGCGCAAAGGCACTCAAGCGGGTCATGGCATCCAAGGTGGGCACGCCAATGAGCGGAAGATCGTTGGCCAGGGCCAAGCCCTTCCATGTGGCAGCGCCAATGCGGAGGCCCGTAAAGGAGCCAGGGCCGATGGAAATGGCCAACAGATCGATGGCGGACAGGGTGAGGCCCGCTTCACCAAGGAGCCAGTCAATCGTGGGAATGAGGCGTTCGGAATGGCGGCGCCCCCCTTCCACAACAGACTCCACGAGGGTGACATTGTCGCGGCAAAGAGCAACGCTATTGGTCGCCGTGCTGGTGTCGGCGGCAAGAATAATGGGCATGGGAATACTCAGAGTAGGGTACGGCTAGAAGCGCCATACGTTGGGCCAGGTATGGTGAGTGGTCAAGTTTTCTTTAGGCCCTTTTGGGTCTGTTATCGCCAATAAATTATGATTTTGCAATGTCGTTTTCGGCCTGAAAGGCCTCAACAGGTTAGCCCAGGGCAACGCCCTGGGAAAAAAGGAACTAGAAAATCAAAGCCCTGAAAGGGCGCAATAGAAGCACATCACGGCCACTGTGTCGCCCTTTCAGGGCTGCCAATTATTCTACATTCTGACCCAGGGCGTTGCCCTGGGCTAACCTGTTGGGCCCCTTCGGGGCGGTCACTCATACCACATGGCTGTAACGATTGCACGCAGATTCACCCGCTGCACCGAAGGTGCCAATTATTCCAGACAACGTCCCAGACGAAGCATAGTTTCTTCAGTAGGCCATTATACGCTGAATGCGAACCAATCTAGCGCTCCGGTCTTCCCCTGTGCATGAGCCTCAAGCGCTTCATCGGCAAGTTCACCAAGCAGGTCTTCCGATTCAGCAAATGCGCGGTCCCATTTCCTCTCAGACTCAAGCTCTGACAACAACCATCTTGCCAACGTATTCTGCTCAATGTCTGAAAGCTTTGAAGCATCCTCAAATGCTTTTGCTAATAAACTTGTCATGGCTACCTCTCCTGCAAGACAAATTCAAGGACTCAACCGTACACCCCTCAAAATGTATCAGGCACTGGCGCAGGGGCTTCGGCAGGTGCGACGACCTCAGAGGGCGTAGCTTCCCCAGGCAGCGAAGCGAGGGTCGTGTCAAGAGACTCCCCGCCACCACCTGCAACCAACTCCTTCATGCGCTTGCCTGGACGAAAGGTAACGACACGCCGTTCGGGCACGGGAACCTGATCGCCGGTGCGTGGATTTCGACCAATCCGGGAAGCCCGTGTCTTGACCTCGAAGACACCAAAATCCCGCAGTTCCCAGCGCTGCCCGCTGGCAAGGGAATGTGAAATAGTGTCGAAAGTGCCCTCGATAATTTTTGACACATCACTTTGGGTCATGCCAAGTTTGTTGGCCACCCGGATTACAAGTTCGCGCTTCGTCATCGTCACGGGGCGATGCCTCCTTACTGTCATCAAAGAATAAAACGTATCGTGTATAAATGTTATGAAAAGAATGATCGTATTCCATTATACGGGCTTAGTCCATGCTTGGCAAGTCCTTTCGTGGTGGTATCTTACCGCCCATTTTCTGCCACAATGGGACCCAATCGGGCGCTCCACTTTCCGTTTTTACGCCTGAATAGCAGGGCACTGCGAGATTTAATCCCGTTTTTACGTAAAGCCTTATCCCTGAATCGCTTAGCACTTTGCCATCGATGGACACCCCGCAGCGCGCCAAACAGCATAAATTGAGGAGCCAGCTTGCATCCGGGGGCGCATAATGTGCGAATATCAAGGGCTGAATGTGGAACCAATCAGGAGAGTGGCCTCATGGGAATCTACGGAAAAGAATACTCGGTCAATGATTTGCGTCGCCGGGTGGGTAATATGGATCAGATTGCGGGTGTGCGGGTCGTGCAACTGGACG
Source organism: Candidatus Hydrogenedentota bacterium (assembly GCA_024280935.1). GTDB lineage: Bacteria > Hydrogenedentota > Hydrogenedentia > Hydrogenedentales > JAEUWI01 > JAEUWI01. The sequence goes on from JAJRPE010000661.1 coordinate 3,527, forward strand.
ATGGCAATGAACGCCCCACCCGTGCGGCCATTTTGCACACGGGAGCAGGCCTGGAAATCACCGTCCTGCTGGATCGGTGCCTGGATATCGCGACCGCATCCTTCGATGGGCAGGCTATGGGTTGGCGCTCTACAACCGGCGATGTGGCACCGCAATATTATGAAGCCGAGGGCATTCGGTGGCTCAGAAACTACTTCGGCGGACTGGTCACCACCTGTGGGCTGAACAATGTGGGCGCGCCCGAGGAAGGCAGCGAGCTTTCGGGAAATGGCTTGCATGGGCGCATCGGCAACACACCCGCCCGCGACGTGAAGGTCACCCAGGAATGGCAGGGGGACGACTATATCGTTTCGGTGGAAGGCACCATGCGACAGACCGCGCTGTTTCATGAAAACCTGACGCTGACGCGGCGGGTGCATACCAAACTCGGTGCGAAGCGTTTTTGGATTGAAGACACCATTACCAACGACGGTTTCACCACGACGCCCTATATGCTACTTTACCACTGCAATTTCGGTTGGCCGGTGGTGGATGCGGGTTCGGAGCTCATTTCACCAAGCCGCCGCGTCGCACCCCGTGATGCCATCGCGCAAGACGGCAAAGCGGAATGGAATCGCTTCCATGGCCCCACCCACGGCTATGATGAGAAGGTGTATTTTCATGACATGGCGGCGGCGGATGACGGCTTCGTGACTACGGGAATCGTGAATGATGGATTCAAACGAGGCAAGGGGTTTGGGGCCTACGTGCGCTATAACCAGGATGCCTTACCGCGCTTTACGGAGTGGAAAATGCTGGGGGAGCAAGACTATGTGGTGGGCCTGGAGCCCTGCAACTGCGGGGTGCAAGGAAAACACATTGACGACGAGTTGGGCCTCCTCCGCCAGCTTGAGCCGGGGGAACACTGCGAAGTCTCCCTGGAATTTGGCGCCATCACCACCGAGGCCGAAGTCGCAACACTGCGTGAGCAATGCAGCGGTGTGACCCCGACGCTGACCGAGAGCTACAGGGACTTTGTGTAGCGGCTACAGCGCATGGTGCCTTGATCCTGAAAAGCAACCTGCGGGTGCCACCCTTACACGGAGGAGCGAAGCGGGGGAGTTTAAGGGTGTTGGCCGTCTGGACACGTGTTACCCCAACAAAAAATTCGACATGCGTCCTCCGTTCCCGTAATGCCGCAGATCGTTTCGGTGAAACGAGTAATGGTTTTTCAGTCGCTTGCCGACTTATAAACCCCGTTGGACTGAACGCAGGGCGCTTAAAAGGACGGCTACGAATAGCAGTCGTGCCGCACGATCCCCAAAAGGCGAGTATCAACGAGTCCTGACGGGTTCGTGCGCTGCCGTGGGACAAGCTGCCTGAGCGTAAGAGAAACGGGGTTGCGCCGCGTGCGCAAGGTTC
>JAJRPE010000035.1 GCA_024280935.1 Candidatus Hydrogenedentota bacterium
ATTTTACGATGCCCTGTCTACCTTGACGGGGGTATGGCAGGCGAATCCGAAATTCATCTTGCCCCAGGACAAAACGCCGGAGGAAATAGCGCGGCAAGAGGCGCTTGCCAAGGCTGCGGCGGGTGGCAAGAATGAAGCGGCCAAGGCGGGTGACGACACGGTGGCGGGTCGTAGGATGCAGGTTCGCGCATGGCGGGTGCCCGCAGATTCCCTTTCCAAGGCATTGGGCCGCACGGCCCGAGAACAGATAACGACCCGGCGAGAAACCATAGGCACGACCTTGCAGACCCTGGAGTTCAGTAACGGGGTGACGATGTTCCAGCAAATCCAGTTGAGCGCCGAGGCCCTTGCGCAACAATGGGACGGCACGCCAGAAGGCTTGATAATCCGGCTCTACCAACATGGCCTGCAACGATCCCCTTCGGTGAGAGAAATACAATTGGCCTACCGCGTGGTGGGTAAGGAGTTGCGCCAGGAGGGATTGGAAGATCTCTTGTGGTCCCTCACCATGCTCCCAGAGTTTCAGTTGATATATTAGTGGCAGGAAATACAGAGTTGATAGTGTGTATCGGAAAAATTCTACAAGGAACTGAGCTATATTGGGGTGCGCCGCAAGAAAAGGGACAGACCCGTCTGCGCTCGTACCTCGCTTCGCTTGCGTCAGTCCTTTTTTTGCTTAGAAGGTTAATCTCATGACAATACAGCGACGAGAATTTTTGAAGACGGCCAGTGCCGCGACCCTGGCCGCGTTGGCCGCAGGTTCGCCGCGTTTGGCCGGGGCGAACACTCCGACGGCCAAAATCGCTCCAACGGCAGACCGCGTCATCGTGTTGTGGATGGCTGGCGGCATGGCGCACACGGATACCTTCGACCCGAAGCACCACACGCCCTTCGAGGTGGGCCTGAATCCCGATAGAGTGCTCAGCACCTTCCCTGCCGTAGAAACGGTGATCGATGGGGTGAAGTTCTCTGAGGGACTCGAAAAAATCGGCCAGGTCATGGATCGGGGCACCGTGTGCAATACGTACACGGCGGGGGATCTTGGTTTTATTCTGCACTCGCGCCACCAGTTTCACTGGCATACGGGCTATGCGCCGCCCATTACCGTGGCCGCGCCCCACATCGGCGCGTGGGTGGCCAAGACCCTCGGCCCCATCAATCCCGACCTCCCCGCCTTCATCGATATTGGCCAGAAGTTCAACGTGGGCGAGGCCGAAGAACTCAAGGCATTTCACACGGCGGGATTCCTGGGCAGCGAGTTCGGCCCCTTCATGATTCCCGACCCCGCCGATGCAGTGTCCACGGTGCGCCCACCCGGCGGAATGAGTATGGGCCGCTTCCAGAATCGCAACAAACTCTTTAAGGAACTGGTGGCGGCAAGCCCTATCGGCGAATACGGAACGGATTACCAGCAGGAATCACTCCTGCGTTCCATGGACAACGCCTACCGCCTCTTGACCTCCCCGGCGTCAAAGGCCTTCGACCTGTCCGAAGAGCCTCAGGATGTTTATGACGCCTACAACACGGGCAAGTTCGGCCTGGGTTGTCTTCTGGCGCGGCGTCTGTGCGAAGCGGGTACCCGTTTTATCGAGGTAACCACCGAATACGAACCCTTCAAGCGCTGGGATACCCACGAAAACGGGCACACGCGCATGAAGGAGCTGAAGGCGACGATTGACGCCCCCATTGCCCAGCTTATTCTCGATCTCGAAGAACGCGGTTTGCTGGATACCACCCTGGTTATTCTCGCCAGCGAATTCAGTCGTGATATGGTTATGGAAGGCAAGCTGGGAAAGCTGGTGAAGGATCAGGTGGCGGTGCCGCAACAACTTGCTGAAATGAAACACTATGGCATGCACCGTCATTTTACGGACGCGGGCAGCCTTCTTCTCTTTGGCGGCGGCATCAAGAAAGGCTTTAACTATGGCGAGACTGCGGACGAGCGGCCCTGCAAGACGGTAGACAAGCCGATTCATATATCCGAACTGCACGCCACGATGTATCACGCCTTGGGCATTCCCCCCACCCATGGCTACGAGGTTGAGGGCCGCCCCTTCTTCGTAACCAAAGACGGGCTTGGCAAACCAGTGGTGGAGCTGTTTGGCTGAGGCGCCACACTGTTCTTGCTGCGAGCCGGAAAGCCCGAAGTCTCATTCGCCCTGCTGATCTACGTCGCCCCGAATAGGACGTTGATCGCCATAATGACGATGACAATAAAGGCGAACAAGGCCCCAGCACATCCAAAGTACAGGCGGAACTTGAACCAGGTAGATTGGTGACCACACTCGGGACACACCCCCCGGTTGGCGGCCATGGGCTTATCACAGGCTGGGCATTGCTTGGTTCGGTTAGCAGACATAAATTCAGGGGCTTTCTAGAAAATGGGAGAGGCGACACAGAGAAGCCGTAATTGACGGAAATCAGCGTCGAGTATGCACACAGTATACGGAAGCAATCTGCCCCCGATAAAGTCACGCAATTATCGCAATTCAGACCAGAGGTTCTGGAAAGCGAAAAACATGTTGGACTCCGATGCTTGCCTCTCCATTGAACAGAATCATATAGGCAGAGCCGCCCCCGAACGGGGACGGCTCTGGTGTGATCCAGGCTGCTGCAAAAACTACCTGATGATGGCGCCAACCGCGCGTGCAACGACACCATTTACAGGCGCGTCACCCGTTTCGCTGTACTTGAGAAATTCCACATGACCGTCCATGTAGAGTACGTTTGCGCCGCCGGGTATGTGACTGAAATCCACGTCACCGATGCTCTGTGTTGTCGCAACAATATCGAAGTAGACGGAAATCGTTGACTGTGCCTGCGCGCTCGCAGCGGCATTGTTAATGTCGGTGATCATGAAACGCTCGATGCCTTCACGATAGCGAAGAAGAGAATCACTCCCGCTGTTTCCATGATCTCCTGTTGCGGGTTGACCCAAGGCTGCTGCGGCACCATCAAGATCCACATTTTCGAGAATCGCAGATTCGGCGCCGGCGCTCGGCCAACCGGTAAGCGTGCGGACGGCGACATCCCACAGGGTGCTTTGCAAACAGATATTGCCCGTGTTTGCTGGAGGCCAAGAAGAGCACCGTCAATGGTGCGGTCTGTGCTATCGCACTGGTCGAATATGTGCCCGAAGTAGAGATAACTGTCCTGACCAGCGCGGCTGCCATGGTCGTCGTCACCCTCACACACTTTGTGGAAATAAGTGCCGCCAACGTCGGTCGTCCATGCATCCGTCGTCAGCGTGGCATCGGATGGGCAAACCAGGATAGCTGGATCGGTCAGGTATTCAGGATAGACTTCCCGTGGATCAACCATGGGTTCAAAAACATTTTCAGTTGCCACTGGGGCTGCGGACTCGGCCAGCCCCTTGCTTCCACGGGAGCGGTGAAAGCGCAATGATTGTCGCGGTTCTGACTGTCGCTGTGGTGGGGAGTGTTGCCTACCTGGCAGCGAATTCGACGACGGAGGCCTCACCGGAAACCTCGACGAATGTGGATCGGATATCTGTGGCCCCTGTGGATCTCGCGCTCACCACTATCGAAGTGCCAGCGCAGGATACAGCACCCGAGGACGACACGGTTTTGCCAGACAACTCACCCGAGGCCGCTGTGTCAATGAGAGGCCTCAACCCAAAAAACACGATTTCAGAAGGGAAAATCCTTATGATAAGCTGGTCATCAACGAAACCCTGTCCCCTTTGGGACAGCAGTGATTTTGGTCAACAAATACTCTGCTGAATTAAAGAGGACTGAGTTGAAGCAGCCGTGTTTCTCCGGCTCCGAGATTCAGCACGAAACTCTCTTTCTGGGGCCAGCCGATAGTCTCGTCAAAGAGATCCTGAATGTCGTGAAAGCGCCCGAGATTTACAATGCGCTCCCCCATTTGCCCCCCATGAATGGCCATGAGATTATGGCGCACCACGGAGACATCGAAGAAGCGCTTCTTTCCCGGCCGGAAATAGACCTGCTGCTCCAGGATGCGG
>JAJRPE010000036.1 GCA_024280935.1 Candidatus Hydrogenedentota bacterium
AATCCCCTCCCCCCGGGGGGAGGGGATTGGAAATGCATCTACCCCAAAGAATCCCCCAGTCCACGATGTCGTGGCACCAAATTCAGTCCACGATGTCCTGGCACTTAACAATTAGGCTGTAGTAAACGACAATCCCGATCAGCAACAGCTTGGTGTCGAGGTCCCATTTGCAGCCGACCGCACCAAATACACCGAGCAAGGTGAGGCACGCAAAAGGGGCGATGAGCAGCGACAACGCGCCCGCGAGCAGGGGCGGCGGCAAAGGCCCGAGGAAATTCTGCGAGTAGGCGAAGATAAAAAGACGGTGCTCCAGATTCCAGAAGCTCATGAACTTCAAGGGAATCAGCTTCAACGCCTTCCAAGGATGGGCCACTACAAAGGCACGGGCGCGCTGCATACCCCATTCGTGCATCAACACATCGCTCTCCACCTCAGACAAATCATAGGTGCCTGCGGGAATATGATTTGGAAAATTCGTCTGCTTATAGGATACAACCTCGTCGTAAAGGCGACGTCTAACTTCGCGTTCCGCAAGCTCCTCCTTTAATCCACGTTGCAGTTTTGGAATATTCGATGCCATGAACACGTCTATCGGCTCTTGCGCCGCGCGAATATCGAACGAGCCATCCGCGCCATCTCGATAGCCAATAAACAGGTTGTATCCCGCCCGCGTGTCGAGATAGACGAACTGACCCGCGACCTCATAATTTCGCAGGCACCATGGACTTACAGCCAAAATCCAGATGCCCAACAGCACTCCAATTCTTGCGTATCCCCGGCGTGCATTCCTTGCTTTCAATAGCAACCAAAGACAGATTACAGGCAAAAAGAACGTGAACGACGGTCGAAGCAGCACAGCGACCGCAACTATCAGGGAGGCGAACAAATGTAGCCGGATCCGCTCGCCCCCTTTTGACAGGATAAGCAGCCAGATTCCGAGAATCAGAAGTGGAATGAAAATATTCTCGGTTAGAAGGGCGGCGCAATGCACAATGAGCGGTGGATAGAGCGCCGTCAGGAATCCGCCGAGTCGTGCCGTTTTTTCCTCGAATACTTGTCTACCCAACAAATAAGTAAGGCCGGGTAGTGTGGCCGCAAGCATGGATTGCACGATGCGTGCGGCGAAATAGTTGGGTCCCGTAATCAAGTACAGGGCGCTTAACAGGAAGGGATACCCTGGAGGTCGAAATGTCGAAGGCAGACCAAAGAACCACGTATAGCCATTGCCCTCTGCCAGGTTCGCCGCCAACATGTGGTACTCAATTTCGTCGAGACTTAGATCGCCGCGACCAACCAGCAATACGAATCCCAGTCGGAGGACGAGGGAAACCGAATACAGCAGGAATAGATGTTTCCAAAACGAAGCTGAACTCTTTTTCCTGATGTACATGATAGAGTTGCTCAAGCCTTCGGTTGATGGTCGTGGCGATGCAGGGCTTGCATCGTAATTATGAATATTGAGGGGGAAGGTTGCGTATTGTCAAAGAGAGTTCTCTGGCTCCCCCAGCGTCCAGACTTGGCATCATCGCGGCACGTGGTATCCATCATAAAAAGAAAAACCGCCCAAGGTTAGCCATACAAGCTTTCCCTGGGCGGTGAAGAATCTTCATGGTGGAGCTGAGGAGGTTCGAACTCCTGACCTCCGCATTGCGAACGCGGCACTCTACCAACTGAGCTACAGCCCCATGAAGTGTCCCGAATGGTAGCAAAGACAGGCATCGTTCTGCAAATTCAGCGTTTGAAAGGCCGGTTGAAAATTCAGCATGGGCAATAGGTATACTAAGGACAGTTGCTCCAAAAAAAGGGAACAATATGGCGTATCAATATTGCTGCGCGCCGCTGGCGTGCGATCAGTGCTTGGGGCCAGGCGCGTTGCTGCGCTGGTGGCTGGGAATACTGCTTCTTTTCCTCGCCCTTGCTGGGCAGGCAGCAGAACCGTGGGAGTTTCGGCTCTTTCCCAATCCCAATGGGGTTTCTATTGCTGAAGTCAATGGAATTTGCGAAGATCGGGATGGCGCGATTTGGGTGGCCACTTGGGGAGAAGGGGTCCACCGTATTCACGGCACGGAATGGAAGCATTTCACGGAAAGCGATGGTCTACCCGATAACTGGGTGCGATCCGTGTGCGCGGCGCGCGATGGGGGTGTCTGGATTGGGACGGGGGAGGGCTTGGTCCGTGTGCGCGGAAATTCGATGGAGGTGCTCAAGCCCGATAACTTTCCCTTATTTCAGAATGCAGATGTTTACTTTGTAAAAGAGTTGAGCAATGGCCAACTCTGGGTCGGCACGTCGGACAATCGGGTCTTTGTCCATACCCCAGATATTGGGAACACATCGGATATTCGGCTGGGCTGGAAAACTTTGATAGAACCTGGAGGGTTTCACGGAGAAAAGATCCATCAACTTGTAGAGGTTGACCCAAACACGCTGCTGATCTCGGTACGAGGCCAACGGCTTTTCTGGATGCGAGACGGTGTGCTGGAGCGCGATCCATTTCTGGGATCCGCAAGTTGGTACAGTATCTTCAAAGAGAAGCGCCCTGCAGGGGAAGCAGACGTGTTGTGGGCAGCAGCGCGCAACGGTGAGGGGCTGTATCGCTACGCGGCGGGAAGCTGGGTACCCCAGGACCGTGCGATTCCCGGTGTAAACGAAATGGCACAATCTGATTCAGGACAGGTTTACGCTGCAACAAGCGCCGGACTCCATGTTCGCTTGGTAAATGGCTGGGAAATACTTGAAATGGGGCCTACTATCGGTATTCCCGGAGTCAACAATATTAAAATTGATCGCAGTGGCGCGGTGTGGCTGGGTGGAAAAGAGGGCCTGATTCGGGGTTCGCTCACGTCGTGGAGGGCTTTAACAACAACGGGGAAAGATAGCGCCCCCAAGGCCATCTTATCCCGTCTTTCGGCGCAATCGCCCCATTTGGCGGCGAATTTCAGGGGGGAAATATTTCAAGCGGTTGGGGGCGCTTGGAAACCCACAGTTCGCCTCCATCCATGGGATGGCCTACGGTGGGTTCAAGACAACCAGATTTGGCCGGGCAACACCGAACTCTGGAAGGGTAACGAAGAGCGGGGCCTGTGGTTAAGCGTTGCACGAGACCGCATCTACGTGATGCAAGATTTTGCTTTCAGCGCGTACTCATTGGAGGATGGCTCAAGGGAATCCCACGAGCAACTCACGCCGATGCCCGAAGAAATCGGTTATTATTTTGTTAGTTCCGACGAACAACTCTTGGCGCTGGCGGGAGACGGCGTTTATAAGTACACGAACGGCACGTGGCTGCCCTTCCCTGATGCCCCCGACTACAAACATCGGCGGGTGCATGTAGTCGTGGAAGCAAAACCGGGTGTGTTCTATGCCGGATTGCAGGATGGAATTGAGCGGTGGACAGAGTCGGGGGTAGAGTACTTTGGTGAGGCCCACGGCATCAATACGGAGGACTACATCCATGCCATTTGCCCGACTCCGTCAGGCGAAATCTGGTTTGGAAGCTTTGGTTCAGGTGTCTATCGCTATGACGGGGCCACCTTTCAACAACTGAGCCGGGCAGAAGGCCTGCAACACAATTCTGTCCGCAGCATATTCGCCGCCTCCGACGGGGCTATCTGGATTGCATACCGGCGCAAGGGCCTATCGAAATACGTAAATGGTCGCTGGACCAACTATTCCGTTGAGAACGGTTTGCCCAACGCAGCAGCCATGGGCTTTGCCGAGGGGCCATTGGGAAACATCTGGATCGGAAGCCAGGAGCAACGCCTGTATCAGTACCTGCCGGACAGCGAAGGACCAGAAACCTACATAGATATTGGGGCAGCAAAAGTCGGCACGCATGGAATCGGTGTTTTTTCATTTTCCGCCTGGGATGCCTGGAATCAGACCCTTGTGCGAGATTTGCGGTATTCCTGGCGGGTCGTCCCCCGCAATGCACCATCGGACCCGAAATTCCCTTGGCCTCCATTCCAATCGAAGACCACGGTGGTTACGGAATCTATGCCTCCTGGCGACTATCGATTTGAAGTGCGGAGCACCGATGAAAACGGAAACATTGACCCAACGGCGGCCCAGTTTTCATTCTCCGTCGCAGCGTCATTTTGGAAGAGGCCACTGTTCTTTATTCCGTTGCTTTGCTCCACCATACTGGCCGTCATCGCCTTGATATTTCGGTGGTTTTCCCATCGGGCCCTGTTGAAATCAGAGGCCGCGCTACTGGAGGCCAACCGACTGTTGCTCTTGGAAAACAGGGAGCGCGAACGACTTTTGATGGCGATCGAGCAGGCTGCCGAAACCATTGTCATCACTGATGTCGACGGGACGATTCGCTACGCCAACCCTGCCTTTGAACACACCACGGGGTATTTGCGCGAAGACGTTATCGGCCAGGATTACCGTACGCTCAGAAGCGGAGAACACGATGATGCCTTCTACGCGGAAATATACGACGATCTCAGGAACGGCAAGGTATGGAGCGGCCGGATCATCAACAAAAAGAAAGACGGTACCTTGTTCACCGAAGAGGTGACAATTTCGCCCGTACACGACGTGTCAGGAAAAACCATCAGCCACGTCGCCATCAAGCGCGACATCACGCGGGAGTCAGAGCTTGAGGAGCAGCTGATGCAGGCACAGAAGATGGAAGCAGTCGGACAACTGGCCGGCGGCGTTGCCCATGATTTTAACAACCTATTGCAAGTAATCCTCGGATACGGCGACATGGCCCTGGACGAGGCCGAGGCAGACAGTCCCATCCGGGTGTCCATTGAGGAAATAGTGAAAGCGGGCCAGCGTGCCGCTACACTGACGCGCCAACTGCTGGCCTTCAGTCGCCGACAGGTGCTTGATATGAAAGATGTCGACTTGAACGATGTGATCGTTGACCTGCTGAAAATGCTACGGCGCTTGATCGGCGAACACATAACCCTCAATGTTGTTGCCGCTCACGATCTTGGGACCGTTCGCGCCGATCCTGGGCAGATTGGGCATATTTTAATGAACTTGTGTGTCAATGCCCGCGATGCCATGCCTGCTGGCGGCATAATTTGCATTGAGACCGAGAACGTGGAACTCGACGAGGCGTTTTGTGAGGCACATTCCTGGGTCACACCGGGTCGCTACGCGGCTCTTCGTGTGACCGACACGGGCTGTGGTATGGATAAGGAAACCATGGCCAACGCATTCGAACCCTTCTTCACCACGAAAGACGTGGGTGAAGGCACGGGACTGGGGCTTTCCACGGTCTACGGCCTGGTTAAACAGCACGAGGGAATGACCCATGTATACAGTGAGGTCAACAAAGGCACAACGGTAAAGATCTACTTACCCTTGATCGAGTCCTCCGTTGTGACTTCCGACGACATGGTCGAGGCTCCCGTGACAGGCGGGACCGAGACTATTCTCCTGGCGGAGGACGAAGCGTCGATCCGAGACCTATCCCAAGCCATTCTGGAACAAGCGGGATACACCGTGCTGACCGCCTGTGACGGCAAAGAAGCACTACGGGTATTTTGGGATCACACCGATGAAGTCGACATGCTGCTGCTCGACGTGATAATGCCCCATTTGGGTGGCCGCGCCGTCTTCGAGAAAATCAAGGAGATGCAACCAGGGATACGGGTGCTGTTCTCCAGCGGCTACAGTATGAATGCCATCCATACCAGCTTCGTCCTCGACAAAGACTTGGTGCTCATCCAGAAGCCCTACCAACGCGACGATCTCCTCCGTCGGGTTCGGGAGACATTGGACCATGACGATACAGAGTAATTCAAAAAATACGAACAATATTTCACGACGGGGACTGCTATTGGGAGCTGGCGGGGCTGTGGCCGCAGGGCTACTCAACACGATTCCCCCTTGTGGCGCCGCTGAGCCCTCGGAACAGCCGCCTAATGATGCTGAAAAAACGATGCCGCTACAGGTATTCTGCGGCACGGGCGACCATCTGTGGGGACACCATCTGGAACCGGTGGATAGCCCCGCAACGATTGGGGCGATGCTGGAATGGATGGCGGCTACCTACCAGGTTTCAAGGCTCTATTGGCGGGGTGGCCAGTCCATGATGTGGGACGAGCACTTCCGCATGGGGTCGGAGAAACTCACCGCACACGACTGGACCGCGTGGAAACACCATCTCTACCAGGACGTAAAAATTAATGAGGCCACCGTTGCTGCGGCACACAAACAGGGCATGGAATGCTTCATGTACACGGGGCTCTTCGAGTCGGGCGTGCAACCCGACATCGGCGTGGTCGGCCCCCATCCCTTTGAAGATGAAATCCGCATCGCCCACCCCGAATGGTGCCCGGTTGACCGGTGGGGACAACGACGTTGCCCCGGCCCTATTTCCTTCTGCTATCCCGAAGCGCGAAAGCTGCTCATCAAGCGTTATATGGACAACATCGAGCGCTTTGGATACGACGGCATCAATTTCTACACCTATGTCGAAAACTGCGGCATCTTGTACGAAGATGAGTTTGGATTCAACCAACCCATTGTGGATGAGTTCAACAAGAAGTACCCTGATGTCGATTTGAGAAGCGCAACACTCACCGCCGAACACAAAGAACATTGGTACGCCTGCCGTGGCAAGTTTGTGACCGATTTCCTCCGGGAGTTGCAGGCTGAACTATCGAAGCGCGGCAAGAAGCTGTCCATCATCGTGGACGCGGAGAATCCCGACAATGTCCAGCCCTGGTGGAGCCAAAGCATCCCCGGATCCGGCAACATTAAGATGGACTGGCGCACGTGGGTCCGCGAAGGCATCGTCCAGGAACTATGGGTGCAGCTTGGGCCAAGCGAGGCCCAGCATTCGACCATTGAGTTGCTGCAAGATGAATGCAACGAGCATGGCGTAGAGCTCACCGTTCGGGCGATTGACCCCTTCGCGAGCGGCTGGAAGCCCTACATCAAGAAGGACCTCACACCAATTGCCTGCATCACCTGGAAGCGAAACGGCATTGAACGGGTCTCCCTGGAGTCCATCGATGGAGATTCCCTCGACAGCACCGACTGGAAACAGCGCTTGCAAGCCCTCCTCGATGTGGAGGCAGGCACGCTGAAGGCAGCGCCCAAAAAGATCGCTTCTCTCGCGAAGGATCCGCAGGTCCTGGTCCGGCGGCGTGTCATGTACGCACTCGCCGCCTTGAAGGCCGAATCGCAGGTCTCGACCCTCGAAGAAGGACTCCTCGATGTCGAGTCAAGCGTGCGGATCGCCGCAGCCAGCGCCTTGGCCGTGGTCCATGGACCCCACAGTGCCGTGCGCATCCTGTCGGCACTGGAAAAAGACGGCTACTTTCAAATGAAGTTGGCCTGTTTCGAGGGGCTTACGGCATTGGGAGAAGAGGCTTTGGCTCCCGTGCTGAAGGGTGCCAGAAGTACCCACTACGCCGTGCGGCAGGTTTCTATCCAAACCCTCTATAAACTGGGGAAAGGGGGCTTCATGGCGGAGGCCGCCCCCGCGCTCTTTGACGCTGCGGTCAATCACACGGAAGACGAACTTCTCCGTTCGTACGCCTTGGAAGGCATGGTCGGGTTCCGGGAGGAAATAACCCCGGCGTTTCGCATCCAACTGGTGGACAAAATGATTGAACTGGCCAGCGAAGACCCATCCACCCTCGTCCAACTGCGGGCGGCCTGGGGTCTCGGCTATTTCTACAGCGGAACGGATGCCACGAAACGAAAAGTGATCGTGGACTGCCTCGCTACGGGATTCCGCAACTATGGCGACGGATGCCAGCGCAGCGATGCCGCCTATGGCTGGCGGATCTTTGGAAACTCCCTGCTGATGCACCACGGCCAGGGCCGCACCCAACTCGAATCCATGCGCACCCAAGGGAACGACAAATGGTTGGCCTGGGTCGCCTACGAAGTGGTCTACCTCCCCCACCGCCAAATGAAAATGGCGCTCCTCGACGAACAAGAGATGATCGAGCAGCACAACAAATTCGCGCCAGAATTCCCCGGCTACCGCACCTGGTAGTCAGCCAGGGAGCGGCAGTTTGCTATGTGGAAATTAACCCCGTACGTACGAGCATGGTCGCACGCGGCACGGAAAACAGGGACGGAAACAGCGGAAATAGGGACAGCCACCCATAAAAATACAGCGGAAATAGGGACAGCCACCCATAAAAATACGGCGGCATCGATTTTGTTCTTTGACCGTTGAATAGACCCTTGACGGCGAATGGGCGGTGGAGGCGGGCTTTCTTCGTGAGATCAGCGAAAACAGCGGCGGGCGCATCGTCCGTTCCTTTGGGGACATCCCCGCCTGTTGAGGTGCCCGTGATACCTTCGCTGTGGCGTTGAACACGATGCTTGCATCGTTCCACGCAGCGGACTTGGACGAGGCAGTCCCCGCCACTTCGCCTACCAGTCCAAGCAGGACACGGTAGACCTATTTTCGAGGGGAGCGTTTGTAGAATGTAGGATATCCGTCCCGGTTGTCACAGGCCGTTTACGGCCTCCATTGAAGCCCCTTCACCGCCCCCAGAGTTTGACAGACGTACCGTCTGCCGTGACAGCCGAGACGGCTGTCCTACATTCTTCTGGCCGTTTTTCGTGTTGGACACCCGTGCGACGTTGTGGGCCAACCCGTCGTTCAAAAACACAGGCGGGCCGCCCATGCTACTACTGGTTCCCCGCGTTCGCGGGGATGACACACGTTGGGGTTGATCGCTCACGCACAGGCCAACACGCGCTGGCTGGCGCAACGTGCGCCTTGTGGCGGGTAAGAAAACCCGCCCTCCTGACTTTGGTCGATAGGACAAGCAACGGCACCTCGCACCAACAAGCCCACCCTTGCGCATTTCAGGGGCGCTCACGTAGCTTAGCCTTCCAGGCTGAGACAGGGGCCACGCAAACTCCGAAGGAAGCCGATGCCCGACGAGCGTTGCACGCAATTTCCAAACGGAATAGTGCCGTCACGATCCTACCGTCGGAACACCATGGTTTCCATTCCAAACGCAACGTGATTATTAACGTCCCACGCCCTCACTATCTCAGCCTGGAAGGCTAAGCTACATTAGCGCACCTCGAAACGATGGGGTAATCCAGTGAAACAGGGGGCTGTGACGAATGCCACACCGGACCCAGGCCACGACGTGTCCAAAACCTGTTGAGGTGCCCGACATACCTTCGCTGTGGCGTTGAACACGATGCTTGCATCGTTCCACGCAGCGGACTTGGGCGAGACAGTCCCCGCCATTTCATACCGCCCTACCCCTTCGTCGCATCTACGAGAGACTTCACGAAGGCCCCCACTTTTGGTGCTGTTTCGGGGCTTTCGCCGAGATCGCCGATCATTCGCACGATAGCGCTACCCACCACCACGCCCTGCGCCATCGTCGCGACCGCTTTAGCTTGTTCGGGGGTGGAGATGCCAAAGCCTACCGCCACCGGGGTGTCGGTATGTTTCTGAATGTTGGCGACGGCCTTGTCCAAGTCGTTGGCGAGGGCGGCTTGTTCGCCGGTGACACCGAGACGGGAGACGTAGTAAACGAAGCCGGTGGACTTCTCCGCGATGAGCTCGATGCGTTAGTCCGTGCTGGTGGGCGACAGAAGGAAGACGGTGCGCAGGTCATTGGCATCGAGGGCCATCTTGTAGCCGTCGGCTTCTTCGGGGGGCAGGTCCACACACAGCACGCCGTCGGCTCCCGCCGCAGCGGCCTCCCTGGCAAAATCTTCGAGACCAAAGGCCAGCACAGGGTTATAGTAGGTAAAAATCAGAATCGCTACCTGGGACTTTTCGCGAATCGTCTTGATGAGGCCGAGTACATCCCGCAGGCTGACATTATTCCTGAGGGCACGAAGGGCTGCCTCTTGATTGACGGGACCATCGCCGATGGGGTCGGAGAAGGGGATGCCGAATTCGATGATATCGGCCCCGGCTTCTTCGAGGGCATAGACAATTTTCTCGGTCTGGGCGAGCGTGGGGTCACCCGCCGTGATGTAAGGAATAAAGGCCGTTTTACCCGCAGCCTTCAGATCCTGAAATCGTTGATCGATGCGGTTCACTACTATATCTCCTCGTCCGGCATGATGAGCCGGGCGGCTTGTGTTACGTCTTTGTCCCCACGTCCCGACATATTCATGATGATGATTTCGTCTTTCGCCATCTCGGGCGCGGTCTTGATAACCTCGGCGATGGCGTGGGCGCTTTCGAGGGCGGGGATGATGCCCTCCAGCTTGCTGCACGTTTGGAAAGCCGCCAAAGCCTCTTCGTCACCGGCGTGGGTGTACGTCACCCGGCCACTCTTGTGAAAGAAGGCGTGTTCGGGACCAACGCTGGCGTAGTCCAGTCCGGCGGAAACACTGTGGGTTGCGCCAATCTGGCCGTTCTCATCCTGGAGCACATAGCTGATGGCCCCATGGAGCATCCCGTAGTGACCGCCATCGAAACGGGCAGCGTGTTCACCGGGTTCCATGGAGCGCCCCCCCGCTTCCACGCCAATCATGGCGACACCTTCATCACCGACAAACTCAAAGAATAGCCCCACGGCGTTGCTGCCGCCGCCCACACACGCGATAAGGGTGTTGGGCAGACACCCTTCCGCATCGAGAATCTGACGACGCGCTTCCTTGCCAATGACGCTTTGAAAGTCGCGGCAAATCTGGGGGAAGGGATGGGGGCCGTGGACCGTGCCCAGCACGTAGTGGGAGTCCCCTACCGTGGTCACCCAATCGCGCAGGGCATCGTTGATGGCATCTTTCAGGGTCTTGCTGCCCGATTCTACCGACACGACCTCGCTGCCGAGGAGACGCATGCGGAAAACGTTGAGCTTTTGCCGCTCGATGTCTTCAGACCCCATGTAGACCACACAGTCGAGCCCCAGTAGAGCACAGGCGGTAGCCGTGGCAACGCCATGCTGGCCCGCGCCTGTTTCGGCGATAATACGCTTCTTGCCCATGCGTTTCGCCAGGAGGCACTGGCCGAGGGCGTTGTTAATCTTGTGGGCACCCGTGTGGGCCAGGTCTTCGCGCTTAAAGTAGATTTTGGCACCACCGAGGTGCTCGGTCAGGCGGGAAGCGAAATAAAGGGGCGTTTCGCGGCCTATGTAGTGCTTCCGCAGGTCTTCGAGTTGTGCCTCGAAGGCGGGGTCGGCCTGGGCCTCGTTGTAGGCCTTCTCAAGCTCGTCGAGTGCATACATGAGGGTCTCGGGCACGAACTTGCCTCCGAAGTCCCCATAGCGCCCCTGGGCATCAGGCCAGGGATGTTTTTGCGTTGTGGATGAAGGCGCGAATTCGGTCATGATCTTTCTTTCCGGGGGCGGATTCCACCCCGCTCGACGTATCTACTGCATAGGGCCGCACCATTCCCACGGCTTCGGCCACATTGTCGGGCGTAAGACCGCCCGCAAGGATAATTGGTTTTCCGGTGCCCACCGCCATCTTCGCAAACTCCCAGTCCCCCTGCTCACCCGTGCCGCCTCGCTCCGAGGTGGAATAGGCATCCAACAGGAAGGCCTTCACCGGGTAGCGCTCCATGTCGCTGATGCCAAAACCGGGACCGGGGCGAAAGGCCTTGATCGTCACATGGCTGGGGGGACAATCCGCTGGCGACTCCTCGCCATGAAGCTGAACGAAGTCAAAGACGGTCAAGTGTCCCGCCAATTCCATCATGGGCTGGTTTACCGTAACCGCCACCGTGGTAATGAAGGGAGGCAATTGATCGATGATTTCCAGCGCCGCGTCACGCTCGATAAAACGATTGCGTTTCTTTGCTTCTGGCGCGAGAACGAAACCGAGGGCATCGGCACCGGCCTCGCAAGCCACGAGGGCGTCTTCG
>JAJRPE010000037.1 GCA_024280935.1 Candidatus Hydrogenedentota bacterium
CCATCCCGACTGCTACTTTCAGATCTTTACCAACGGCCACTTCATCACCGATGAGGTCGCCGCTGATCTCCGGCGCGTTGGAAACGCAACCCCCCTTATCAGTGTGGAGGGCACCGAGATTGTCAGCGACGAGCGGCGCGGGCGAAAAAAAGTGCTCAACAAGACACTGAAGGGCATTGAGGCGTGCGTACGCAACCGGCTGATCGTCGGCGTAGCCACGAGTGTGTGTCAGAGCAACTTCGACGACCTCGTGCGCGAGGAGTGGGTCGATGAACTCATCGAGCGCGGCGTACACTATGCTTGGTTCCACACCTACAGGCCGGTAGGCCCCGACGCGAAACCCGAACTTGCCCTTCGCCCGGAGCAGGTACGGGCCGTGCGGCGTTTTGGCGTAGAGATGCGAAACCAAAAACCTATCGCCTTCATCGATGCCTACTGGGACGACAAAGGGCAGGCCTTGTGCCCCGCTGTCACCGGAATCAGCCACCATATCGGCCCCTGGGGTGATGTTGAGCCGTGCCCAATTATCCAATTCGCCAACGAGACCATCCATGACAACGATGGTGACATCTACCAGACCATAACGCAATCAGCGCTCTTGCAGGATTTTCGCACGAAAACGGCGGAAGCGACCCGGGGTTGTATCGTGCTCGAACGCCCCGACCTCTTGAAAGAGATCGTTGAGCGCCACGACTGTCGGGACACCACAATACGGAAGCAAGCAATGGCGGAGTTGGAGGCGATGGTGGGCCGGAACAGCCAGCACGATCCTGGCAATGAGATCCCGGAAAAACACTGGTTGTACCGATTTGCGAAGAAATACTGGTTCTTCGGCTTTGGGGCCTATACGTAGGGCGTACGGAAAGGAAGATTGTGGATTCTGCATCCAATAATCGGAGTAACGGAAGCTCCAGCACCAATGGGACGCTGACAGCCAATACCAGCCAGCCCCTGTTCACCCTTCCGCCACAAGTTCCCCGTCAGTCTTATCGCCGGGCGCAGTCTAACATTCCCGATGACAAGACGGTCCGAAACCAGTTAAAGCAGGCAGCCCAGGAGCATATTGATCGCGCCGGTGTTGTGCCGCCGTTGACGCTGGAGGAACTGGCGGAGCATACCGCCACACTTTTGCAACGCTTGGGCATGGACCTGCGCTTCAAGGACTACGTCGCCGTCCTCGTGAACAATGCCGCATGGCGGGAAACCCTTGCCCAGACCCCCTATGAGCGCCGCCTCCTCCTCGTGCCCAAGTGCCTCCGAATCGAGGACAAATGCCCCGCGCCCTTCGATGAATTCGGGCTCCTGTGCAAGGAGTGCGGGCTCTGCTCAATCCAGGATCTCACGGAGGAAGCAGGCCGTCTCGGCTATGCCGTACTTGTGGCGGAAGGCTCCGCCATCGTTCGGCAGATGATCGAAACGGGAAAAATCGAGGTCATTGTCGGTGTAAGCTGTCTCAACGTGCTCGAAAAATCCTTCCCCCATATCGAAGCCGCAGCCGTGCCAAGCATCGCCATACCCTTGTTGCAGGATGATTGTGTCAACACGACCGTCGATCTCGATTGGGTGTGGGATACCATCCATCTCAGCTCAGACGACAAGACCTACCGCCTCGACCTGGATGGACTTAAGAAAGAGGTTCAGTCCTGGTTTAGCCCGGAAAGCCTGGTGGAACTCCTGGGTGCGGCAACGAGCAAGACCGACGAGATCGCCTATGAATGGCTCGCCCGATCGGGAAAACGGTGGCGGCCCTATCTTGCTACCTGTGCCTACATGGCCTTGCAGAGCGAATCCTATGACAAACCGCCGCCCCCATCCACCAATCTTAAAAAACTCGCCCTGGCCATTGAATGTTTTCACAAAGCCTCCCTGGTCCACGACGACATCGAAGACAACGATGACATCCGCTACGGCCAGGAAACACTCCACGTCGAACAGGGCATCCCTATAGCCCTGAACGTGGGGGATTTCCTGTTGGGCATGGGATACCGGCTCATTTCCGAACTCGACATCGATTCCGACACCACATCGGAAATGCTGCGCCTGGCATCCCTCTCCCACCTCACCCTGTGCCGGGGACAAGGCACCGAACTTTACTGGTCCCGCTTTCGCGGTGTGCTCTCCTCGGTCCAGATTCTGGATATCTTCCGCCAGAAGACGGCCCCCGCCTTTGAGAGTGCCTTGCGCCTGGGGGCCTGCCTGGGCGGCGCGGATTCCGAAACCCATGATGTGCTCGCGAAGTACAGTGAATCTCTGGGAATCGCCTACCAGATTCGCGACGACCTGGAAGATCATTGCGCCGGGGGCGATTCGAATGACCTGGAGGATATGCGCCCGTCCCTGATTCTCGCGATTGCCCACAAGCGTGCGACGCGTGAGGAGGAGAAGGACCTGATCGCCGCGCTTTGGAATGGGGATAAGGCCTACGCAGACGTCGCAACGCACGTCCAGCAGATCATCGAGGAGCGGGAAGTCCGGCAAAAAGCAACTGATTTGCTCGAAGCCTATCGGGAGGAGGCAATTCGCTCGCTTCGTTTCCTGTCCAACGCAACCCTCAAAGGATTGCTGCGCAGGGTGGTAGGGAAAATCTTCACGGAACAAATAATCGAAGGATATTGCAGTGAGTTTGAGGCTAGAAATGCTACAGGTCGCACGGCTGGCCCCCCTTCTGCTTGAGGATGCCACCAACAACATTGTCGAGTTTCTGGCATCCAGCATACACGATACTGGGGGAATGAAAGATCGTGCGGGGGACAGCGATCTCTACTACACGGTCTTTGGCCTGGAAGGCCTGATCGCCCTGGGCGCGCCCTTGCCTGAGGAGCGGGTTCGTTCCTACCTGTTGAGTTTTAGAGATGGGGAAACCCTCGACTTTGTTCATCGCTCCTGTCTCGCCCGCTGTTGGGCCTGCCTGGATGGGCCGGGTCTTTCGCAAAAGGAGGCCTCGGTTTTGGCGGAGCGAATTGAGACCTGCCGAAGCGACGACGGGGGCTATGCGGCAACGCCTGAAGAGGAACGCGGGACGCTGTACCACAGCTTTCTCGCCCTCGGCGCCTACCAGGATATGGGCGTGGAAATTCCCACCCCCGAGCGACTTGCCAATTGTGTGAATGGACTGCGAACGGCGGATGGTGCCTTTGGGAACGTGGCGGGCATGGAAACAGGTATCACGCCCGCAACCGCCGCCGCCGTCACGCTGATGCGGCAACTCGACCAGCCCGTACCCCAGGAGGTTGGGGATTGGCTGCTGGCGCGTTGTCATCCAGCGGGTGGATTCGTCGCCATTCCAGAGATTGCCATGCCGGACCTCCTCTC
>JAJRPE010000038.1 GCA_024280935.1 Candidatus Hydrogenedentota bacterium
GAATTACTCATTCCGTTTAGCCTCCATTGACAGGGCTTTGGTTCGTCCCGCATTCCTACTCCAACACCCCATAGTCCACGGGCACGTGATCGCCCTGCTCCAGGAACCGGGCCATGATGTAGAGAGAATCACTCAGGCGGTTGACAAAGGCCAATATTGTCACCACGTCAAAAGCAGGCACTTCCTCTTTCAACTGCACCAGGGAACGCTCTAATTCCCGAGCCACGGTGGCAGTCACGTCGGCTTGCGCCGACAACGTGTTTGAGGCCGACACAATGAAGGATTTTGGTAAGGCCAGCTTGCCTTCCAACGCCGTCTGAATCGATTCCAGGCGTGCCAAATGTGCTTCTCCCAGATCGGTCTGCCGATATTCCGGGTGAACACACTCCGGGTCATTCACCGCCGTTCCGATGAGGAAATAGCAGTGGAGGAGCCAAAAGAGGGGTTCCACGAGTTCGCGCTGCTGCTCATTGCCCTGCTCGATGAGTTGAAGGCGCAACAGGGCGGTGTGCGCACGCAGCGAATCAACCTTCCCGGTCGTCTCCAGGATGGGGTGAGATTTGGACAGTCGCTGACCACCAAGAATCAAGGTGGTGCCGCTGTCGCCGCGTTTGGTGGTGACGGGGGATGTCATTGGAAAAGCTCCGATTCTGGAAAAAAGACTTGGCAACAATGGTTACAGCGGTCAGACAATTGTGGACACTGGTTGCCGGACTGCATTGTCTGGGTCAAGAAACTCGTGCTCGTGCATCTCAAGATATCGACTGACCGCAAAGTACATTGGAATTCCGACCGGGCCATGGAAAAGGACGGCCACGCTGGTTGCCTGCATCCACCGATAGAACCATTTGTGCCGTATTTTCCACACGCAAAGACTCATCAGCAGAATTCCAAACCCCAAGAGGTCGATGGTGGTCACGGCCAGAACCGTGAGCAGGATGATATGATTCCGTAATGACGCTTGTATAAGGCCCTCAATTGGCTCGTCCAGTGCTTCGATGAACAGGGGAAGAATCATGACGATAAGGAAGAGTGCGAACACAATCAGCGTGTTAGCGAAAACGATAAACAAGCCCAGTTTCGTGATACGTTCCCGTGTGTCCTGCCTGATACCCTGTCGTGTAGATTCTGTCATGCTCGACCTCTGGCACATTCGGAATTTTCATATTCAAGCCAACTGCATCCTGGCACCCCTGATAGGAACGAATCCTTTTGGCTGCAAGATGACTTAGGGCAGTCGCTGGCCGTAACTGAATTTTTCAGCCACGAAAGAACACAAGGAGCGCAAAGAAAAAATGTAAACGTTCACGGCACTGGCAACGATAGTCGACAAAAAGACCTGCGGGTGCCACGGGTAGGCCCGGTAGGGTTTACCCGTGCAAGAACCGCTGTCTCTGAATCTGGCCCGCTCACACCACTGATAGGAACCACACGGGTAAGCCCTGAGAGGCCTACCCGTGGCACCCGTAGGTTGTTTTTTAAGGAGCAAGATGCCACGGGTCGTGAACACTTACAAAAAATTGTCTTTGCGTCTTTGCACGCCCAATAAAAAGGGTCGCACGCTCTGTCCAATGCCGTTTACTCTACCGTAATCCCCACCGGACAGTGGTCCGAGCCCATCACATCCTGCAAAATAAAGGCGTCCGTCACGCGGGGCATGAAGGCCTCATTAACCAAGTGATAGTCGATGCGCCAGCCGATGTTTCGTGCCCGTGCCCGCGTGCGATAGGACCACCACGAATACTGGTCTGCTTCTTCCGGGTGGAGGTGGCGGAATGTGTCGATATAACCATGGCCCAAAATGCGCGTCATGGCCTCGCGCTCTTCGATGTAGTAGCCGGCATTATTTTCGTTGTCCTTCGGACGCGCCAAGTCGATTTCGTGGTGGGCTATATTCATGTCGCCGCAGAGAATCACGTTCTTGCCCGCCTTGACGAGTTTGTTCGCGATGCGCGTTTTGGTCTTGCAATAGTCCAGTTTATAGTCGATTCGCGCACGCTTGGCCTGGCTGTTGGGCCAATAGCCGTTCAGGATGGTGAACTGCTCAAATTCGAGCACCTGAATTCGACCCTCATCGTCAAAACGCTCCACCCCGGAGTTGCTGACGGACAAGGGTGTAAGGCCGTCCTTAATGAAGGTCGCCGTGCCGCTGTAGCCCTTTTTCTTCGCCGGATTGAAGTGGGCGGTGTAGCCTGGGGGACGGAGTATTGTCTCATCCAAATCGGTGGGCAGTGCGCGGGATTCCTGGATGCACAAGATATCGGGTTGGGTGGCTTCAAACCATTCCATAAACCCATTTTTCAGCACGGCACGCATGCCATTGACGTTCCAGGAGAGAATGGTGGTCATGGGAAAATCCTATGTTGGATGATAGTGTTTTGGACTGGGGAAATGTAGGGTAAATATGGGCGAAGCATATATTCCCTGTCTCCCCCGATGCAAGAACCTCAGGTGCCCGTGTCCACCTGACCAAGTTTCTCTCATCCATAAGACATCGCTACGGGTGCCACGGTCCTTGGAGCGAAGTGCTTTGCTTCCTCACCTGTAGGAACTTACACGGGTAATCTCGCCTACGGCGGACTATCCGTGGCACCCGACGTTTTCTCCTTGAGGGCTTTCGCATTTCTTCAGATTCCGCTATGATGAAGGAAGAGCTTACGGGTATGCCAACGGGAGGAAATGGCGATGCGCATACGGAAGCCTGCGGTAGCCGGACGATTCTATCCAGCCGATGCCACGGCACTGCGAAAGACCATTGAACGCCACTTGGCGGCGGCACCCGTCGAGCCCGCGCCCACGGCTGTGACTGCGGTGATATCGCCTCATGCGGGATACCCCTATTCCGGCTTGACCGCCGCCCATGCCTTCAAACGCCTTCTGGGCAAAGCGCCGACCCGCGTTGTCGTGCTGGGCTGCTCTCACCAGTTTCAATTCGAGGGGATTTCTTTGTTTGACCACGGCGGCTATGAGACACCCCTGGGGGTTGTGCCGGTTGACGAGGAATTGGCCGAGTACCTGGCGGACTGCTTTGGGAACGTGTGCCCGGAGGCCCATTACGGCGAGCACGCCTTGGAAGTGCAAGTGCCATACTTGCAGAGCGTGTTGCAGGGAGAGTTCCAGTTGGTCCCTGTCCTCTTTGGCGGTGGTCCCGATGAAATGCACCGCGCCATGGGCGTGGAGCTGGCCAAATGCCTGGGGGAAGATGATCTGGTGATAGCCTCCACCGACCTGTCTCATTTCTTGTGCGAAAAAGACGCCAATAAAATAGACCGGTACTCGCTGGAGCAAGTGTTGACGCAAGATGAAGAGAAGCTTTGCGCCGGTGTGTTGGACCAACGTTGTTCCCTATGCGGGGCATCGGCGGTGGTGGCGGCCATGGCCTACGCCAACGCGGCGAAGGCTACCCAGTGGCAACTTCTCGACTACCGGACCAGTGCCTGGGCCAGCGGCGA
>JAJRPE010000039.1 GCA_024280935.1 Candidatus Hydrogenedentota bacterium
ACATGTTCGGAATTGGTCGCTCCGTCAAACTCGCGCAGTGCCGACAGGGCCGTAACCGGCGCAAATGCGGCCGTAGCACGGATGCGCTCATCTGCGGCCATCGCCTGCAGGGCCATAAAGCCACCCCGTGACGTGCCACAGGCGACAATACGTTCGGGGTCGATGTAGCCCGCCTCAATCAAATAATCCAGCACCCCCCGGACCTTCGTCGTGAAGGGGGCCACAAAATCATCGCCCTGGTCACTGCGAAAGCGCCAGGCTGCCAGCCCCTTGGGTTCGCCCTCGCGCTCGTCCACACCATGGCCGGGCAGATCCAGGGAGACCAGGAGAAAACCCTGCTCAGCAAGGGCGTTGCCGCATTGGCGGTAGTAGGGATTGCCAAGAGATTCCTCAATCGTCGCGGAGAAAACCAACAACGTGGGCGCGGGATAGGTCACCCTGGTGCCCCAAATTCCAAACGGTTGGCCCGCAGGGGTTTTCAGGGATATCACCCCGCCCTGAGGAAGGAGCAAGGGGGCGGATTTTTCCGTACCATACACATTGCCTGCCCCCAGGAGCAGTAACAGGATTATAGAAATACATTGTTTCATAAACTCGGCTGCCTTCCTTTCGGTACTATGGGTTCTCTTGCGTGTAGCCATTTACGACCACGACAAATGCTACGCTTCCAAGGGTAGTTCAGGGACTGACACGCCCCGTATAGCGTGGATTATTCTCGTTTACGTAAAATTCCAAACATCCGCTTGAGCCAACGATAGATACTTTAATGGGCGTGGCTGTCCCGTCGTTGGCGAAAAAATTCGTGGATCTCTCCCGCCAACGACGGGACAGCCACGGACCTTTGAGTACCCTTGATCCCACAGGATTCGGTGCATAAGGTCGTACTCCTCCTGCATGCCGGAGGCACTTGGTCCGTGTCAGTCCCCTATGAACCTGAACCAAGCTATAACCCACCCCTAACCCCTCCCAGGAGGGGAAGAAGGAGACAAAAATATGACCGGTCGTGAACGAGTTCTCTTACGCAGACTGTTTCTTTCGTCTGCCCGTGTAGTTCGGCATTTCACACGCTTGGTCTATCGCTTCTTTGACGCCGCCAGGGCCGAACCAACCCTCGGCTTCCGCACTGTAATTCTGATAAACCAAATAGACGTTCTCATTCTGCATCGCTTCCGGGCACCAGGCGTTCAGGTTCTCGATGATCTTCTTGTTCTCCTCCAGGGTCCAGCCATCGCCCGCAGCGTGAAGGAGTATGTAGACCCGCTTCCTGGCCTTGAGGACTGCCCTAATGCCTTCTGCCGGAGCGTTAATATTTTCCAGCAGCGCCTTCTTCACGTATTCAAGGCAGATACCGCGAAGCTTCGTGTTTTTGAGGCAACGGTCGGTTTCCGTTCTCCAGGGGCCTCCATAACTGCGTGTCAAACAGATGATTGGACGATTCCCGTGGGACTTAAACTGGACATCGATCTGGGAATCGCTGAGCAGGGTACCGCCAGGAAGCCCGCCCGTCTCGTTGTAGCACATGGCATCCTCCGGGGGAGCACCCTTAATCCGCACGTAGTCGTCGTAGGACTTGCTGCTCTCGGGATTGTCTTCCGACACGTGATATCCACCGAGAAACGCAAATAGGATCCCCACTCGGAGTCGGTGAAATCACTGTTTTGGGTGATGAACCACGCGCCGTCGGATTTGAGTTCCCTGGCCTTGAGGACGGCATCTTCGGCGGATACCTTTTTGTAGGAGTTCAGACTGGGCATCACGTTGAAGGCCAACGCTTGGGTATGAATTAGAACAACCGCGCACACAAGCGTCCTCAACAAGCCACGTCCATTTTTCATACGCTTTCTCCCCCCAACGCAGCGAGCGCGATTTCGTTCAACAGCGGCCCCCCCGCTTGGTAGCGCTCTACATTCTGCACAAACAAATCCCAGACCCGCTCGAAAAAATGCGTGCTCATGGTGGATCCTGAAATATGGGGAGTCATAATCACGTTGGGCATCGACCACAGCGGATGGTCGGGCGGCATGGGATAGTGATAGTGGGTGTCCAGGGCAGCACCGGCGATCCAACCTTCACGGAGCGCCTGCAGCAGGGCTTCCTCCTCGACCAAGGGTCCCCGCGCCGGGTTCAACAATATTGCGGTCGATGGCAGTGTGCGCAGGTCATCGGCAGTCACGATACCGCGTGTGTTTTCGTTCAGCGGCAAGCCCATCACAAGGTAGTCGAGGGTAGATAGAAAAGCCTCCTTTAGCGGGTACGAAAAGCATGCGGTAAAAAACTTCCCACGGGGGTCGCCCGTCCCCTCAACGCAGTAGACATTTTCCTGTGGTTGCACGCCGTTTCGGGCCAACACATGAACGCGCAGCCCCATTGATTTGGCCATGCGTGCCGTTTCCCGGGCAAGTCCGCCATAGCCCCAGAAACCCACCGTCTTACCGCGAATTTCCGTCTGAAAACGTTCACCCCGGTCCCAATGGGCGGTCTGCTGGTTGCGAAACATCTGCGGAAGATCGCGGGTGAGGTTCACCATCATGGCGATGCACCATTCCGCGATGGGGATATCGAAGACACCCCGTGCATTGCTCGCACGAATGCCCCGGCCCGGCAAGCCAAGTGGAATCAAGTGCTCAAAACCGGAGGAGGCGATCTGGAGCCATTTCAGGCGCGTCATGTCGTCGAGGTTCTCTGGGGGCGCGGCGCAAAAAAGAAGTTCCACGTCTTTCACCAACGATTTGGGCCGTACAACGGCATCGTCCGAGATTGGGTTGCAAAACTCCACCGTCACGCCTGGCAGGGCCGTTAGTCGATCCAATCCCGGCTCGTAGACGGGCACATCTATCAGTATCTTTGTCATCGGCTTAACTTCGCATCCATTTCGGCCAGGTTCTTGCCCGGCACATCGTTGAACTCACCGCTTCCGGGCTTGAAAGGGAAGCGTGCCTTGGTCTCGTCGCTGAGAACAATGCCCAGACCCGGTCCTTCCGGCGGCAAAACATACCCATCGCACATCTGGAAGGAGTCCCCGACAATTTCGCTGTGCAAGGGACCATAGTCCGGCGGGATTTCCACGATGGTGGTGTTGGCACAGGCGAAAGCCACGTGGATATTCTGCATCAACGAACCCCCAGCCCCCCACGCGTGGGTGGCGATGCTGCGTTTGCGCACGGCCAGCATCTCAGCCACTTCGACCACGGTGGAGAGTCCGCCGGTGAAGGAGGCATCGGGCTGGCCGATATCAAAACAATCTCGCTCGATGAAGGTCTGCCATTCACAGACCCCCGTCAGGCATTCCCCCCCCGCGACGGGCACCGAGGTCGCCGTGCAGAGTCCTGCGTAGCCCTCCAGGTCGGTGTAGTGGAGCGGTTCCTCGAAGAACACCAAGTTGTAGGGTTCCAGCGCCTTCAACACCGCCGTCGCCGTTTCCAGTTTCCACTGGCCCTTGGGCGAGTTGCCCATGTGCCCGTCCATCATCACGCCAACGTCTGGCCCGACGTGGGTGCGAATATGCTCCAGCTTTGCAACCTCGAAGGCGGCAGCGGCTTCGGGCGCGCGCTCAATTTGGAAACCCGCCTCTACGCTGTGGGAACCCGCCCCCACCTTGAAAGCCCGAAAGCCCAGGCCAAGGTAATGGTCCATCTTGCGCGACAATTTGTCGAGGGGATAATTGCTGGAGCCGCCCGTGGCGTAGGCCATGATCCGCTCGTGCTTCGCGCCGCCAAGGAGGGCGTGGACCGGCTTATTCTCCAGCTTCCCCTTCAGATCCCACAGCGCGGCCTCGACGCCATTCAGGACGATAAGTCCCAGCCCCACGCGGCACCAGAAATTTCCGCACTGGTACATGCGCTGCCAAAGTTCGGGGATGTCCTCCACATCCTGCCCCACCAATATGGGCTTAAAAAAGTCCACAATCGAGGGCACCATCTCCGGGGCGAAATAGCCCCCATAGGTCTCCCCCAGTCCCATGTGCTCCGTATCAGTGTGGATTTCGATAAAGGCCGCACTGCGGAGTTTTCGCGTTTCACTGAGGAAGGGATCATTCGTGCAAGGCCCGGTAAGCAGGACCGTTTTGACATCGGTAATTTTCATGGAACTCCTGAGCGATTGGCCTGGCTTGCGTATCGGGGGTGTGACCTCTACAATTGGTTATAACAAGATACCGGACGGCGATGGCTCAGTCAAACAACAGGTCAGTCAGGATCTCGCCCCGTTGTATCGAGCACATGGGACGGGTGATAGTGCGATGCCGAAGCCCAGTCGTGCCGCGCGATCCCAGAAGGCGAGTTTCAACGAGTCCTGGCGGGTTCGTGCGAATAAGTAAGGCAAAGGACAGACGAAGATATTGGACTGCCCGGCCACGTCGCACAAATGAGGTGTCTGAAAAATATCAGGCCATTGCCCCAAGCGCACGAACCCTCGTACCTCGGGATCGCGCGGCACGACCAACAAATCCTATGCATCACCCAGCACCACACGCGAAACTCTGGAGCTATCAATGCAAACAACGATTCTTTCTCGACTACTCCTCACCATCCTCTTCTTGACCTATACTTGGACCACCCATGCCCAGGAAGACCCCAACACCCCACGCATACCCCCCACGACGGAACTGGGTGGTCCCCCCATCTGGGCACCCTACACGAAGATCGAGGCGGTCTTGAAACACTGGGCCGCACAGAAGAAACCAAGTTACCAACTGGAAGAACTGGGGAAGTCGGTGGACGGACGCTCGGTCTATTCCGTAACCATGACGGACCCGAGCGTGCCCGACGACAATAAAGAGCACGCCTTGGTCACCGCCCTCCACGCCGGTATTGAACGGGGCGCGCCCGCGACGGTCATGAGTATTATCGAATGGTTCCTGTCGAGCGACCCGCGTGCCCAGGACATTCTCCGCAAGCAAGTCGTGGTCTTCCTGCCGCTGGTGGATCCCGACCGCTATGAAAAAGGCCATTTCACCCCCATCTACACGGAATGGACCACGGACGGCCCCAAAAAGCCAGACGAGATTCCCGAGGCGGTTTATGTGCAGCAGGTCTTCGACCGTTTCCAGCCCGACCTCCACGCCGACATCCATGGCACCAGCCTCGACTTCGAGAAGTACATCATGTTTGAAAGCTCGGGCGCGGCCTACTCCAACCCTGCGGTCCGCCCCTACCACCGCGACATCATCCGGCAGATGAACGATGCCGCCCTGGAGGCGGGCTTCCCCATGGACACGGGCGAATCGGACGCGGAACGCCAGTTCTACGGCCCCGGTGTGTCCGCCATGGCCCGTAAAAGTTGGTATGGTCAGCCCCGCTACTACGCCGCGACCTACCTCTACGACCACTTCCACACCCTCATCTCCGCCACGGAAGTGGCCTGGGAACGGAGCGGCCTCATCCGGCACCAACGCCTCCTCGAAATCGGCAACGAACGCTGGCCGGGCTACTACTACCCCGGCTACCCGAACCGGGTCATCATGGGCAACACCCACGCCACCCTGGTCGCCTATGGACAGACCGCCAAGGCGCGACGCGCAAGCCGGCTGGAGCTGTGGATGCGCATGGATGAGTTCACCTTCGGCACCCTCGATCCTGCGATGGTGGGCCAGGCCACCGCCTTCCTCGCCACCAGTGCCGAAGCCGAGACCTACCTCAACGACGACAAGCTCGGCGAAACCGTGGCCAAGCTGGCGAAACATCCCCGACTCAACCACACCGTCCTCACGGATTTTTTCCACGACTGGCCCGCCGGTCAAAATGGCCCAACTCCCCAGTTGTACGTGACACACCGCGTGAAGACAACGGCCCCTGCCGAAGGCGAAACACCGCCTGCCGCCGCGTCCATCGCGAATGGAGCCAGCATCAAGCTGCGCCTCCCCTACCCCAACGCCAAGCTGGAATCCCTCCACCTCAACGGACAAGACATAGCCGTCTCCGAAACGGATGGCTACGTAACCTGGAACGCCCGCGCCTGCACCTACATCCAAGTCAACCTGCCACCAGAACGCCTGGCGAAGGAAGATCTCTTCATCGTGACCTGTAAATATGACCCCGGCGAGAAGCGCGGGCATTGGGATACGTGGCGGGAGATTGAGTGATACGGGGGGCGATCACCTCTATGCAGTCCTCAATCAGTAAGCACCAGCAGAACCGGGGATATGAGGAAAGCCTCTGAAAGGGGCCGGTGTCACCGGTAAAACCGAAAAACCGAGTGCTCTTTTAATCCACGAAGTGGATGACGGAACTTAGCCTGGGGTGAAGCGAGGTACGAGCGCAACCCCAGGTAGCTGTGCTCTGAAGCTCCTAAACCCGCGTAGCGGGTGACGGAAACATTCCAGCAGTCCGTCACCGTCAGGCCCGCCTGACGGATAATTACACGTAGCGTCCCTTT
Source organism: Candidatus Hydrogenedentota bacterium (assembly GCA_024280935.1). GTDB lineage: Bacteria > Hydrogenedentota > Hydrogenedentia > Hydrogenedentales > JAEUWI01 > JAEUWI01. The sequence goes on from JAJRPE010000039.1 coordinate 6,373, forward strand.
GGCAACCTCGCGATGGTCGGGAACAGTCAAGCGCCGGTGTGGCGGCGACTCTTGCCGAAGTATCATGTGGCTACCTTGTTGCCGGTCGAGCGCAAATCCGATCTTCCCGAGCGCCTTGAGTACATCGCGGCCAGCAACGACCGGCAACGGACTCACGGCGCGACCTCAACCACCTCTTCCGAGATAGAGGGCGGGATGGGTTCACCATACGCTTCAAGACTCTCGACATATCCGGCAATCGCCTCTTTCATGTTGTCGAGTAATTCTGTGCGTGTTTGGCCCTGTGAAATGCAGCCCGGTAGGGACGGAACCTCGCCCACGTATACACCATCCTCATCTTGTTCGATCAGTACGCGATATCGCATCGGAATTTCCTTACAAGTTTCCGTTAGCAGCGCATAGCAGCCGCTGTCATCATTCTACCATCCTTTTTCATCCCTGCTGCAAGGAGATACAACCCCCTACCCATTCCCCGCGTCAAAGGCGTCGATTAGCTCCTGCGGCGTGCGCGACGGCCTCCCGGTCTCCAAGTTCATCAGCATGACCCGGTGGGTGGCGTGGGCGCAGAGGGCTTCGCCGATCTGGATGTTGCATTCCAGGTTCATGGTGGCGCGACCGAGTTTGGTACACCACATGAATCCGGTTGGTTCGTCGTAGAGCGTGATGCCCTTTTTATAGGTGATGTGGGTGGAAGCAAGAATGGGGGCCACGCCTTCATCCATAAATCGCTTGATGGGGTAGTACTGGCGGAGCAGTTCCATGCGGAGATCTTCGAGCCAACGGACG